>JBNAWJ010000050.1:0-11075 GCA_049699795.1 Nitrososphaerales archaeon | reverse complement strand
AAGAAAAAAAGGAAAATACCGAGAAGGAGGAATATTATTGACCCAATTAGAGATAGAACGAATGCAGCTATTGGTTTTTCAGCCATATTGTTGTATTTTTGATGTCAAACATTTAACTATTTTTAGCATATCATGAAAGCAAGCACAGAATAGAGAGTAAGACCAAGTTCGCTAAAAGTGAGGCTTTTAAATAATGTAATGTCTATGCTTTGATAAGGGAAAACATAGCAACAATAAGTGCAGAACTGTTCTTATGGCGGCTGAATATGTTTAAGCTTCTCACTAGCTTGTTCTCCACCTACCCCCCAGTCTTCTTTCGAAACCTCATGCATGATAACTTCAACCGCTTCTGCAGGTACGCCTATTTCGGTGAAAAGCTTAGTTATGCCTGCTATTACCTTCTTCTTAGCCTCGTTTGAAAATCCCTTCCAAACATAAACGTGAATAATTGGCATAAGTGAGACTCTACCCTATATGTTTTAAAAACTTTTCAGGGCTATTAGGAGCATCAGTGGGGAAAATACGGTAAGAGAGCATAGAACCCTGCTCCTCATAGGTGGTGGCTTTACTAGTTCTTTTTTTAAGGTAATTAAGATTTAGCCATAGTCTTATTAAGTCTCCTTGCTTTAGGTTTTTTGATGAAGATTGCATTCTTCTCAGACACCTACTTGCCAAACAGGGATGGTGTCGTAACATCCATTCTCACACTACGTAAGGCTCTTGAAGAGAGAGGTCATGAAGTATTCGTCTTCTGTTCAGGCTCAAGACAAGCAAAAGAAAGAAATTTGGATGACCATGTATTTTACTATACATCGATTCCTTTCAAGCCTTACCCTGACTACAAGATAGCATTCTTTCCATTTTTCTCTAAAGGAAAAGTAAAGGAACTTGGCATTCAACTTGTTCATTCTCATGGTATAGCTACTACAGGTTGGGCTGCTGTTTGGGCGGCGCACTCTTTGAATTTGCCTCTTATCACAACCTTTCATACTCTAATTCCAGAGGCCGTTCATTACGTAGCTAGGAGTGATAAGACGAAAATTTTAGCTAAGAGAATGGCTTGGAGTTATGTGAAATTTTATCTGAAATGTTCTAACGTTGTCATCGTTCCTAGTGATGTGATCAAGAATATCTTGATTAAGCATGGATTAGAGAAGGAAATATACACCATTCCAACTGGTATCGATGTGAACAGGTTCAACCCTGGCATAAATGGTGAGCCTATCAGAAAATTGCTTGGCATTAAAGATGAATATTTAGTGCTCTACGTTGGTAGGCTTGTTAAAGAGAAGAACCTCGATGTTCTCATAAAAGCAGCTCCTAAAGTGCTCAATAATTTGCCTAATTGTAAATTTTTAGTGGCTGGTTTGGGACCGGCTAGAGAGTATTACAAGAATCTGATAATCGCGAATAATCTGAAAGATAGCTTTATACTTCAAGGCTATATTAGAGAAGGAAGATTAGCATATTATTACGCGGCTTCAGACGTTTTTGCCTTTCCCTCTAAGTTTGAGACTCAGGGTCTAACAGCCCTTGAAGCTATGGCTTGTGGTAAGCCAGTCGTCGGTGCAGATTATTTAGCCATAAAAGAAATAGTGAAAAACGGCTACAATGGTTATTTGTTCGATGCTGACGATCCTGATGACTGTGCTGAGAAGATAATAAAGGCGATAAATGAGAAATCTAGGATGAGAGAAAACGCCCGCAAGACTGCCCTTGATTACTCAGTAGAAAAATGCACAGATAAACTGCTGAAAGTTTACGAAAAGACGATTAATAGTTCATAAAGAATTAAATAAGAAAACTTTGCCAATGAATTAAGGTGCTAACCTAAACTGATCTCTTGGGAACATTGTAACCTCTCTAATATTCTCTTGTCTTGTCAGTACCATCATCAACCTCTCTAATCCTAGTCCAAATCCTGCATGAGGAGGCATTCCATAATCAAAGATTCTCAGATGATATTCGAAGAGCTTTGGCTTCAAACCTTGCTCCTTTAACCTCTTCATTAACAATCTCTTAGAGCTTACTCTTGATCCTCCTGATGCCAATTCGATAGAGCCATGCATAAAATCGAAGGATTCACAAATATCTTGATTACCATCTTTTGGCTTTATGTAGAAGGGCTTTATAGCTGTAGGCCAGTCTGTTATGAAGTAGAATTCAGGCAATATCTCTCCTAGAATCTTGAGGGCTTGTGTCGATAAATCTTCTCCCCAATTCACTATTACATCTTCTTTCTCTAACATTTTGATGGTATAATCGTAAGTTAATCGCTTAAAAGGAGCTTTAGGGATCATCAATTTATGCTTTAATAACTCCATTTCTTCACTACATTTATCATTTATCGTTTTTGTAACATGATGAATCATCTGCTCAATAAGCTTCATAGTATCTTCATAAGAGACAAAGGCTTCCTCAACATCTATCGAAATAACTTCACTTAAATGCCTTAGTGTGCGAGATTCCTCAGCCCTAAAAATCGGTCCTATTTCGAATACCTTCTCAAAAGGTATCACTAATTGTTCCTTGTAAAGCTGAGGACTTTGAGCAAGAAAAGCCTCTTTATCATAGTATAACAAAGGAAATAATGCTGCTCCTCCTTCAGTGGCTGTAGCAATTATCTTAGGAGTGCTTACCTCTACGTAACCCTTGCTTATGAGAAAATCCCTTATCGCTTTCAAAACTGTATGCCTTATCTTGAATATAGATTGGGCTTTTGGTCTTCTTAGATCTATGACACGAATGTCTAGGCGTTTATCAATACTTGGCATCTTTCCCCCGAACAAGCTAAATGGAGGCTGTCTCTGGGTTATGCTTAGAATTTTGATCTCTTCAGGAATTATCTCAGCCCCATGAGGAGCTTTTTTAATGCTCTTAACTATTCCTCTAACACCTATGCTAGAATGCTCACTGAGATTCTTTAACTTCTCCAAAATCGAGTTAGAGGCTTTATCCTTATGTATAGTAACTTGAACCATGCCATCCTTATCGTTAAGGATTAGAAAGACTATGCCACCTTGCTCACGTATACTTGCCAACCAGCCAAAGACCGTGACTCTTTTATTCTCTAATCTTGGAGTAATCTCTACAGAGTAATGAGTCCTTCTCCAATCACCCAGTTCATCGATCTTTTTCATTGTCGTCAAAGTCTTACTGCTCAGTGATAATAGGGTTCCCTTTATATTTTATATTCTTGTGCCAAATAAAATAATGGTCAAAAAGTTATGATTGAATCTAATGATTTCTTAAAATTCATTAAGTCAAGAAGGAGCGTAAAGAGACTAAAGCCAGGCTCTATCTCAAGAAACGTTATAGAAGAGATCCTTGATGTAGCAGTAAGTGCTCCATCAGCCCATAACGCTCAGCCTTGGCGCTTTATAATAGTAGATGATGAAAAGGTCAAGATCAAACTTGCTGATGCTATGGCTCAGGCTTGGCAAGAGGATTTATCAAAGAATGGTTTATCGAGAATTGAAATTGAAAAGCTAATTGAAGCATCAAAAAAGAGAACCATAAATTCTTCAATACTGATCATACCGTGCCTTACGATGGAGGATATGGATAAGTATCCAGATGATAGGAGAAAGAAAGCTGAATACTTGATGGCTGTTCAATCGGTTTCAGCAGCCATAGAGAACCTATTGTTAGCAATTCATGCAAAAGGATTAGGAGCTTGCTGGAGGTGTGCACCTTTATTCTGTATGGAAGCAGTAAGAGGAGTTTTGAAGATTCCTAATGAATTTGACCCCCAAGCTCTAATAGAGATAGGATACCCTTTAGAGCAACCAAAAATGCCATCAAGAAAACCCTTAAAGAGTTTAATCAGCTATAACAAATGGCGCTAAAATTGATAACAGCCTTGGCAGGAGGGGTAGGGGCTGCAAGATTCCTTGAGGGGCTTATCAGAGTAGTTAAAGATGAAGAAATATCTGTCATAGTCAATACTGGAGACGATATAGAACTTTATGGCTTGCAAATATCTCCTGATATCGATATAGTAATTTACACATTAGCAGGAATAGTCGATGATGAGAAAGGCTGGGGAATAAAAGGAGACACTTTCCATTGCTTAGAAGCTCTTCAAAGATACGGTTATGATACATGGTTCATGCTCGGTGATAGAGATCTTGCTACTCACATTTATCGAACTCATCTCCTGAAAAAAGGGCTTAGACTATCAGAAGTAATAGATAAAGAGCGCATAGCTTTGGGTGTAAAGGCTAGGATCATACCTATGACCGATGATAAAGTTGAGACTATTATGGTAACAGATAAAGGTGATATGCACTTCCAAGAGTATCTAATAAAGAGAAAGACTCAGGATGAAGTCTTAAAGGTGATTTTCAAAGGCATAGAAAAAGCAAAGCCTGCTCTTGGAGTCATCGATTCCATCATAAAGGCTAAAGGAATAACAATTTGTCCAAGCAATCCAATAGTCAGCATAGGCACAATTCTCTCTGTCCCAGGAGTTAGAGATAGCTTAAGGGAAACAAAAGCAAAGATAGTAGGTATAAGCCCCTTAATAGCTGGGGCTCCAGTCAAAGGGCCTGCTGACAAATTGATGAGTAGTCTATCAAGGCAGTTCCACATTGAAAAGGAAGAGGTTTCTGCTTATGGTGTGGCAAAATTGTATAGAGACTTTTTGGACGCTTTTATTATAGATAACTTGGATGCAAACCTTAAAGAGAAGATAGAGGCTTTGGGAATAAAGGTTGTAGTTACAGACACTATAATGAAAGGCTTAAAAGAGAAGATGGAATTAGCTAAGGTCGCTTTAAAGGCTATAGGAGTATAAAATGACTTTTGTAGTAGTTCCTGTAAAAGGCTTAAAAGACGCAAAGAGAAGGCTTGAAGTAGTATTAAGACCCAAAGAGAAGAGTCTGCTCTGCATTTCCATGCTAAAAGATGTTCTGAAGGCAATAAGCAATTCAAAATATGCAGAGAAAGTAGCAATCATAAGCTGTGACAAAACCATACTAGAATTGGCAAGGCAGATGAGAGCAATAGCCTTTGATGAGGGAGAACCAAGAGGACTGAATTCAGCTGTTGACAAAGTGGCAAAATTTTGCTTGGATGAAGGGATCAGATCATTACTTGTTTTACCAATGGACATACCCCTTATAAAGAGTAGTGATATAGATGATATGATAAAACAAAGACGTCTTCCTAAATCTGTAGTCATAGTACCGTCCATGGATGAAAAAGGGACCAACGCTCTTCTTTTGAACCCTCCCAATGTAATAAAGCCAAGGTTTGGAGCAAACAGCTTTAAAACTCATATTGACGAATCCATTGCCAATAGAATCCAATACATTATCTACAGATCGCCAAGAGTTGCGTTGGATATAGATACTCCAAAGGATTTAATTACACTCTCAAAACTTGGGGAAAAAACAGAAACTTGCGATTATATGATGAAGATTGGTCTAGTAAACAGAGTCAACGAGTACTTGAAAGAAATTCATAAACCCCTTCTGGAGAAATAGAAATTAGCTGAAAAGATCCTTTGAACGAGGTCTTATAAGAGACTTGACAGAGCCTTCTCCTTCAGTGTATTGATAGCCTCTTATTATCGCTATGGGCACCATCCCTACTTTTCCCATGACAAGCTCTGCTGCCGATGCTAGTTCATCAGCTATAGCTATAGCAGTCACCTTAAGAGTATAACCATAACTGTCCCTTTTTCCTCTGTAATCCAAAATTGGTTCTAACCCAGCAACTCCTATAGCAATGTTTGTCTGCCCTTCTCTCCAAGGTCTGCCAAAGGTATCTGATATTATCACAGCGACATCAGCGTTTAATCTTCTCTTTATCTCATCTCTAATGAGTTTAGCAGATTTATCAGGATTTATAGGCAATAAAGAGACCATGTCTTCGCCTTTTACATTAGATTTGTCAACGCCAGCATTGGCGCATATGAATCCATGCCTAGTCTCAGCTATTATCACTCCTCTCTCCATCCTGACTATTCTTTTTGCCTCACGAAGAATGACTTCTACCATTCTAGGATCCTTTTTTCTACGCTTACTTATCTTCAAAGCGAAATCTGATGGTTTTATCATTTTTAAGTCAACAAGTCTTCCCTCAGCCTTAGAGACTATCTTATGAGTTACAACAATTACATCTTTATTCATGATCTTGATGCCTTGCCTTTGAATTGAATTAACAATAATATTGGCTAAATTATCACCAATCTTAACTTCAGGGATTCCTTTTATTCCTATGACCTTTATCTCTGATGACAAATTTATCAACCTGATCTATACGGATAAAAAAGATGACCTTTTATGTTTATTTAAAGTTAGAAATCGAATTAGTGTAGTATTGAGAAGATACTAATTAAATTGCAAAAAATCTACTAGCATCATTCAAATATTAGCCATGTAAAGGCACAACTTGGGTGGAAGTTTGATAAGTATAGTAGGTCTTGGCAAGGTTGGAAGCACTATAGCTGAGCATATAACTCTTAAAGGATTGGATGACTTAACACTGATAGATATAATTCAAGGATTACCCCAAGGAAATGCTCTAGACCTCAGTCACATGGCTTCTGAACTCAACATAGATGTTAAGATCAAAGGTTCTAACGATTATAAGGATTTAGAAGGTTCTGATATAGTCGTAGTGGCAGCAGGTTTTCCAAGAACTGCTGATATGAGCAGACTAGACCTTCTTAAAAAGAATAAGGCAATCATAAAACAGATATCAGAGAAAATCTTACAGTATGCACCAAGATCAAAAGTAATCGTAGTGACAAATCCATTGGATCTGATGACTTATCTCGCTCTTAAGACAACGGGGTTTGATCGTAATGTTGTATTTGGAGTCGGTAGCGAGTTAGATGCTGCTAGGCTCAAGTATCATTTATCATCAGTTCTAGAAGTTTCCAATTCTTCAATTGATGCCTTTGTTATAGGAGAGCATGGAGACTCCATGGTTATTTTGAGAAGCCAATCAAAGGTTAATGGAATACCTATCGAAAAAATATTTAATGAATGTCAGATGGCCAATCTAATTGAGAAGACAAGGAAGGCAGGAGCCGATGTAATATCTCTTAAAGGTGCTACCACCTTTGGCGTAGCAGCTTCGACCTCATCTATAATTGAATCCATGATTAGAGATAGGAAAAAGGTTCATCTTGTTTCCTTCTATTTGAATGGTGAATATGGATTATACGATGTTTGCGTAGGAGTACCAGCGATCATAGGAAAGAACAGTGTTGAGAGAGTCATAGAGTTAGAACTTGACGAGGTTGAGAAGGAGCTTTTCTTGAAAAGTGCTGAAGCTGTAAAGGAATCTATCCCACATCTAATGAGCAATGAATAGAAAGTTTAATTCATGATTCTTATAATAGGCTCTGGTATATCTCCAAAGTCTGCTCAGCTACTTTGTCCCAAGTGAAATCTTTTAGGACTCTCTGTCTTCCATTCTTGCCCCATTGCTTGGCTAAATCTTTGTCTTTTAGGACTTCTCTTATGCCCCAAGCTATATCAGTAGCATCGTAGCCATTTACATGAATACCATTTTGCTCAGGACCTGAAGGAATAATTTGCTCAGTGAAACCTACCAAACCTCTGGCTCCTACGACTACAGGCTTCTCCATCGCCATAGCTTCTAAGCTTACAATCCCGAAAGGTTCATAGAGAGATGGGAATACACAAAGGTCTGAGGCTGCATAATGCAGTATTCGCTCTCTTTCAGGCACAAATTCAAACCTGAAGATGATGTTATTCCTTATTTTTAATCGATCCGCCAACTCAACAAGGTTCTGCTGATCTTCACCCGTGCCTAGTATCACAAGTTTCGTCTTGGGAAAATCTTTAAGGACCAAGGGCATGGCTTCTACCAGATTTCTTACTCCTTTTATCCATGTTAATCTTCCCACATAGAGGATCATCTGCTCATCTTCTTTGATTTTATACATTTCTCTTATCTCTGAAACTTCTTCATAATGGACCTTTTTTGGATCATAGACCTTAGGGTCTACACCATTCCAGACCACGTTGGTTTTATTCCCTTCCCAACCATGAAGTATAAGATCATCTTTCATCATATTACTTACTGTAATTATCCTATCTGACATTCGGGCTGTCATGGCTTCTAAATGATTCACTACTTCAGAACCATTGTTACCGCTCCTACCCCACTCTGTTGAGTGGGCGTGGAAGACCATAGGTATCTTCAATTCGTTCTTGATGATGAGGCCAGAGATACTGCTGAGCCAATCATGTATGGATATCAGATCGTAACGACCATTCTCTTTTCTTACTAACTCGTTGGTGAACTTTGTTGCCGATAGAACATTATATATGAATACATCGTTAAAGAACTTGATGTTAGTTCCCCATCTCCTGAGATCATCTGAAACAAATAAGGGGAATATGTTGGCAGCATCAGCGATCAGTGGTCTATGCACTTCGACACCATCTACGACTTCTCTTGTGGGAAGATTTCCTGGGTTGAGGGTAAAGACCATAACATCATGACCCATCTCTACGAATTTTCGAGTAATATATGTGGCATAGGTGCCAAGCCCTCCCACCAAAACTGGAGGGTACTCCCAGACGAAGAAGCCTATTCTCATACTCAAAACCTTAAATATCTATCGAACAAAGCTGTTTATAACCACTATATTAAAAGCATTTTATACGATCGATCATTATATTTAAGATGATAATTCTTTTTCAAATTTCATACTTCATATAAGGATCGACCCATTGTGACCATAATTGAACAGGATTCTTTACTGGAACAGGATTCTCTTTTAATCCATCAATAGGACAAGGATTCTTTCCAAGGGGAAGGCTAAAGAGCTCATTGTTATAAAATATCGTACCTTCACTCATCTGATGGTCCAAGTTGCTTATCAAAAAGCCCTTTATCATATCATACCTTCCAATTCTTTCTAAAAGCTTGATTATGTATGGTGTATCTCTGGGCCATACAACTGCGCCGTGATACTGTTCATCATTAAAGTATATTCTTTCCTCACTATCTTTTACTATTATCCCAAAGGGGTGTAATTCATCATAATATTTTTTGAGCCCTTTTATCCTTCTATACACTAATAATCTCTTCTGGGCTACTTCCCATATAGTTTTAAGCTTCTCTTTAGGCAAAAGATCGTTAAGAATAGATGCTGCAACTATACAAGGTGATCCTAAGGTCTCATCCTTTTTTGATAGATCATAAGATAAGACATCGTAGAAATACCCTTTCTTGCTATTCCAAAATACTTGTAAGTAATTTTCTTTTGCCTTTGATAGAGTATTCATGACAGACTTGAGAAAATCTTGATTTACTATGCTCTTTTCCATGTTAGCCATTTTAACGAGTGCTTCTAATGCCTTTATCCAAAGAGCGTTTATTTCAGGCAGATAGAACCTTGGTGTGTTGAAGATTCTTTTAACTTCCTCTGGTTCCTTAGAATTCTCAATTTCTTCTATCTGCCACTCTTTCGGTATCCTGTTTGGTATTTCGTCAAACTTTAAGCCTCTATGCACTATCACTCTTTTCGAGTCTATCCAAGAATGCCACGGCACGCAAGCTAGTAATCCTAAATCTGAAATGACAGGAGGACCATTAACAGCATCTAAAGAAGCTTTTTTGTATGTTTGATAGGTTTTTACCATTATCCTTAGTATTGTGTTAAGCAAATCCTTATCTCTTGTCGATCTCATGTATTCCCAAGAAATTATGAAGAATAGCAATGTAGGGTCTGAAGCAAAGTAGTATTTCTCTAAAGGCAATAAACGACCGATCTTGAATTCATAATCAGAAGCCAACATGGGTAAATAATTATGAACTCTTCCACTACTATCATCAAAGAACTCTATCCCTAATAGGATGCAGTCTCTCACTATCTCCAGCCTTTTGTCCAAGATTTTTAAAAATTCCAGATTTTGATGTAGATTAGTGAAAATGTCACGCATCCAAGGAGACCTGAACCACCATCCTCCAGCCTCCATTACTTTCAATTCTCTCCTTTTTTGAAGAACAATCTTCATTCCAAATCTTGTGAGAGCATCCATTCTTGCAAGGATTGAGTTATAAACTTGGAGATCCTCGCCTCTTTTGATTAAACTCTTTAAGAATGATAGCTTTTTAGATTCATGCTCTAGCTTATCCTTAAATTCTTGCATAGAATCTATCTTTAGAGGATCTTCTTTCATCATAGGTATAGCATGAAATCTAATTCTCATTCTGTCTTCAGCAAATTTGACATGAAATAGTGCTGGAATGAGAAGTTCCTTACTCTGTCCACGAAAAACTATGCCTTCAGGAGTTTGAGTCCTAAAACCATCTCCTAGTTTATAAAACCAATTAAGGTAAGCCGTGCCACCTTCTATTCGAACGTTCTTACTGGGAGTGAAGATGGTGAGTAAACGATCATTCTTCTCAGCCTTCATCATCGGATAACTATTTTCGTTCTCTATGATTTTTATGATATGTCTTTTCGGCTCACTATCAGAGCATATGTGGCGAATGTCAATGAAAGGCGCTACTATCAACTCAAAATCCCTTTTAGAAGATTCTATCTCAAATTCTAGATTAAGGCATGCATGCTCACCTTCGCTAAGCCAGTATGAAGTCTTTAATGAACCTTGATGTCCATCTTCATCCTCTATCTTGTATACATAATCAAGAAACCATGTAGATGCAGATACTTTTTTTGGATGAAGTTTCAGTGCATTTCCATCTTTAATAATACTAAACGCAAAACAATCTAGAAACTTCCAATTCTCTCCCTTCGTCAAAGCCAGTAAGCCTTCATACGGATAATCTCTGTTGGGCGCTGTTAGATGCAATTGTTTAGATTGAAAGGAGATATCTATAGGCACAGAGTATACTGAGAGACCGAACTCTGCTATGCTATTGCGTAAGATAAAACGATTCGTTCTTGCAAAGCCCCAGTCAGGGTTCTCTACAGGATCATAATCGAATGTGAGGCTATATGATGCTGTCAACGGATTAATTCTTCAAAAACTGCATATTTATCTGTATATCGTTAAATCATGTGATGCTGTCAAGAATTATGAGTCAGGTTCTGTTACTTATCTGCTATGAAGGGT
>JBNAWJ010000049.1:813-11298 GCA_049699795.1 Nitrososphaerales archaeon | reverse complement strand
TCCTAAATAACCAATCTTATTTTTTCTCATATTCATTCTGCCCATGTTAAATATTTCTAACGTTAGAAATATTTAACATTTTCGCTTTTAAAAACCTAAACTAAACATGCGCCATATTACGTTAGAATTCGAGAATACAAACTAAGATATGAACCCATAAGTCCCTGCTACACAATAATTCAAATCGTAGACAAAAAGCTAAAAAGGGAAAAATTCTTATATAGATAGCAGTTAAGGCGCATGGTATTGTTTACATCGCTACAAATTGGCTTTGGAGATCAGTCTCTGTTAGGACTATTGCTATTCTGGATACCCTTCATAGTGCTGATATTCTATGGGCAAAAAATACAACTATGGATGAGTCTAAGTGATGTTTCCCGCTCATTGAACAAGCTCAAGCTAATGAAGGAGAAATCGAGAAAAGAAGCCATAGACTTCATATCTTCTTTTGGTAAATCCCAAGAAAACATAAGCGAGAAAATAGATCAATTCTTGGAGTACTTTACCCTATTGCCTGTAGATTTAGATCCTGCTGGCATAGTAAAGAAAATAGAACATATAATGAATGTAAGGGATGATAGAGTGAGGGCAGAGATTAAGCGCCTTGTCTCATCCGCTACAGATACTCAAGCCAGTAATATCGAGAATCTCTTAGAAGTGGCTACGGCTTTAAACTATATCTACAAAGTGGTCAGGCACTATTACCTCTTAGGTAAGAAAACCATGAGCTACATCTGGGTAGTGCAGCTTCAGATGGTTCTACCCCAGGTACTTGAAGAGGCTCAGGCTCTCATGGGCGCAATAGACGCCTTCAAGCAATCTCAACCAATAGGAGATGGTATAGGAGCCATGGTCGTGGGGAAGATGATGACTGAGAAAGAGAAGAAAGTTATTGCTAAGGATACAGTTATGAGTGAATCAGAGTATAAGGGAAGGGCGCTCTACCTCATTAAGGCTGAGGGACCTGGAGGGAACGTAGGACAGCCTGGTAATGCTCTAACTCGTCTTATAGAGGAGATGGGTGTAAAGATAGATTCAATAATAATGATAGATGCAGCATTAAAGCTCGAAGGAGAGAAGACTGGAGAAATAGCAGAAGGAGTTGGTGCTATAATAGGCGGTATAGGCGTCGATAGGTTCAAGATAGAAGAAGTGGCATCAAAGCACGGTATTCCACTATACGCTATAGCGATAAAACAATCTATAATCGAGGCTATATCAGTAATGAAAAAGGAAATAGCTGAAACCATAGACAAAGTAATAGGAATTATAAACAGAATAATAGAAGAGAAGACAAAGGAAGGAGACAAGGTAGCAATCGTAGGCGTTGGCAATACGATAGGAATTTCTCAATAATTTCGTAAATTAACGAAGAAGTTTTTAAGGAAGCAGTAAAGCAATCAATGGATAATATGAGTAGCCCTGTGAAGCGATCAAAATTCTTGGTGTATACTGTTGAAGAGTGCAATTCTTGTCATCTAAAGACGAAGAGGGCTTTCCAGATAGGAGACTACATATACAAAGATGGAGGAGAGTGCACCAAGTGCAAGGGGAAGATGAAGATCGCTATGATTTACAGCGAGAAATCAGAACAATGATTATTTTGTCTCTTATCAATCTAATCTAGAATTAATTTTTTATTAAAGTGAGGTGCGGTGGCCGGGATTTGAATTCCCGGATCAAAATGATCTCCCGGGTTGCCAGCGGTCTGCCTAAATGTTGGCAGGCTGATGTCCTAGACCAGGCTAGACGACCACCGCACAGAGATGAACTAAAGCAACTAAGAATTAAAATTTACTAAACCAAGAATCCAAGTTCATACTCAATCGTAAGAATCAAGATGGAAACTAAAATCGTCAATATAGTTACTATAATGCCAGTTTTTGTGAATTCTTTAAAGCTGATCTTTACACCTTTCTTATCTGCTTCTTCTGCAACGATTAGATTTGCAACTGCACCTATCAAAGTAGCATTTCCACCCAAAGTTGAACCTGCTGCCAAGCTTATCCATAATAAATTACTTTTTGCATACTTGATCAGAGGAATGATCAGCATTGTGAGAGGAACATTGCTGACTATTTGAGAAATTACTGTGCTGAAGAAATTTAATGATATGATTCCTTCAACATTAGGACTAAAGTTTATTTCACTTAACAATAAGTCTAAAACGCCTGCCTTTGAAGCCCCTCTAATAACAATGAAGAGCCCTGCAAAGAACAATAACAGCACCCAATTGACCTTGCTTATAATCTTGGAGGGTTTTACTCCTGCAAAGAGCAACATTAAGACAGCGCCTATCAAAGCTATCATAGGAATCTCCAATTTGATAAATGAGCTTAGAAAGAAGAGTACCATTGTGAATATCAATATTGGGAGAGAAAATCTCATCTGCTTAAAATCAAAATTATTGATCTTAATAGAGCTATCGATCTTTAATTCTTGATTAAAATCCTTTCTGTAGATAAAGTAAACGATGAAGATTAGAACTATGGTTGAGAGAAATGCAATGGGGAATAGATAAAGAAAGAAATCTATGTAAGAAATTCCAGAAGTCATTCCAATCAGCATGTTTTGAGGGTTTCCAGTTATCGTCATAACGCTTCCTATATTAGATGACATGGCTTCTGCAATCAAATATGGAACTGGATTCTTTATACCCATCAGATTACAAGTCTCTATTATAACTGGAGTGAACAATAGAACAACGGCATCATTTACAAGAAAGGCACTTGCCAATCCAGTTGCAACTATTACAACAATTAAAAGCCCCTTTGGGTTTTTCGCTATAGACATAGATTTTACAGCAAGATAAGTGAGAAAGCCTTTTTCCTCTAAAGTGGCAATGACGATCATCATACCCAGTAACAAGGCTATAGTGTTGAAGTCAATGGCTGATATTGCTTCTTGAGGGGTGAGAACTCCAAATAAAACCATGAGAACTGCTCCAAGAAAGGCAGCTGCAGGTCTATCTATGTTTACTTTTGGTAGTCTTGTAAAAGATATTCCTATGTAAGTTATTATCAGTATGATTAAAGCTATGATCAATTTTCAGTCTTGAGAAATAAGACATCTTGAGTTTCTTTATTTAAATCTATCTAACTTATTCAAGCATTAGGTCAAAATCCTCTATTTAAAGCGCCTTCTCTTATTATCTTGATCACGTTTAGAATTTGATCTGGCTTTAAAACAGATACCCCAGTAAATTTTCCTATGATCTCTATTAGAACTATCCAGTCCGGTTTCTCCAAATTTACATGCCTATCGATTATTTTGGCAACAGAATGAATTATTTCTGAACTTGAAAGATTTGTGCGTCTCTTTTCAACAGTGATGCGAAAGGATTCTTCTTTATCTATTCTTTTAGTGAAGTTTGATACAGCTTCTACTATCTTCTCTATATTCGTCTCTACTACAGCGTCTATGGGGATGATTCTTAAGATGTATCTTATCCTTAATGGATCTTCGATAACTATCCTTCTTACCTCCTCTATAACCTTAAGAGGGTCTAATTTAGTATTTGCAACCAAGAGACCAAGAATGCCAGTTTTTATAATATCTGGAGATTCATCGCCTATCTGATTCAACAATGTAAAGAGTTCTGAAGACGCCTCATGCTCAAGCCCCCTATGAGTTGTAGCTATAAGGTTAAACCTCAATGAATGGCACCTATATCAAATTTTTAGCAAGTCCGATGCTTTTATGGCTCCTTCTCTTATCACTTTTAGTCTCTTACCTGTCACATCTATCACTGTGGACTCCTTTCCCAAAGGAGTTGGACCGCCATCGATCATTATATCAAATCCTCTTCCTAATAATTTTAAAACCTCATCAGGAGTTCTAGGAGAATTTAATCCAGATTTATTGGCGCTTGTCCCAACTAAGCTCCCACCACAAAGCTCGATCAGCTTTTTTGCACCTTCATGATTAGGGATTCTAACTCCTAGTTTATCACTACCACAAGTAAGGATTTTAGGCAAAGTCTTATTCTTCTTTGCAACTATCGTCAAAGGACCAGGCCAGAACTTTGATGCCAATTTCAACCCTCTCTCGTCAAGTTTTACAAGTTCTTTTACAATATCAATGCTTGAGCATAATACAGGAAGAGGTTTACACTCCCTTGATTTCAGTTCAAACAACCTCTCAATTGCAGTTGAATTATAAGGATCACAGCCTAACCCATAGACTGTATCTGTTGGATAGACTACTATCTTGCCCTTCTTTACCATCTCTGAAGCTTTGATCAACCCTTCCTCATTACATTCGACAATGAATATTCTCATGGTTCAATAATTTCATTAAATAAGAATATTTACACTTTCTTTAAGGTTTCCATTTCTTGAGATTAGCATTAAAACTAACAGCAAAAAGATTTCTTCCAAATTCCTACAAGTTATCAAAATCATTAGGTAAATCTTATATATTCATCCAACTCGGACTATGGGTGCATCGGGGTGATCTTTGTGTCAGAAGAATATGAAGAGGAAGAGTACGAGGAAGAATATGAGGAAGAAGAATACGAGGAGGGCTGGGAAGAAGAATACGAAGAAGCTTAGATTTTAACTCGTCCTCATACTTCTTGTTTGAATAAAGATTGGTTAAATTTACAAATTTGTTGGTTTTTATACTCATAGTGAGTTTCGATAAGATTTTTTGTAAGATTCTCGTCAAATAATGCGGATTAAACTATGTGCACGATATTTGCTATGTTAAGACCAAATAGCAAAGATAGATTACTGTTTTTAGAGAACCATGACAAGGTCGATGCGGTCTATCTGGGAGAAGACGTTAGGCTGATTGATGAGAACAAAGTTGTAGCCTTGTTCGATTACAGATCGAAGGGAATCGTTTGTGGTTATTCTTTAAAGGCTGAAATCTTTGGAGGAGTAGCCAATGTTCCAGGATTTAAAGGTCTCATGTCAAGGGGTGTATTACTGAAGGAAGTTCTCTCATGTTCAAAAGACCTTGATGATGCCATCAAAATGATCAAAGATAAGTTAAGATCAGGGCGTTATAGTTCAGCCAATTACGTATTGGGAGATTTAGAAAGAATCTTTAGGATAGAGAATTTCGATGGAAAGTTATACATATCAAAGGCTAATAGTGTAGTAATTACAAATAGGTTTCATCATATAGATTTTAAGCCAAAGAAAGACCTTCATCAAAGAATCATCGAAAATTCTCTAAAAAGAGAGAACTACATTCAATCTTACATGCAAAAGAGAGAATTAACTATAGAGGATATTTTTAGGATTGCAAAATACCATGGTGAGAGAGATTCTATATGTAGGCATGGAGGCTTTGACACTTTAACCTTATCTAGTGTGATCTTTCATCTGGAAAACGATCTTCAGCCTAAAATTCTATACATAATTGGAAATCCTTGTGAAAATCAATATAATGAATTTAAATTCTAACACCATTTATCATTAATCTATTCCCACTTAAAGTAATGACAGATAATCCCATAGCCCTTAGTCTCTTTTTCAATTCTCTATCCATAGTAGCCACGATAAATTCATTCTCCTTAGCACACTTCAATATCTTATCATCGACTGAGTCCTCATGGGCATAAGTGATTTGTTTGAGTTTCATTACAAAATCCAAAGCTAGTTTTGCTTGCTTTGCCTTCTTTACAGATGGTCTTTTACTTATGGCTTCAAGCTCCTTTACTGTATCCTCTAAAACTGATAGCTCAACCTTACCGAGCATCTCTTCTAACTCTTCGATGAATTTTAAAGGCTTGCTAGCAAGCGTGAGGATAAAACTAGCATCCAACAGTACTCTTTTCATTCATAATACTACTCTATTATTCCCGATCCTATCAAGCGCCATCTATCTACTATCCTTCGGCTTATAGCGACTCTACTCTTAGTAGTTGCACAGATAGGTCTCTTCAGTTTAATACTTATTCTATCTCCCTTTATAGATGATACAGTTCCTAGAGTTACTGCTGTGCCTACGTTCAGTCTAAGGGATTCGTTCATCTTTATTCTCTCCACCTTTATCAGCTCTGGGGCACCAACAGCAACCTCAAAGAGTGCAACGCTAAGTGATATTTCCTCATGTATAGGTGGAAGAGATCCAGGCTTGCCTAATACTTGACCTACAAGAGCATCTCCTTTTGTCATGTATGGATCCAGTTTCGTTCCAACAGCTATTAGCCCACCAGGCTTTACTTTATCGACCAAACCTGCACTAGTTCCTAAGCTTGCAACTGAAGTGAAGATGGGCTCATACTTTGATGTTCTCTCATTAAGTATTCCAGGTCTTAGTTCAACTTCATCATCTAACTTTATTTCGCCTTGAAGTAAAGTTCCTCCTACAACTCCTCCTTTCAATTCATCTATGGATGCTCCGGGTCTGTTTATATCGAAAGATCTTAAGACATGCATTATTGGCAGTGCATCTGGATTTCTTTTAGGTGTTGGAATGTATTTCTCTATGGCTTCTATCATGGCATCTATGTTGAGCTTATGCTGGGCTGAGATTGGTATTATTGGAGCGTCTTTTACTGTAGTGTCTGCTATGAAGGACTTTATCTTTTCATAATTTGATAATGCTTCCTCATATGATACTAGGTCTACTTTGTTTTGAGCGATAACTATATGTCTTAAGCCCAGCATCTGTAATGCTAATAAATGCTCTCTTGTCTGAGGTTGAGGAACCTTCTCATTGGCAGCTATAACGAGTATTGCTCCATCCATAACTGCAGCTCCTGAGAGCATATTCGTCATCAGAGCCTCATGACCTGGACAATCTACAAAGCTCACAACCCTAAGAAGTTCTGTCTGAGAGCCACAATTAGGGCATTTAGGTGAAGTAGAATAGTTCATAGGTGGTAAACATGAAGGACATTTGTAAAAGGCAGCATCAGCATAGCCTACCTTTATAGTAATTCCACGTTTTAATTCTTCACTATGAGCGCTAGCCCATATCCCAGTTATAGCTTCTACCAAAGTAGTATTATGGCATACTATCGCTCCATTCCCAGCTATAAAGTTGGCAAACCTTGGTGTTGCCAAGTCGATAACATAGCCCTTATAGTCTAAGACCTTGATCTCTGAGATTCTATCAAACAGAATATCAGCTTCAAGTATCGTTCTGATGCTTTTTGCAAAAGCTTTGGTTGAAATCAAAGCGCTATGGGTGTAAGAAGCTAAGAATTCAAAGATAGAGCGCATTACAGTTTGATCGTTTAGAGTTAGCGCCTTTGCCAAACTTTTCCGTGAAATTCCTAAGGTCCTAGCCAATTTCTCCTGTGAGAGTCCTAAAAGAAAGGCATGCTTCTTGAGCCTATTAGGCTCTGAAGTAAGCTCATGAAGGGAGTGCTCTACTCTGTTCGTCTGTAATTCTAGATCTAGCAGTAGTTCCCTTAACTTTCTGTAGCTCATTACATGAGTTCTTTTGCATGCTTCATAAGATTTGTACCAAGATGACTTCTTCATGTAAAAGTCATTCTTAGATCTGGTAAAGTGTTCACGCCTTAAACCTATGAGCGAGCAGACTCTTGAGATTTCATCATGGTTAATAGGTATGGAGAAATCTGTCTCTTTAGACTTTGTTGAAACTCTTCTAAGATACTCTATGAGGCTATCTTTCTTCTCATCCTCAAAACCTATATGGTTTAGAAACTTTGCTAAGTTATCTCTTCCTGAGATCGATAACCTATAGTACTCCTTGCATCTTGCCTTATCAAACTTTGTGCCAAATCGGCTTACTATACCAAATTCAAGCAAGAGATACGATAATATGATGATATTGTCTTGGTTTGCCTGAACAATAGATATCTGTCCAGTTTTAGGGTTAAACTCCCCGTCCAGCGTGAAGAACCACCTTAAAAACGTGGATTTATACTCGTGTCTCAGACCGGTAATCCAAGGTAAGATAGGTGAAGCATTTTTATTCCCAGCTCTAAACCCAAATTTTAGCTTTAAGTAGTCTACTAAGGGCTTACAATTGAGGTGGTAACCTATTCTTCTTACATGCTTAAACTTAACGCCAAACTTCTGTTTAGTTATCTTTAACATTTGATTTAGCATAGTTTCTTGCTCTTTTTGAGCTATGGCTATCCTTCCGCGGGAGCTCGCTCCTTCAGACCAAATGAAAGCAAACCATTTTACCATATCCTCATCAATGGCTTTCACATCTTTTAGGATCCTATACTGGGTACCGCTCTTTCTCTTATAGACAATCAGAAACTCGTCTTTTTTAAGAGTTATTGGAGGTATTATTTTTAGAAGTTTAATAAACCTCTCTTTGATGTCTTTGGTGAAAACTCTTTCTCCCTTAAAGATCTTAAGAATTAGATCATAACTTAATTTTAAGCTTCTTGATAACTCCCTCTTCGACATTTTAAGGAGAGCTCTAATCTTCTCTAAATCTTGAATCGTTAACCCATCTATCCTTCTAAAATCGTCTGTACGCTCCTTAAGATCAAGGTATTCTCCATATGTTATAATCTGATAGTATTTTCTAATGTTTTCCATCACATCTGGCAATTTGAGCCCATGGCTATTCAGCTCTAACTTACGAGCAATGGCAATATAATCGCCCACATTGAGTTTTATTGCCTTTACCCAATTTAAGACACCTTGTCTATTGACCAGAAGAGGATGCTCCAGTGTTACACTGATTTTCCTTCCACTTGCTGTGCATATTTGAATTATCTTACCATCATAGGGTTGCAGGTATACGTAAGCTTCGCTGTCTGACAGCTTTAATTCTTGGTTCAGGCTCTTTACATTGCTCTCAACAAGTTGATAAACGAGGTAATTCTCTGATCGATCTTGAAGAGTTAAGAGTTTACCTTCAATTTCAGCCAGCTCCTTAAGCTCATAACCCTTCATTAAACGTCCATTAAAGAGGATAGTCTCATCTAAGCTCAAGCATTTCCCATGGTCTACATGACCTGCTGTTCCAATATTTACCTCAGACTGTCTTGGTATCTTTGGCAACTTCTTTTCCTTTTTCTTTGACTAATACAGCATTTACCTGATAAATATCTTCAGTTATAATATTACCCCTTACGAGCTTCCTCCTCCTCTCTCCCTTATTTTTCGGCTTAAAGCCTACGCCCTTTGTTAAGAGGGCATATTTTTTCACTCCGCCCATTACATCACTTCTCATAGGAAAGCCAGCTCTATCACTCCCTCCAGTAATCTTTATCTTACCTTTTATCCCTAAGACTGAAGCGTCGATTTCATCCCCTATTTTTAGCCCAACAAGGGCACGACTCTGAGGATCCTTAAGCTCATAAACATTAGATTTACCAGTTTCTTTATCTGAAACGACCAATTTAAAGGTGGCCAAGCTAACCAAAAACCCTTCTTTTTAGTAGAATAAATATTTATCAATATGCCCAAAGAGGAGATGCTTTTCTTTTGATTTCTATTATTTCGTTTAATGTTTTTATTTCGTCATCAGTAAGCCTATCCTTAAATTTGCTCAATAAGAGCTTGACATCTTCTTCCTTTGGTAGTGTATAGAGTATATCTTCTTCATTTATATGCCTTCCAAATATTGGTCCTTGGATAGAAATGGCAACCTGAGAGTTAGTGGGTGCCTCGTTGATCTTTTCCTTTTTATCCTGTATCTGCTCTATTGCACCAATAGTCTTTCCTTGATCGTTCATCAAAGTAGCCTTATGCATGAGCCTTCCTGACAGAACCTCTACACCAAAAATAGCAGGATTGCTTCTCCTGAATACAAAGCCTCTCAAAACCTTTATCTTGCATGGAGGGGTAATGGCTTCGAAATCTTTCCTCTCAGCCTTTTCTTTCTCAGAAGTAGCCCAGTCAATATAATTCTGAATTAGGTTGTAGACGATAGGGTCTGTGAAGACCTTTATCCCTTTCGATACAGTTTCTTCTTCAGCATCTGGTAGCAACTTTACGCCAAAAGCCATTATTACACCATAGTACTCATTGATACTCTTTACAGTGCTTGCTTCAACAACATCCCTTCTCGTTACAGGTCCTATGTCTGCTATTCTTATTGGAACTTCTCTTCTCTTAAGCATATCCACAAGAGCTTCAAGAGTACCTAGAGTATCTGCTTTTACTACAACACCAACTTTGTCTGTGCTGATGAAGACGCTGCTAACTTCACTTTCAACTCTTTTCTTCATTTCATCAACTTGCTCTAAATTTTTGACCCCGAGCATAGGAGAGCCAGCCAATACTCCTTCAAGATCAGGTGTAACTATCTTCACACCAGCAGATGCTATGACTTTGTCAATAGATGTAAATCTATCCCTGGGGTCTCTCATCTCATCCAAAGGCTTTGGCATGAACATGGCCTTAACTCTAGATAAAATGGCTCCATCTCTCTTACTCAATATGATATTGTCTCCTATCTTAAGCTCTCCATCAAGAAGGATCAAATTTGCAGTATGACCAAGACCTACCTCTTCCTTCACCTCAAGTATTATTCCCCTTGCCAGTTCTGAGGTTACTGCTAATCTGCTCTTCAGATACTGCTGAGTCA
>JBNAWJ010000049.1:0-803 GCA_049699795.1 Nitrososphaerales archaeon | reverse complement strand
CAATCCTATCAAGACTGTTAGCAATTCAGGAATTCCTTCTCCAGTCTTAGCACTTACAGGGACTATGGCAACCTCTCTTGCGAAATCCTTTACCCTATAGAAAGCCTCTGACCTAAAGCCTAGTTTTGATAAAGTTCCAACAACAAAATAGATGGATTCATCAAGTTTATCAATTACTGATTTATCTTGAATCTTTAATGAATCTGTAAGGCGTTGAGAAGACCCTACTCTCCATCCTGGTATCAAATCAATTTTATTCAAAGCGATAACAAAGGGAACTTTTCTGCTCTTCAGTATCTCAATGCTTTCATAAGTTTGGGCTTCAAAACCACGAATGGCATCTACAACAAGTATAGCAATATCTGAGGCAGAGCCTCCTCTGGCTCTTAAATTGGCAAATATCTCATGACCAGGTGTATCTATTACTAATAAACCTGGTACTTTAACCTCGCCCTTTATTGATGATAATAATGGACCACAGATATGCTTCAGAGTATCCATGGGGAAGAAGCTTGCTCCAATATGTTGAGTCATTCCTCCAGCCTCTCTTGCTTGAACCGCTGTTCCCCTTATTTTATCCAATAATGATGTCTTGCCAGAGTCTACATGACCCAATACTACAACTACTGGCTGCCTTATCCTAGCCTCCAAAGATTTTCCCCTCCAAAATCATTAAATTAACACTTGAAAATAACCTTTGCATTATGAAAATTAGAGTTTTCTATTTATCCTTTAGCATGGCAAATTTAGATACTGTCAAGAATTACCCTCCTGCCTTGAGGTAATTGTACCAAGCTGTAAAG
>JBNAWJ010000048.1:0-11640 GCA_049699795.1 Nitrososphaerales archaeon | reverse complement strand
TACCAATGCTCAAGTTTTTGAAATATTCTTAACTTATTTATGCCTATCCTAATTCAAACGATAGCTATTAATTCATCTCTATGGGTTATATGTATGATGAGTTCAAGAGTCGATTCAGTGGCATTTTATAAGATGAAAAGGACTTTGGCAGAACTCTCTACTAAAAAAGGTAGAGGGACTGAGCTAGTGTCATTGTATATACCGCCAAAAAGGCCATTACATGAGGTCATAAGTGCTTTAAAAGATGAGTATGGTACAGCGTCTAACATAAAGTCTGACAGTACTAGAACACACGTTCAAGACGCTTTGGTGAAGATCATGCAAAGATTGAAACTCTATGATAAAACACCTGAAAATGGGCTGGCTATATTTTGTGGTGCCTTGCCTCTAAGCCCTAACGCCCCGCTTGGTAGCGAAGTTCTACAACTATATGAGGTACTGCCTCACAAGCCGATACAAACCTATCTTTATAGATGTGATGATCATTTTCACCTAGAGCCCCTTCGTGAAATGATAAAGGAGGAAAAAATTATAGGAATCATCTCCATAGATAATACTGAAGCGGGGCTTGGAATAGTATCGGGTAATAGACTAGAAGTTGTAGATGTGGTTACTTCAGGAGTATCGGGAAAACATAGAGCAGGAGGGCAGTCAGCTAGAAGGTTTGAACGTCTTAGAGAAGCTGAGATTAACGATTATTTCAACAGATTAGCGAGACACGCGACCAAAGTCTTCTTAGAGCAGTATAGCGTCAAAGGTTTGGTAATAGGAGGACCTGGTCCTACTAAAGACTATTTCTTGAAAGGAGAGTACTTAGATTACAGGTTGCAAAACAATGTATTGGCAGTCGTGGATACTTCTTATTCAGGAAGGGAAGGGATAAGGGAGACTATAGATAGGGCTCAAAGTGTTCTGCAAGACTTGAGAATAATAGAAGAAAAGGAACTAGTCAAGAAATTCTTAAACGAAGTCTCTTCAGATAAAGGCTTGGCAATATACGGAGTTCAAGAAGTGATAGATTCTTTGAAAAGAGGAAATGCGCACACTGTTCTCGTCTCGGAGGATGTGGGTCTTGCATACCTTCGAGTAACATGCAAAAAGTGTGGCTCAATTAGAGAGGTCGTGATCAATCAAGAAAGCCTTATCTCTGAAAAACAGAAGTTAATCTCAGAACCATGCCCTTCATGTGGCAGTAACGACATTGAAATAGTTGAGGAAGATTTTATCGATTTTCTGGCTGACAAAGCCCTAGATTCAGGAATCAAAGTAGAGGTCATATCCTCCAAGAGTGAGGAGGGAGTAATGTTTAAAAGCTTTGGAGGAGTTGGAGCTCTCCTAAGGTATAGATGAAATGCTAGACATGTTCTTCTTGCATGATGGGATTGTCAAAATAACGAGTTTAAGCTTAGACAAAAATAGACCAAATTCTATCTCAAAGATTCATTATTGATTTTTGTCTATTTTTATCCGCCTTATCTTGACAACCCCCTGCTCGCTATAACTTCAAAGATATAAAAGCAAGTTTAATGTAACTCATATTGATGGTATTTGGAGAGTATACTTCTCAACAAGTATGGTGAGAAAGTGATTCTTCTTGGCAATGAAGCTATAGTTAGAGGAGCTTTAGAGGCTGGCGTTGGCTTTTCTTCTACTTATCCTGGAACTCCTGCATCAGAGATTGGAGATACTTTTTCAGAAATCGCTAAAGACGCTAACTTGTACTTTGAATATAGCACTAATGAGAAAGTTGCCTTGGAGGCTGCTGCTGGAGCCGCCCTTTGTGGAGTTAGATCGATGGTCTCATTCAAGCAGTATGGATTGAACGTATCTTCTGATAGTGCCTTTCCTCTAGCATATATAGGGGTTAAAGCTGGCATGGTCATAGTAGTTGCTGATGATCCAAACTGCTGGAGTAGTGCTCAATCAGAGCAAGATAGCCGTTACTACGCTCGATTAGCACACATACCGATGCTGGAGCCTTCAGATTCACAAGAGTGTAAAGATTTCACGAAAATAGCCTTTGACTTATCTGAAAAATTCAACATTCCTTTACTCTTAAGGACTACAACAAGAGTGAGTCATGGAAGAGGAGTTGTTAAACTTGGCAAAATAGTTGAAGGGAAAAAACGAGGCAAGTTTAACAAGGATTCGATAAGGTTCAGGAACTTTCCTCCATACATAATGGAGACTCATGAAGAGCTACACAAAAAGTTGAGTGAATTAAGGAGAATATCTGAGGAAATCGATATAAATTTCTCTTTGAACGAAGGCTCAGAAAATGATTTAGGCATAGTTACTTCTGGCGTTACGTTCAACTATGTTATGGATGCCCTGCAAGATCTGAAGTTGGATTTACCAGTTTTAAAATTGGGAATGACCTATCCTATACCAGATGATAAGATAAGGAACTTCATAAAAGATCTTAAATCAATTCTTATCGTTGAAGAAATCGAACCAATTCTCGAAGAAAGCGTAAGTGCTCTAGCAAAAGATGTTAACCCAGAATTGGGGTTTTATGGAAAGAAGAATGGTTATCTTCCAAGGTCTGGTGAACTTAAGGAATGGCATGTATTGCTTGCTATTAGCAAGATAACTGGAGCCAAATCACAATTCAACCCTATTGCCCAGAAAGAAGAGTACAAGAAGTTGAGCGTAGTAAAGAGACCTCCTGTAATGTGTCCAGGTTGCCCTCATAGGGCTTCATTCTTTGTAACGAAATCAGTGGTAGGAGAGGATGCTGTATTCGGTGGAGATATAGGTTGTTACATTTTAGGGATTTATCCACCTTTTGAGACCCAGGATTTCGTATTCTCTATGGGCGCCAGTGAAGGAGTTATTCATGGTATCAAAAAAGTCAGCGATCAGAAGGCTATCGCGTTTATCGGAGATTCGACCTTCTTTCATGCTGGAATTCCAGGCTTGATAAACACTGTTTACAATGGATCGAATCCTTTGATAATAATTCTCGACAATAGATCCACTGCCATGACAGGCCATCAGCCACATCCTGGAGTTGGCATAACTGGTATGGGAGAGAAGAGCAAAGTCATAAACATAGAGGATATAGTAAGGGCTTGTGGCGTCGAGAATGTAATGGTAGTGGATCCTTTCAACGTAAAGGAGATGGAAGATGCAGTCAGAGAATATTTACAAAAAGAAAAGGTTTCTGTGATAGTCGCAAAGAGAGAGTGCCAATTGCTGGCCATTAGAAGAAAGAAAAGAGAAGGGATTATAATACCAAAGTTTGGAATAGATCAAAGCCTTTGTGATGGTTGTGGCATATGCTTGTATCAGTTTGGCTGCCCAGCAATATTCATAGAGAATGATAAGTTCTTCATAGACAAAGACCTTTGCACAGGCTGTGCAGTTTGTGTTCGTATATGCCCAAAAAGAGCGATAAAGGCGGTGAAATAATGGAATTCAACATAATCATAACAGGTATAGGTGGGCAAGGAGTTCTTACTCTCACGAACGTAATAACTTGGTCTGCCTTAAAAGAAGGATTTGATGCTAAGGCATCTGAATTGCACGGCTTGGCTCAAAGAGGTGGTGCAATAGCTTGCCATGTAAGATTTGGTGATAAGATATACTCACCATTAGTACTAGAAGGAAAGGCAGATCTGGTATTTGCTTTAGAACCTTTAGAGGCTTTACGCTCTTGCTACTTTGGCTTAAAGAAAAGAACGGTATTCTTGGTCAATGCTCATAGATCAATTCCATCATCTATCTTCATCGCTAAAGAAGAGTATCCATCTTTAAACTATGTATTAGACGCTCTAAAACCCTTTTCAAATAAAGTAATCTTAATTGATGCATCTGAAATGGCAAAGAGAGCTACGGGAGATACTATTATGGCGAACATGTATATGCTTGGTTACGCTTGTGCTAAGAAACTGATTCCATTGAAGAGAGAATCCATTTTGAATGGCATAAAAGAAGCAATGCCTGAAAGATATATTGAATTGAATAGAAAAGTCTTCGATCTTGGGTTTGAAGCCAATAATGTTACTATCAGAGATTAGGTAGAATTTTAGTGTTAGGGCTGAGTAGACACAGTTGTCAGAAAGCTAACTCACTTTTCCATGATTTTCATGGGTATCAGAAATACTCAATTCAAAGCTCCTAATGATTTCTTTATTATCTTCAACAAATTTCATGATAGCGTCTTTAACACACTTCAATAATTCTTCCTCTTTTATCATAAATGTGATAACATTTATCCATACTCTCAACTTGCTTTCTTCTTCATTACCATTAGTAATCACTGTAAGATTTTTGATACTTCCAGTAAGGTTTGCGCGAATAGATGAGCCATTCTTTCCTTCAGAATAAATCTTGATGTGACCTATAAGCTTATCATCGATGCTACTAACTTCAAATAGCCTCAAAACTAGTTTTTGAAAAAATCCTTTTAATTCTTCCATGGTTCTGGTTTTAGAGAATTCTAAATTCATCTCTGCAGCGAATACAGATGGCTTATCAAGGATTTTCATCAAGCAAACAGATTTTCTACAACTTTATTAATGTTTGATTTATGCAAGGCTGATATTCGTATTATATTTGCTTCTCCGTTTATCTTGCGGATTTCTTCTTCTACATCTTTTAGATAGGATGAATCTGAAATTTTATCTATCTTGTTTATCAACACCAAGTCTGCACTCTTTAGTTGCTTTATTATGAAGGGATAAGATGCTAGCAATAGGTCTAATTGGGTGGCATCGAAAAGAGTTACGACTGGCAAGACTTCTAGATCTATACCATCCATAGAATCTAGGACTTTGTTCACGTTGAAGGCATCGGCAACACCAGAAGGTTCCAAGATAACTAAGTCTGGATTGTAATTTTCTTTGAGAGTTTTTATCGTTGTGGGTAAGTTTACCGCTATTTCACAGCATATACATCCTCCAAACATCTCCTTTACATTCAAGCCATAAGATTTCATCACTTTATCATCTATTCCAACTTCTCCAATATCGTTGACGATTATTGCCAGCTTTTTCTTACGATCCAAAAAAAGTTCTTTAGCCAGTTCTAATATCAGAGTTGTCTTTCCAGAGCCAAAGAAGCCCGATACTATTAGGAATTGCATTGTAATAATTATGGTCAAACTAATATATTAACGAGTTGGAAAATTTTCTATATTGCAAAATTAACTTAATTGAGATAGTTCTACACCTTTATTATTTGCCTTTGTTATCAGTACCTTTCCCCCTTTCTCTTTCATATCATCTTCGGCAGCTTTAGCTATTGTCGAAGCTTTTTTCTTACTATCAACAAAGGTGTAAAGAGTTGGTCCAAAAGAGCTTAGACCTACACTATAGGCACCAGCCTCAACCATTGTTTTCATAATCTCTTTCACTTCATCAGATTGAAGGCCCAATTCTATCTTCTTGAAGCCTACATTTTGTATCTTGGATATGGCATCTCCAAACTCAACTATGTCTTTCTCAACTAATGAGGGTAAGAGCTTCATAAGGATTATATGTGATAAAGCCTGAACTTCATCAATAGGGATTGGACAGTATTTAGAGAAAAGCTCAACCTCAAGTGAACCGTGAATTCTTTGCCTTGCTCTTGGGATGGCTAGAATTGCCAACCAGTCTTCAGGAAAATCAAGTCTAGAAACCACTGGAGGAGGAGGAGCTTTGGAGGCTGATGATGGAAGAAAACTCTGCTTCTGTTTATTTACACCGAATGTATGTCCTCCATCAACGATAAAACCACCGAATTCGAAGGCAGCAATACCTATCCCTGATGTCCCTCCTCTCCCGACGATTTCAGCCAACTCTCTAGGGCTAACACTAATTCCATGTAGGTTTGTTATAGCAAAGGCAGTCCCTAATGATAATTGAGTACCAAAGCCAAGGCCGACATGCTCATCATACTTTTGAAGAATTCTTAGATGTAACCCTCTCTTCAAGTTGTAAGCCTTCAAAACTCTTTTTGCTGCCCCAAGGGCTCTACCACTATCATCACCTTCAACCTTTATGCCATTATCTATAAGCTCTGCTTCTAGAACTATACTTGGCTCTTCCAACGCTATGCCAACTCCACCATCTATTCTTCCCAGTTTGCCATTCAGATCGATGAGAGTTATGTGTAACCTTGATGGTGTCTTGACTCTAATCATAATGAGTTGTTTTATCATCAAAGAATTAAATGTTAATAGATAGCATTGAGAAAGGAAGAAATCAGTCAACTATTATGTAGATCAGTATTACCAAAGGCACCAAACACAACTACAACCTCTCTTGATCTGATGTTTGCTTCTTTTAAGTTTAAGCTGTGAAAAATGGCGATAACTGGTCTACGAACTGGCGATCGTTCAAGAAGTCTCTTGAAGTGTGAAGACGAACCTTGCGCCAGAAAACTCCTCAGTGCCTATACGCTCCCATTTTATATCATAAGTTTTTGTAACTTGCTTCCCTATGATCTTTATCTTCGAAGGGAGTTGAGCGAATAATTCCTCAACCTTCTGGGGATTCTTGGTCATGAGTAGACTTCGGCGTCTTTTCATCAAGTATTTAATTGCAACATTTTTATGCTCATGCCCTTCAACAGATATCTTCTCTTTCCCATCGTCTATGATGAACTGTCTTTTTGTCATTCAACCACCATCTTAATTTCCTAAAGATATTTATGTTGCTTGTTGTTAAAGTTTATCTTACATTTAGGTGCTATTTTGACCATAGTCATAATAGGCTTAGTATTGCTCCTCGTTGCTTGGATACTAGCTGCAATAAGATTCTTCTCCATCAAAAAGCCAAACCTAGTCCTCCACCTCTGTAATTAGGATTTTTACCTTATCTATCTGATTTATATCCCAGAAAAATTACTGTTAAGAAGATAGTTTATTTCGGATGAGTCAAATCTAATATATCATTTTTAAATTGATTGCAGATAATGTTAAGATAAGCTCACCTCCATCGGAGCTCTTCCTAAGCCCATGTGCCTTCTAAGATGATTGTACCAGAAGCGGAAGCTATGGAGAGACTTATAAACGAGATTTAGGACTTGGCGACATTCTCGGACTACAAGCAGTATATGGAGCTTAATCATTTAATCCTTGCATATTCAGTAAATCTTGTGAGTACCAACATCAAGGAATATTATAGTTCTATCCTTAAAGCGCACTCTGTATAGGATTCTTATCTTCCTTCCTATTTCGTATGAGTAAACTCCTTTCCACTTGCCTATCTTTCTGTATCCTAGCTTTCTAGGGTCTTCACTACCTATTAATTGGATTATTGCTTCATCAACGCGCATTTGAAATTCAAGGCTTGATTGCCTGTAACTGATTCGTAAAGTATGAGTGTGTTCAGCTGCCCAAGGCAATACACATCAGTTTGGAGAGCGAAGGTCTTCCAACAATTTCTCAACAGTTTTGAAGCGCTTTATACGGTGCTCTTTTATGTCTTTCTCACTTTGTTCAATTCTCTTCTGAGCTTCTTTATCAGCATAAGATCGATCTGGCTCATGATCCCATCTTTCGATAATCCTTCGAGAGCCTTGACTTGCTCCTCTTGTGATTGCCCTGTCTTACCGCTCTTTCCTATTAATTGCCCTACCTTGAACCCTTTCGATGAAAGTTTATTGCGAATGCTCTCCACAGAGTCTCTATAGCTTGCAAAGATTATCGCCTTCTCACCATTTTTTAACGAACTTACGATCTTCTCTAGCTCTTGAACCTTAGGATGCTCTATCCCTAACTCTAAAGCTCCTTTCGCAGTCTAGTAGGCTTCCTTCACACTATGGTCTTCCATCAAATCTCTTACTCCTATTCCTCTACTCCTCATGAACAATCTTTCAAAGAATTTTACAAAGGATGATAGACTCTGAGTTTCCAAAAGGTTCATGGCATGGGCCAGTCTTATCGCTGAGAATAAGGATGATCTAATTTCTGATATGTTACTCTTTTCAGCCTCTTTTCTCAGTTCAAGAAGGGTCTTTAGGCTTACAAATTTACCATCTCTAATCTTGAGTAATCCAGCATCTTCTAATTTTCTTAGCCTAATAGACAGAGCTTCTTTCAAAGCCCTTCTTATTTCAATTATGATAGGAGGGAGGTCGAGCCTTATCCACTCCACATCTGTCTTATAGACGTAATCTTTAACATCTCTGCTCTTTTCATCCCTTGCCTCTATTTTGGCTAAATTGGGATGCTCCATAATTTCCTTTAACTTGCCCTTATCAGATGGAGGAGATGCTGTAAGACCTATCATTCTGCAATTAGGGTTATCATTAAAAAATTTTTTGCTTTGTGGCTTAATTACTAATTTCGAATTTATTGTTCCATTGTAGTCCTTTAGAGTAAGAGTTTCGAAAAGATAGTTCACGCATGAGGGCGAAAATCGGAACATAGCGTACGAAAAGTCGGAATTAAGCCACAAAGCAAAATTTTTTACCAATAATACAGTAAGGATGACTTCCAATGGCTTTATGGGCTTCGTCGAAGATCAAAAGAGAAATCTTTTGGACTTATTATCTCATAATTCAGATCGTTTTTGAAAATTTGGGGGTAGATGACACTATTCTCTTTCCCCACTTCTCTCTTCTTGATTTAGGGCTATCTTCACCAGTTATAGCTACTATATCGTTCTCTTCAACATTAAGATGCTTTGTTAGAAAATCGTTATGTTGATGAACTAATACCCTTGTTGGAGCAAGGATTAGACATTTTTTGTCTGGAAAGAGCTTTAGATGCTCTGCTATTGTTAAAGATGCTATAACTGTTTTGCCCAAGCCAGTTGGTATGATTATCAGAAGATTATTTTCTAAACATTCAGAGGCTAAATCTATCTGATACTTTCTTAGCTCTATAGTATTTGGCTTTATGAACTTATGAATTACGAACTCCTGTGTTTGGTCTACCAATACATCATAAGTATAGGCTTTAAACTATTCATAACCGTTTTGGATAAGGTCAACCGATTAAGGAAAGGATCACATGAGCACTAAAGCCAACTATTATGGCTATCAAAAGGTTTATTCCAGCTATGATTAGAGTTCTATTCAATCGAAGCTCCCTTAGCAAAGTAGTAAATGTTGCTATACAAGGGATATAAAATAATGTGATTAATGTAAAGATGATGATCTGATTGGGAGATAAGTAGCTTAAAGGGTTGCCGTTTAAAGTCGTCATCAAGAATACTAAAGCGAACTCTTTTCTTATCGCCCCGAATAAGAGGAAACTTAATACATAGCCTGGTAGACCGAATATCCCCACAAATAGTGGATTGAATAGTGCGTTAAGATGCTCCATTATCCCTGCAATTTCTAGTATCTTTAAGAAGACAGTACCTATAATTATAATAGGCATAGCCAGATATACAAAGTCCTTTGCCCTTGCCCAAGTCTTTTTTAGAGCGTTCTTTAGCAAGGGGGCTCTATATGGAGGCAAGACCATCACCAATCCAATTGATTCGCAGCGCAAATCAACTGAACTTCCAATGATCATACCGATCAAAAGAACTACAAATAGGTTGAATAAGTATATCCCTAACGCTGTCACCATTCCGATATAAATAGCTATTAAACCATAGATTATAATCATCCTAGATGCACAAGGGATAAGGGTGATCATCAACGCAGTCACAAATCTCTGTTTCTCTCCCTCTAAAACCCTGCAAGTTACACAAGCGGGTACATTACAACCATACCCCAAAAGAAGAGGTATGAATGCTTTACCATTTAACCCAATCCTTCTCATAGCTTTATCGATTAGAAAAGCAGCTCTAGGCAGATAGCCGCTATCATCTAAAAGAGAAAAAAGAAATGGAATAAGAAGACCACGGGAATGATAAAGCTCAAACCTACCAACAAAGATAGTTGAACTCCTGATAAGATAGCGCCAAGTAAGGGATTGGTTATATTGAAAGCGAAGTAGCTAGATAACTCAAAGAAAAGATAGCTGACCATATTCCTAAATAGCAATCCTACACCAAGAGTTACTACAAAAATTGTTGCTATGACCACTGCCAGTAAAGGATATCCATAAAAAGAGGTAGAAAGTGAGTCTAAAGACTCAATGAGTCTACTTCTGCTTACAGGTTTGATCTTTCTAACCTCATTCGCAATCTTTTCTGCGATCAAGCGCCTTTTGTTGACTATAAAAAATGAGGGGGATAGACCACTTGATTTTTTGATAAAAGCCTTCTCCTCTTCTAAAACACCTTTCAGCCTACTTTCAACATCCAATTCATCTATCTTTTTAGCCACCCATGGATCTTCTTCGAAGAGTTTTATGGCAAACCATTCTGAGGGGTAACGATCAGGCAAGATTCCCCTGATTATACTCACCACTTTGTTGATTTCTGGTCTAATATCCTTATCTACCATGATCTTTCCTTTCGACCTAGAATAAGCAAGGTCGAAGGCTTCATTAACAAGTTTATCGATCCCCTCTCCCTTTATGGCAACTGTTGGTACAACAGGCACTCCAAGAATCTCGGATAGTTTTTTGGCATCTATCTCGAATCCTAGTTTTATAGCTTCGTCGAATTGGTTCAATGCCACTACAATAGGAATCTCAAGCTCGATCAATTCTAAAGAGAGGTATATGCTTCTCTCAAGGTCAATCGCACTTGCAACCTGAATTATAACATCTGGTCTATTTTCGATCATGCACTGTCTAGCGATTTCTTCTTCCATACTTGTAGGAGTGAGAGTCGGTGTGCCAGGAAAATCGATGAGCGAGAATTGCTTGCCTTTAAATTCTGCAACTCTCTCTACAGTTTCTACAGTCTTGCCTGGCCAGTTCCCAACTATTTGATAGACTCCTGTAAGCTTGTTGAATATAGTGCTCTTGCCTGAGTTAGGAATTCCTATTAGACCGATTCGAATTTCTTTCATTCTACTTCCTCGACAGATATCTTCTCCGCCACATCGTGACTTATGGCGAGTGGACGGCCTCCAACGTCTACTAAAATCGCTCCTTTGAAAGGAGCGATTTTTAAAACTTTTAAGCGTGAGCCTGGCAATAATCCGAGAGCCATCAATCTTTTCTTTGCAAGATTATCTAAATTTATCTCCTCGATCATTGCTACTTTTCCTTTATCAAGGCAAGTCAGCGCAATCGTACGATCCACAGTAAACACATTGAAAAAGACGTATATATTGATTTTTAGGCGGTTGATCGGATTGTAATTAACATAATTTACCTAGTTCCTAGAACAGTGAAAGAATCAATGGGGATACTTATACTGATCTTGTTATCCTAGATTCTAATCTCGATTAAAAAAATCCAAGATGTTATAGAGAGCTTAAATGAACCTTAAGGCTGAGTTACCTTAATGGCTTGTTCTGGGCACTGAGTCTCACAAGCCATGCAATATATACAATCAGGTTCCCTTATGGGGTCCGACTTCTTCTCAGACTTTGGATGGCCTGGAGTGTTAAACCAATCGAATACGCCTACTGGACAAACATCTATACAAGTACCATCGCCATTACAAAGGTCCCAGTCTACAGCAACTATGCTACCATGTATGCCCAATACATTAGGCGGCTCAACAGGACCCCAGACATCGTGACCTTCATGCTTACCCATATGCTTTCTATTGTTTTTGAAATTTGGATCTATAGGCATTTTTATCGGGCTTTAGGTAGGATTTATCCAAATTTTAAACGTTATGGTCATCA
>JBNAWJ010000047.1:0-11826 GCA_049699795.1 Nitrososphaerales archaeon | reverse complement strand
TAATTAATAAACCGTATTGAGCAAGTTGATTTATATCGGTTAGTGTACCAAAGTCGTCTTGAGATTGTTAGCAGCAATCCCGTAAATTGTATAGGTTTTTAAAACTATTTCAGGCTTATCTTGGCATCATCGCTAGAGTATAATCAAAGTTTAAATATTTCTAACCATAGTAGTATTTTTGATTACCATGGTAGAACTGAGGCAGAAAGTTGGTGACAAGGGGCAGGTTCTCATACCTAAGGTGTTAAGAGAGAAGTATGGGGTAAAGGAAGGAGGGTATGTACTCATAGAGCCTAGGGATGAAGGCATCCTTCTGAAAGGCAGGCCATCCCCAAATGAAATTCTTGCTATGCTTGAGCAACATGTAATAAATCTTAGAGATTCTGGAGTGAAAGGCCCTAAACTTGGTGATCTTAAAGCCATGTATCTTGAGATGGAGTTCGAAAATAGGCTTTGAAGCTCTTTCTGGATGCGAGCTTCCTTATCTACCTGAACTCTTCAACTCATGATGATAGGAGGGCTTTGGATAATCTCTTTCATGAACTTCTCAGCAAAGATCTTTACACTAACTTGCTCGTAATAGATGAAACTCTTTACATTTCTAAGACCAAGTATGGAGTCCCCTACAATGTTACTCTGAACTTCTTCAAGAAGATTGTGCTACCTTATGTTGAACCTATAGATGAATTTGACCTTGGGGCTATGGAGGAGTATCTTATCAAATATGATATTAAACCATCAGATGCCATACATCTAGCCACGATGGAGAAAAGAGGCATAGTCAATATAGTCTCTGAAGATGAAGAGTTTGATCGTATCAAAGAAATTCATCGAATCTGGTTATCCAAGTTTTAATAAGGATTTTCAAGAGATAGAGAAGGTAGCAGGGTAAAGGCTCGCATCTATTAGTATATCTCATCAATAGATTTGCATCAGGTAATTTAGCACAACGTTCATCCAGTAGCATTGATAGTAGAAGAATTATGCTGTAAGTGAGAAACCACAGCATCCACCCTTAAGTCTGGATACACCTTCCTAAAGTTTATATCCTAGTTTACATAGAAGTAAATTAAAATGTCTACAGTAATCAGCGTTAGAGTTAGAAAGGAAATAAAAGAGGAACTTGAGAAAGCTGGGATAGATATAGCTAAAGAAATCAAAGAAAAGTTAGAAGAGTTAGCTTGGAAAGTGAGAACAAAAAGACAAGTTGAGAGATGGAATGAGATTCTTAATAGAGCAAAGCCCAGTGAGAAGGGCTTCTCGGTTAAGGGTGTGAGAGAAGACCGTGAGGGTCATTGATTCATCTTCTTTAGTAAAATTCTTTTCTAGAGAAGAAGGCTGGGATAGAGTGGAAGAAGTTATTTTAGATGGTGTTATGAGCTTTGACCTCTCCATCAAAGAGGTTGTTAATGCTTTGTGGAAAAAAGTATTGAATGAGGAAATTGGAGCAAAAGATGCGGAGGAGATACTCAAAGACCTCACCAAGCCAGAAGTAATCAAAACACTGAATCAAAACGACTATATGCTTGGAGCCTTCAAAATAGCTGTCAAAAACAAAATAACAATCTATGATGCCCTCTTTATTGAACTCGCAAAAAGCACTAATAATGAATTAGTCACATCAGATAGTAAACAAGCAGAAATAGCAAGGAAAGAGGGAGTTAAAATCAAAATATTATAGAAGAATTTGAAAAGTTATTAAGCCCTCCTTCTTGTTCTTCCATATGCAAAAGGGTCATGGTAAGATGGAGTGCTCACCTTCTATCATGGCAAGACAGGGTAGTGGATCTTGAAGAACTTCTTGATGGCGCTGAAACTTTTCAGCTACAGAGTCTTCACTTATCTCAGGTCCACGATCAGAAGCATACCAAGGATACTGCTAATCAGCATGATCATTTACATAATAATATTCTCAATTTTGTTATCTTTCACTCACTACAATTTCTCGACATACGCTTGGGACACCGGAATATTCAACCAAGCTCTTTGGAGCACTCTCAACGGAAAGCCTTTCTACTACACAGTAGAGCCCTATTTGAGCATGAACAACAACTTTCTGGCAACTCATTTTGCTCCATTACTTTTCTTAATAATTCCTTTCTACGCCATTTATCCTAGCGTTGAGACCCTTTTCGTTATTCACTCAGCCATCATAGCATTAGGCTCATTGGCAGTATACAAACTAGCAAACCTAATACTGGAGAATGATAAGTATGCACTGATTCTAGCCTTTGCCTACTTGCTCAACCCTTTAGTGATAGGAGTTAGCATTGAATGGTTCCATCTAGAAGACTTCTTCATGACGCTATCTTTGTTCACCATATACTTCTTCTTCAAAAAAAGTTGGAAAACATACATCGCCTTTACAATGCTAACGCTGATAAGCATAGAATATGCAGCAATACCAATGATCTTCTTCGGGATTTTTATATTGCTTTGGAGAAGAAGTCAAGATCGTGAAAAAAAGACTTTCTACATCGCTTTGATCACTATTGCTCTAGCTCTTGGATGGTTTATATTGGCAAGAAATCTTCAATTTATGCTAGGGTATCAAGCAGAAGGTGTTGTCAAAAGTTGGAAAGTTCTAGGTGCAGATAGTTTGGAGCAAGTACCTCTTAGAGTATTACTGGATCCTATAGCAGCATGGCAAGCTCTCACATACGATTGGGGCTATAAATCTGTCTACCTCTTGATGATATTCGCTCCCCTCTTATTCATGGCTTTCTTGAAGCCTCTACACTTTTTACCGGCTTTATCCTGGTTAGTACCTGCTCTATTGTCTAACTTCGAACCTCATTATGTAATCTGGACTCATTACTCCAGCTTTATTGTTCCCTTTTTGTTCTTGGCAACGATCTTTGGAATAAAAGAGTTTCTTGGTAATGGTATATCGTTAAACACGAAAAAGTTGATAAGGCTTGTTCAAATCTCAGTTTTTGTGGTATTAATCATAACCATAGTGTTGGGAGCATTGAACTACTCTCAAATACAGAGTTCCGATGATCAACATAACTCATCGCTGCATGAAATTTTGAGACTAGTTCCAAGCAGTGCATCAATACTTGCACAAAACAACATCTTTCCTCATGTATCAGATAGATTCGAAGCCTATACTATACCATCTCCAGATTGGGAAGGCTTCTCTTCTAAAGCTATAGAGATGCTAAACACTACTCTAGCTAAAAAGCCAGAATACATAATCATAGACCTTAAGGCAAAAGACCAAGGAAGCCAGGCTACAGCCAGGCTGATCTTCAAGACACTCTGTGAAGAAAGACTTCCATACGGCTTTTTTGCGGTTTCTGAGGGAATCTACCTGTTCAAGCTCGGTTATATTGGTCACCCTATCATATTCAACTTTTTAGATGTTTATGATCATAGGGACTTATACTTGGAAGATGGTAGAGCTATTGCTTATCAAGACTCAAGATCCGGATACGTGCTTTACCGTGATGCTAGCTATGCCAATGGAACTACGTTCTGGTTTGGTCCATACGCACTCTTGCCTTCTGGTAATTATGCCGTTACCTTTCACATGATGATTGGTGAGCCTACAAACGAATACCTGATGACCCTGGATGCATTTGCCTTTGACCTCAAAGAGCAATTAGCTCACGCTTCAGTCTACGGTTCAAACTTCACTGAACCGATGACTTGGCATGACATAACATTTTACTTTGAGTTAGACGAACCTTCAAGCATGGAGTTTCGAGGGTTTGACTTTTTTTCCAAGGTAGCTGTCTACCTAGATTACGTTGAAGTTAGATCGATTGAAATGATTCCTCAAGGTGATTTAGAGTGAAGATTACTCTGTGCCTTCACATCAGCTTAACCTACGGAGGAGGAGGAGAGAAATGGGCTTGGACTGTTGCCAAGTATCTTAGTAGAAAGGGGCATCAAGTAGAAATTCATGCACTACCATACACGCCTCATGGTAGGAGAGCAGTTGACTTCAGCGAACTAGTCAAGATTTTAGATGGCATACCTTACCATGAGAGGTGGCATCATACAATTCGTTCAGACATTTCATATATGTTTTACAATCCTTTAGCATATCTCTTCTTTCGTTGTAAATCCAAGAAGATTGCTGGCATTCATTCAAACGTATACTTCATGCCTAGGATACCGCCTTTGACTTACGGTCTTCCAGCTATACTCTCACGTGTAATGTATAAGTCAATGGGTATAGCTGACCTGTCCATCTACGATGCGATCCATATAATGAACAAGGCTATCAAAGTAAGGCATAGAAAGGTCTACTACATACCGAACTTTGTGGATACAGATGTGTATAAGCCATTAACAAACAAACGTGACAAGTTCACCGTACTATATGTAGGTAGACCCTCATGGCAGAAAGGTTGGGATGTATTCCTCACATTAGCAAATGTAATGAGAAGCAAATACAACGATGCCGAGTTCATTTGGGTTGGCGGAACCAGCGACAAGCTAAACGATGTAAGGGGGCTAGGCTATGTGACAAATGATCACGAGCTAGCTAAGTTATATTCTTCCGCTCATGTTACTGTATATCCATCAAGGGCTGATAACTTCCCCTTGGTTATGGTCGAGAGTCTAGCTTGTGGCACACCAGTCCTGACAACAAGAATCCCAGCTCACTTATCTCTTGATTTGCCTCTACTTTATGCCAATGATGTATACGATTTTTCACAGAAGATAGTGAACCTTTACAGAGAGTGGAAAAAAGACCCTAGCCACATTATGTCATTAGGCGTTAGGCTTCGAAAGGCTGCAAAGAATTATGATTCCAAGAACGTGCTACCCATATTTGAGAGAATGCTGAAAGAGAGTTGCTGAAAAACGTGAAGCTCTCTGTGATCATGCCAGCATACAACGAGGAAAAGCACATAGAAGGAGCGATAGAAGAAGCAATAAAGGCTCTGGAGAGAATTGGATCGAACTATGAAGTCGTTGTAGTAAATGATGGAAGCAGAGATAGGACAGCAAAGAAAGTTCTTAGTTGTGCAAAAAAATATGAAGTCATAAAGCTCGTAAGTTATGATGAAAATAAAGGGAAAGGATTTGCGATAAAGGAAGGCTTTAAGCATACAAATGGCAACCTGTTCTTTCTCTTAGATGCTGGCGGAGAAATTTCACCTATTAACATTCAAGAATATCTCAATGCCTTAAAATATGCAGATGTGGCTATAGGTTCAAAATGGCATAAACTGTCTAACGTTCAAACACCTTTAATTAGAAAGTTTTTGAGCAGGGGTTTTCAGATACTTGCAAAACTGCTTGTTGGTATAAAAGTAAGCGATACGCAAACAGGCCTTAAAGCGTTCAGAAGGGAAGCTCTAGAAAAATTGGTGAAAGCACAGTCTGTGAACAGGTATGCATTTGATGTGGAGTTCCTTGCTCTCGCGAACTCCTTAAAGCTAAAAGTAGTCGAACTACCTGTTCATATGAGACTAAATGTTGGATTCAGCATGAAGAAGATTTTACAGATGTTTTGCGAACTCTTAGATGTGGCGTATAGACTGAGAATAAAGAGAGAGTACCAGAAGACACTTTTTAAATAAGTTGCTTTTATATGGTTCACTTAGCCAGCGAAGCATTCGTTGATTGAATTCAAGGTAAGTTTCTGTAGCCAAGTTTAAACAAATATATCCCATCGTACTCTACAAGTAAACCATAGGGCGGAGCATCAAACCTTGATAAAGTCCAAAGTATGGTCTCTCCTATAGCTCTTGAGTATGGGTTATCTGCCTTAAGGTCTATGATTATGTATTCTGGCTTTTTGGCTAGAGTATCGTTCAAAGTCTCGATAGAGATTGAAGAGAAGCCTTCCCAATCTGGAGATGGTATAGTATAGGCTTCGAATCTATCTGATACATGAGGAAAGATATTATCTTGTGCAAGTATAGAAGCATTTCTTGGAACTAGGTTCAAGGTCTCGTAAACCTTTGCAACATGTTGTAAATCCGCTCTTGCAAGATAAGACATGGACTCAACCCTTGGGGTGGCTACAAATAAAGATACTATTGTTATTACAAGCATGACAATAGGTGCCATCTTCTTCAATTTAGCTATCTTCGCATTTTTGCCCTTGGCAATTTTTCTGTAACCATAAATAGTTGCTAAGAAGATGAAGGGGGCTACAAAGGCTGGATAGTGCGTAAAGATAACGTAGTAAGCTGGGTAATTGGAGAAGAGGGCAATTATGAGCCATGGTAAAATCGGTACTAAGTTAGCAGGTTTTAATAAGGGTAGAAAGAGTACTGGCGCAAATATCATCAACAAATACCATATTTTATAAAAAGAATCATAAGAAAGAGCGTTCAAAGCAGCAACAGGGTTCTCAAGTACTTTCAAAGGCACCTCTATGATACTGTTCGCTCCAAGAATCCTCCATTCTTGATGGATGTTGAGCTGAATAAGTCCTAGAGATAGCTGTATATTTTGAATTGCGACGAAATATAACAAAGACGAAATGATCGTTACCAATGGTATCCAAAACTTAACACCCCAACTTGAACTCCTCCATCTATTGATCATCAATAGCATAGCAACTCCAAAGAAAATCAAGGGTATTGCAGCATATTCTATGGTCATCAAAGTCAAGGCTAGGCTGACAAAGTACTTCCACCAATCCTTTTTAACGAAGAAGTAAATTGTGAACATCATCAAAGTCATGAAAAAGTCTTCTAAATGAAAAGAGGAAAAGGCTTGGCCAACAACTAGAGGATTAAAAAAATATAATAAAGAAAATATGAGTGCATATCTACCATTTCTTAGCAACAGGTAAGAGAGCTTGTACGCAACTATTACACCTAAAGCTATGATGACTGAGTGAATAACGAAAAGAGTTTCTGGCTTAGGATATAGAGCATAGAAAGGAAGAACCAAAATAAGTATTGGTGAAAAATGGGTTGCCAGAAAGTTGTTATTGGCTGACCAGAAGGGTTCCATCGTGTAATAAAAGGGTTTACCATTAAGAGTTGACCATAAAACCTGATTGAATATTCCAGTATCCCATGCATATGTGTTAAAAATGTAATGATTTTGAGCTAAGAAAATAGAGAAGAAAGCAACAAACAATATAGTGGCAATAATTAACTTAACAGGAGGAACTTTCGGTAAGGATATATTGCGCCTGCTCCGCCTTTCTCTAAATAGAACCATCCGCTGATGAATACCTTGGCTGTTTTTAATTCTTTCTGATAAATTTAGTGCAAAATTATTTGCATCATTAACTTTCATTTAGTAGCGACCGAATTTGTAGATTATGTTAAGCATTAAAGGTTTTTATACTATTGGGAAAATATATGGGATTAGAGATGGGTTTAACTTCCCTCGATAAACGTGGAAGAGTGGTTATTCCGAAGGAGTTAAGGAAAAGGCTGGGCTTGAAGCCTAATCAAAGCATGCTTATAGAGGTTAGGGGAAAAGAAATCGTACTGAAACCCGCGTTAGAAGTTGAGAAATTTATAGCAGAGCTTAGGGGATGTGTCCAAGGTTCAAGGATAAAGCCTAGCAAACTCAAGGAAATCTGGGGCATTAAACATGCTCATTATTGACTCCAATATTTGGGCATACTATTTCGATAAGGATGCGCCGGAACATTCTCTTGTTGTAGATAAAGTCGAGGATGCCCTCAGATCAGAGAGCGTAACTATTAATACGGTTATCATAATCGAAGTGGCCCATTTCTTAGTTAAGAATCTAGGCCCTGTCGTCGGAAAGGGTAAGCTCGATATATTTCTTAGTTTTCCTTTTTCAATCGTTGACCTTGACTACAACCTCACATTGAAAGCAGTAGCATTTCTCGCCAAATACTCTCATCAAGGGGTAGGAGGACGAGATGCCACAATTCTAGCCACAGCAGAAACCCTCGGCTTAAACAAAATAATGACACATGATGAAGCATTCAAAAGAATAGATTGGCTTAAAGTTATAGACCCAGTATCGCCCTAAGAATGGTGCAGATGATTAATGCATGAAATATAAAAGGTTCATACATTTATCCAGTTCTGCCCTGGCTTTCTCTTTAATGAAAATCTCTTCACGAACTTCCTTCTATTGCCCATTTTAGGTATAGGCGCAGTCTTAGGTCTAGCGACTAGCTTTGGAGTCGCACTTCTTACCTTCCCTGCCTTTGTCAAAGAACCATGAGTTGGCATTTAGTATCTCGCCACTCCTTCAAAGAATAACTGAAAATAGTACCTTATAACCATTAAGTTCTAAAATTTAAAATATAACTCTTTTACCAGAGTGATTCCTTTTAAACAAGCCAAATTCATCTCTAACTTCTTTTAGCTTTGAAGAATCAAATACTGGTCCATCTTTGCACACATTATACTTACCTATACAACAACTGCCACAGATTCCTATTCCACACTTCATCACTCTTTCTAAACTTGCTTGAACAGGCAGATTGAATTCTTGAGCCATTTCAAAGACTTTTTTCATCATCAATTCTGGACCACATGTATAAATCATATCAAACCTCTTCTCTCTCAATATTGGTAGAATTGCGTCTGTCGCCAATCCCTTTATGCCATAACTACCATCTTCAGTAGTTACTACTATCTTACTCTCAGTTCTTGACAGGATTTCTTTTATCTTGTTTACGAATATGAATTCTTCTATGGTCTTTCCTCCTACTATCATGTCTATTGAAGCTGATTTATTTGTAAGAATCTCCAGCAATGGCATCAAAGGTGCGAGCCCTGTTCCAGCTCCTACTATCATAACTTTGCCTATTATAGGATTGAAGCTATTACCGTAAGGTCCCCTTATGCCGATCATGCTACCAACTTTCATGTTAAATAAAGCTGTAGATGCTTCTCCAACCTTTCTGACAGTCAACCCTGCTTGATCGTCTCTCATAATGGATATGCTCATAGGAATCTCATCCACGCCTGGTATCCATACCATCACGAACTGACCAGGCTTGGCTTTTGAGCAAAGTTCATCTTTGAATAATAGAGAGCGAACCGTCGAAGATTCTTCTATTACATCCAAAACTCTTGTAATTCTTGGCCTGTTAGAAACCATGGGAAAGACCAACTATGTCCCTCACGCTCTCTTTTTCCTTCATGATTAGATAATCTCTTATCCCTTTTTTTATCTTTCCAAATACGCTCAATCCTTCATAAGCAATGGCTGTGCCTATCTGTACTGCTTTTGCTCCTGCCAAGAAGAATTCTATAGCATCCTGCCAACTTGTTATTCCTCCACAGCCTATTATGGGAATTCTTACTGATCTTGAAACTTCATAGACGCACCTGATAGCTATGGGCTTTATGGCTGGTCCAGATAATCCTCCAATTTTGTTTGCTAAGATGGGTCTAAAAGTCTCTATGTCTATGCTCATGGCTCTAACCGTGTTCATAATTGTTAGAGCATCTGCGCCTGAATTCTCAGCAACCTTTGCTATTTTCACTATGTCTGTAACGTTAGGCGATAGCTTCACGAATATTGGCTTTTTCGTTTTTTCTTTTGTTGACTTAACTATCTCTCTTATTGATTTAGGGTCTTGACCCACCTCCATCCCAAAGCCTTTTACATGAGGACAAGACAAATTCAGCTCATAAGCCTTTATGTCTAATTCATCGAGAATGGATACCATTTCTTTGAATTCAGATGGCTTAGCTCCAAACAAGCTCACTACTAGTGGCAAATCTCTAATCTTTGAATTTGACAATTCTTCATAAAACTCCTTAACTCCTGGGTTTGATAGGCCTATGGCGTTCAAGTACCCTCCATGAACCTCAACCAGAGTTGGATTGTCATAACCTACTCTCGCTTTATAGCCAATGGATTTTGTTATAACCGCTCCTGCGCCAGCCTCGAACACTTTCCTTAAAGATGCTATGGATATGCCAAGTATTCCTGATGCCAGCATCAGTGGATTTTTCATCCTAAAGCCCGCTATTTCTATCGATAAATCTGGTTCTTGCATCTGACCCGCTAGATAGAACTAACTGGATTCTTAAGAGGTTTGCCCAATCAAAAATGATTTTAAGTTAGAATAATAGATTTGGAATCGCCGGGATGGCAGAGTGGACCACGGAAGTACACAATAATGCGCGGATCCGCAATTTGGAGCGTAGGCCTTGAGTCCATCAAAAGGTAGCCCGTGACCCTTTTTGGGTCTCGTGGGTTCGAATCCCACTCCCGGCGTTAATATTGAAAGTAATTTCTTCTCATGAATTAAGCTATACCTGTTAACTTTATAGTAATTATTGATACAAATAAAAAAGGCTAATGTTGGTGGACATGGATTATTTAGTTAACGCTGTAAAATCTCACATGAGGGTTAAAGAGAGGCAATCATCGGCGAAATAGCGTGCACGACTAAGATATCAATCATATATTGTAGTGAGAAGAGAGCCGTATTTGACATAAGAAAAGATAGAATCTTTGGACAAACTTAGAAGCATATTACTGATAATTAAGTATTAGTCAGAGGTGTTGAACACGAAAAAGTCTGCAAAAATGTAACCCCATCAAGGTTGAGATTTACCTAGCTCAAACGATCCCTCTTTAGACATCATCCTGACTTGCTAGACGAATTATTTCTTTACTGCCAGCTCTGTCCTTACTCTTATTATGTGCATTATATCACTTCTCGTAATGATTCCTACCAACTTCCCATCTTCCACTACTGGCAGTCTCCCAATATCGCGCTTAGAGAGTTTGAGGAAGGCATCAGCTACAGGTTCTTCAGGCTGGGACTTAACCAACTTTTCAGAGCTCGTCATTACGTCTCTAACTTGCAAAACGTTCCATCTTTCTTTGGCTACCATGCGAATGTCCTGAGTGGTTAGCATACCGAGAAGGTTACCGTTATCTACTACAGGAAAACCTCCGTGTTTATACTTGTAGAAGTAGTTCTCGACAACATCTGATATGGATGCATTGGGCGGGATCGTATGAACTTCCTTTGTCATAATGTCAACGACTTTGACATCAGATAAAGCCTGGCTTATGATAGTTTGGTTTAGACTTGCTTCTGCACCACTTTTTATAAACCAGCCTATTAATATGAACCAAAACCCCAATATTAGTCCGTCAAAAAGGATCAAGAAGAGACCGAAGAAGATGAAGAGATATGCTATAACTCCTCCAGCATTGGAAGCTATCCTTGTGGCTACTATAAGGTCCTTCTTTAACTTCCAGATGGCGGCGCGTAATATTCTCCCACCGTCCATTGGAAATGCTGGTATGAGGTTAAAAGCTCCAAGCAGGGCATTTATCAGCCAACCATAATTCAAAGGAGCAGTAATTATCGGTGGCAAATCTAAATATGATGCCAAAAGCCAAGCCAAGCCAAATATGAAAGAGAGAAGGAAGCTCGAAGCAGGGCCTGCAAAGGCCATCTTGAATTCAAAGCCTGGGTCTTGAGGCTCTTCTGCTATCTGAGTTACACCGCCAAAGAGAAACAGGGTAATGCTCGGAACTGAAATTCCTTTCTTCAAAGCAAAATAGGTATGGAAAAGTTCGTGAAAAAGGACAGAGGAGAAGAGGATTATAGAAGAGACGAAGCCTGTTATCCAATATACTTCATAGGTCAAGCCAGGGTATTGATCAGGCATGTAGAAAGCTGCTAGAGTCCATGTGATAAAAACGAAGATGATGAACCATGTGTAATGCAGTTTTATCTTTACTCCCATTATCTTTCCTACAGAGATAGACAATTTCTTGTTTATGATAGATGGCTAAGCTTATTATATCTTTTTCTTACGTAATTTACAGTAGGTTGCATCTACTTGTTATGAAGATATCGACTGATGCAGGGGCAGGGATGCTTGGAATGAGGTGCACGATATTTATGCCTGAGTTTTCATACCCGAATAA
>JBNAWJ010000046.1:0-11926 GCA_049699795.1 Nitrososphaerales archaeon | reverse complement strand
TTTTATTTCCCTTATCTCCTCATCCTCTGTCAGCCTAGAGACTATTATTCCCTTATTATTCATGACAACAAGAGGCCCTATCAACCTTAAGCCACTTATAGATGCTCTAACAGGCTCTACTCCTAAAAAAGAAGATAGCTTAGAAGCTTTCGTACTGGCTAACCCTCTTGGGATCAGTAGAAACTTGTCATTACACTTAGTGAACATCCCAATGTTTGGACTTCTATAGATATCTAAAAGGTAGATCCCCAGTCGTTAACAGCCCCCACTCAATTTTTACCCGTGCACAGATCAGCATTTATCCTTTTTCATTTTTGTTTAACAGAAACAGGCAAGGCTTTTACTATAAAACTATTATAATAATAAGAATCATCAAAATTATTTAGTATATAGAGCCATAATCTATAAAATTAATAGAAATAGAATCATTTGCCATAACATTTATAATCTGGTAACACACATTTATCTTGATTTCTTCTTTAATTTTGGGTGATCATATGAAGGCAGTAGTGTTGGCTGGAGGTTATGGGACAAGACTTTGGCCCCTGACTTTAACCAGACCAAAACCTATGCTATTGTTAGGCGGTAAACCCGCCCTTCATTACATAATAGAATATTTATCAAATCATGGCTTCGATGAGATAATCATTACTGCGAATTATTTGCGCAATTCTATAATGGATTATTTTGGGAGATGCTCAGAGCTTGATGTAAAATTGATCTATTCTGATGAATATTCACCTTTAGGGACTGCCGGCTCAGTAAAGAATGTGGCAAACTATCTGGATGATACTTTTGCTGTAATTCAGGGCGATAATATAACAGATATAGATTTAACGAAAATGTTAGAATTCCACAAAAAGAAAGGAGGAGATGCTACGATAGCGTTGAAAGAAGTTGAAAAACCCTATTTCTTCGGTATAGTTAAGATGAATTCTGAAGAACAGATTCTACTTTTTAAAGAAAAACCAAAGGCTAGCGAGTGCTTCAGCAATATGATCAATACAGGCATCTATATGCTTGAGCCTAAAATCCTAGACTATGTACCGAGTGACAAAGAGTTTGATTTCGCAAAGGATCTATTTCCTCAACTCTTAAACAGTAACAAAAAGATATATGGATTCAAAGCTGAAGGCTTTTGGGTTGACATAGGTACTCCTGAGGGATATTTAGAGGCTTCGAACTGGCTTTTGAGCAAATTAAAGGGGAGAAGTATCTCAGGTGCAGAAGTTAAAGATGCTATTATCAAAGGTCCTTTAGTGATTGGTAAAGATTCAAAAGTCGATGATAATGCTATGATTTATGGTCCAGCAGTAATTGGAGATAGATGCCATATCGAAAGTGGTGCCATAATCGATTCTTACACTATGATTGAATCAGATGTTGAAGTATCAACCAATACGAGCGTTAGAAAGTCTATAATTTATAAGGATACTTTCGTAGGCCCCTATTCTTTGCTCGATGGCTGTATAATAGCTGAAGGTTGTAACATAGGCCTTGGTGTAAAAATTAGTGATAAATCTATAGTAGGCGCAGGATGTGAGATTGGTCATTTAACCAATATTCAAAATGGATCAAAAATCTGGCCCAGTATTAAGGTCAGGCCTAAATCTGTTGTGAAAGGATTCGTAAGGCATCTTGAACAAATTTATCAGCCCGAGATTGGTCTTGAAAAGATTATAAGCGAAACTAAGATCATAGATAAGGAAAACGCTAGAAGAATCCTTGAAAGATTACCGCCAGAGAAAGCCTTCTACTTCTTTAAGGGGATAGGCGATTATATAGGTCAAGTGGCTAATTCTCTTGATGAGTTCTGTAATTTGCTCAATGTAGTAAGCGTCGATTCCATAGAGTTTCATGTAAAAAGGAATGACTTTGAGAATTGGATCAAATTCATAGGAGACTTAGAGCTTGCAAATTGTATCAAAAAATCTGGAGAAAAGAATCTTAGAGGTAAAGCGCTTAGGAAAGAGATTCATGATCTTGTAGAAAAGCGTTGTAGAGAACTCCATAAAGTTATTGACCAATAATTTAATATTTGTAGAAATCTTCGATGTGCGTATAGTGGAGATTAATGATAAACGCCGATACGTTGTTGCTATTTCTTCTTGTCTTTACAAGCTTACCTGTCTTGGCTATTTCTTATAATTACCTTATCCTGATAGTTGCATCATTCAAGTACAATTCAAAGATCAAGAAAATAATGGAAAGTTCAAAAGGACCGATTAACCCCCCAAAAGTCACAATAATCATTTCTTCTTTCAATGAACGCTATGTAATCGAGAATGGCTTAAACGCTGCCACATCGATAGATTACCCAAAGGATAAATTGCAGATAATAGTGGCAGATGATTCGACGGATGAGACATATGAAATTGCCAAGAAAAAAGCAAGTGAGTTCTTGAACAAAGGATACGACATTCAGATCATTCATAGGGAGAAAAGAGATGGATTCAAGGCAGGTGCTTTAAACAACGCTCGAAAGTTTGCAAAAGGAGATTATATTCTCATAATGGATGCAGATTCTATCCCTCCAAAAGATATATTGGTAAAATCTCTTCCCCTCATGAAGGAAGGACTTGCATTTGTATCTTTTAAGATAGGCCACGTTAACAGAGATTACAGTTGGGTATCCAAGGCTTGCGCATTATTAGTAGATATGTATGAGACTCTAGAAAGGGCTGCAAGGACCATTTTGAAAATACCTTTTAGCCTTAGTGGTGCATGCTCCTTGATTCGCAAAGATTATTTGGAGCAAGTTGGAGGATGGTCTCCAGATGTTTTGGTCGATGATATGGATATATCGTGTAGATTCTTTTTAAATGGCAAAAATGGTCTTTTTATTAAAGATATAATCGTCCCAGGAGAAGATCCTCCTCTTCTTGAATCATGGAAGAGACAGACTGCCCGTAACGCTGAAGGTGTAAGTCAATGTCTAAGAAAATATTTCTTAAAAATTTGGCGTAGCAGAATTGGCATCATTTCAAAGATAGAGTTTATCCTTCTTTTGATCTGGCCATTTGCCAGCATAGGATGGCTTACGACTACATTCGTTGCTGCGTTAGGTTTATTGTTCAAATTCGAGGTCGCACCCAGTCTATTCCAAAATCCTGTATATGTCATTGTAGTGATGACCCCGCTCATCATAGTATCTTTAACTCCATTGTATGTGCTGAGACTATATGGTCAGGGTATTAGAAAGAATCTTCTAACAGTTATCCTAATGTATTATTATCAACTGAGCATGGCTATCGCGAACTCGATAAGCTGTATCAAAGGCATATTTGGGCTCAAGTCTGAGTTCTTCAGAACGCCCAAGTACGGTCTTAAAGGTAACGAAGGAAAATGGAAGGGAAGATACAGGATTGGCATGAGTAAACTTTCATACGTAGAACTTTTGGTCGCTTTAGTATTAGGAGCTTTGAGCGTATTGGCCTTTCTGGATTCATCCTATTTTTTAGGGCTTAACTTGTTCGCCTTCTCTGTAATAACGCTTTGGTCCTTATTCATGAGATAAAAGATTAATTTCACCACTGACAAACTTAAAAGACCTATTTTATTTGATGGAATTATGAAAAAGCCCGCTATAGTCGATGTGATTATAGACCCTGTCAAAATCTCGCCCATGATGATCTAAGGAGGAAAAGCCTTAAAAGCCTCTTCCTTTATTTTAAGAAGATGGCTATTTGTCAAGGATTTTTTTCTTTCCATAATCTTATGTATGCTATCCAAGATGAACAAAGCGACGTCATGTCTGTGTATCCAAACGCAATTTCCACAGCCCCACACAAGCTTACCACTTAGCATGCCTATGGTTAGACAGCCTCCAGTTCTACCATCTTTGCAAGGATAAAAGGGGCAAAAGCACCAAGTGCAATCTTGACCTTCAAAATGGCAAGGATAGTATTCACAATCTTTCTTCGCGCCTAGAAGCTTATTGTTCTTGATTTCTTCCTCGACTTGAGCACCTATTATAGCCAATGAGTAATACACCTATGTTTTTGATATAAACTATGCTCTCCCGACTATAATTCATTAGCATTATATAGCCTTTTAGGATTTGTTAAAGTTTAAACGCTACTCTTGATCTAGCAATTTAGGTGATGATTTGCAACCTGCTATTCCAAAAGGAAAGGCTATAGGATTCAAGCCCTTGATAGAAGAATGGAGCTATTACTCTTTTGACGATGGCAACATACTGGGGGTCAAAGTCGTGGTCTCGAAGGTCATAAAAACCGAACAATTCGATGCAACAGGATTACCAGTCTATGTCTTTCATTCTACAAACGTTGTCCAAGTGCTTACACAAGACGAGTACAAAGCAATGGTAAAGCTTCAAAAGTAAAACGGGATTATTCCTCTTCTGGAAGAGAGATCGTGACTACCCCTTCTTCGTCCTTTACCATCTTTACTGTTATCCTTCTTGGAGGGCTTCTGATCCCCCTCTTCCATATCTTTTCGTTCAACTCTGGAGATAGTTTTATTTCAGATGATTTCATATGCTTCATGGCAAACTCTTTTATGATGTTTATCGTTCTTTTTGCCCTTCTCTGCCTAGGCGATATCATCACTTTCTTTAGGGGAATGGTGTAAATCCTTTCTTGAGTCTCTTCCTTCTCTGCCAATTACATTATCACACCTTGAGCTTCTTTCTTCTCCACACCCTTCTTTTTGGATTCGTTCTCACCTTTCTCTTTGTTCTTATAATCACCCAAGCGGGTACAGGAGAGTTTTGCTTTGCTTTCTTTACCAACCTTTTCTTCAGTCCAGAAGGCTTTATCGAGCCCAATTCTATCACTATGCCCATCTTATCTTGAATTCTTTCTTAGGCTTCTGAATAGCCAGTAACAATTGCTTAAATTCTTCATCGTTAAGGGGATTTCTAATCTTTCCAGAAGAAGCAAGTTGAATAATATACTCCTCTATAATGCTTGCCAATTCTGGCTTTACTATCTTTATATTGTTCAATCTCTGACGGGCCTCTGATGTGAGCAAGACCTTTAACAACCTCTCCTTTATAATTTGCTTCTTTGCCTCCTCAATGCGAGCTTCATCCTGGCTTCCGACGCCTTCAGCCATCTTTACCACCTTATGAATACCTTGTCAAAGAAGGATTTGTCTTGACAAGTTCCTCGAATATTTCTGTGCTGAGTCTATCTAATAATGCTCTGCCCTGACCTGTCAGAATTCTGCCCCTTTTGTTCAACTTTGTAACTAAGCCTGACGCTTCTAATTGCTGTATGGCCTTTCTTATGGCTGAGCCTCCAGCATCTCTATGATGGGTTAGAGAGTATCCAACCCTCTTTCTCCCGCCATACATTGTCCTCAAATCGCTAATCCCGATGGGACCATGGAGATAGATCTTGCGCAGTAATGAGGCACAGCGCGTATACCACCAATCCCTATCTTGAGGGATTCTTTCTGCATGAGAACCAGTCTTTACATAAATAGCCCAGGCTGGAGCCGAGACTTGAGGATACTTTTTCCTCAACTCTTCAGCCAACCTCTTTATCAGTAAATCCTGAGGAACATCATGAACAGTTACCATTTTTATCTTAACACCACAGATTTTTGATTGGTTTTAAGCCTTTTGTAGTTTATCTCCATCATTAGATATATTTAGGTTTTGATCAGATTTCTTTCGTTCAATTATTTTTCTATAGACATGACCGCATTCTAGGCATTTTATTCTGACCGCTTTTGGTCTACTCTCAACCCTTACAAGAGCGTTTAAACCTGGGACTATGAACTTTTTACATCCTTTGCAGAAGAGTTGCCTTTTTTCGTATGGTAGCCTTATGTTGAACTTCATGCATATTCTTCTTGCAATAGATGCTTGCCTTTGTGCTAATTTCATATTATCTCTAGCATTCTTCAGAGCGTTTTCTAGCAGTATGTCTATTCTCTGCATGGCAAGGTCTTTTATACGTGAGGGCAAATCCTCCAAGATATAAAAGAGGGCTTTGATAAAAGATTGACTTTGCAATCTAAAAAATCGCTCATAATGATCCTGGCTGAATCTGCCTTAGAGTTAGTTCCTCACGAAGTTTGGAAGCATTCATCAGTTGTTAAGCATGCATCATCAAAAGGAAAGAAAGTTGGCGAAATATTGCTGGATAGAAGTTATCATCATTCAGCCATGTTGAAATTGAGAGATGCTGATAAAAGGGGAAGGCCAGACATAGCCCATTTCTCTCTTCTTGAAGCAACTTCTTCTCCCCTTTACATGAGAGGTTTAATGGAAATCTATGTTCATACCATCGCTGATGAGGTAATTAAACTAGGAAAATATGTTAGACTACCAAAGTCTTACTTTAGGTTCGAAGGTTTAATGGAGAAGTTATTCAAGGAGAGAAAGATATCATCGCCTAATAATGAAACCTTACTCGAAATGGAAGAACGATCCTTTAAAGAACTTATATCTGAAATAAAGCCTTCTATTACTATAGGCCTATCAAGATTAGGAGATAAAAATGATTTTGAAGGAGTTTCAAAAGAATTATCAAAATATGATAGGCCTGCTTTTGTTGTTGGAGGTTTCCCTAGAGGTCATTTCTCTCAAAGCATAGCATCAAGTTTTGATAAATTATACTCTTGCCACGAGTTGCCTCTTGAAGCCCATGTAGTAATAGCGAGAATTGTTTATGAATTTGAAAAGCAATTGAAGATATAAGAGAATTAAATTTTTTCATTCTTTGACTATATTTGGTTGAACTGGAGTGCACCGAAAACTCCTGTGTTGATAATGGCTGATATGCTGAAAGCCGCTGAATTAAAGTTAATGCGTCGTGAAGTTTGGTTGGGAATTATGGGATGCAGAGCAGGGTTGAAGGTCGAGCGTGAATTTATATAGGTGTGAAGAGCATATAGGCTTTAACGTTCTGCTGAGTTTAGGATAAAGAAGTATAACAGTAAAAGGGGGTGTAATTGAAAGTAAAACAACAAAGGGTAATTAAGAAGCAAAAGAAAAAGAGATTAAAGAGTGATAAAAAACACGGTTTCCATAGATAGTATAATAGCATAACAATAAAAAGATATGTGTGTTTATTTGAGTTTCTCCTTTTTTGTATGAATCTTTGAAAGAATCTATCCTGCCTGTAACGAGCTATGCCATCACGTATGATTGCTCTAATAATCTCTGTATATCGATCACCTTCATAAGCAGCTATGTCCAAGAGCCATTGAAAAGTTTGCACAGATACTCTAGACCCTAATTGAATTGTTAGTTTATGTTCTTCAATCCTCTTAGGAAGTTCCTCTTTAAAATACTTGCCAGCCCCACATGGCAAGTTTTAAAAGGTCAAAACACTTGGTTCAAATTATGAGATATGATGATATAAAGGTGGCTGGAGCACTTCTATTTGTTGGCACTGTTCAGTTCATTCTAGGATTAGTCGTAGCAGAAGTGTTGTTCCCAAATTATAACGTTTCAAAGAATTTCATAAGCGACCTAGGAGTTGGACCTACTTCTCTCATCTTCAACTCATCGGTGATTTTGTTTGGCTTATCTTTGGTAATTAGCGCCTACTTCATTTAACGTGCATTTGATTCTAGACTCATATCTGCCCTTTTTTACCCTAGCTGGTCTCGGTGCTATAGGAGTGGGATTCTTCCCCGAGACTACGGGAATGATGCACGTTATCTCTGCCTTTACTGCTTTCAGTTTTGGTGGGCTATCAGCCATAGTATCCTATAAAATACAGAAACCACCTCTCTCTTACTTTTCTGTTCTATTGGGAGTTTTGTCACTTGTGGCGCTCACCATCTATGGTTCAGGCACTTTTCTGGGTTTAGGCAAAGGAGGAATGGAGCGTATGATCGTTTACCCTACTATGGGCAGTTGGTTTCGGCGGTCATCTAAATGGTTATTCCATAGACAAAGTTAAAATTAAGAAAACATAGCTCCCTTGGTTGAGCAAGGAAAAGACCATTCTAAGCACTTTAAGCATTCTTCCTTTTCTCTGCTCTATACCTTTCTATCTCTTTTTGTCTATTTCTTTGTATAATTCCTTCATCCCCTTCTCCATTAAGAATCACAACATTTTAAAGCAATACAAGATCAATAATCTTGAAGGAAGTTGGCGAAGAAGAGAAAGAGCAGAGGAAGGGCAAAAGGCGGTAAAGGAAGGTCGGATTATGTTCAATGTAGCAACTGTGGAACATTGGTACCAAGAGACAAAGCCAAAAAGTTCACTTCAAGAGTTAGCCTAGTAGAGCCATCTTTAGCAAAAGAGCTTAGGGCTGCTGGAACGTATATAGCTGCACCAAAGACTGTTAAATACTATTGTGTATCATGCGCTGTTCATTATGGTTTAGTGAAAGTAAGGGCGAGAGATGAGCGTAGGCTATATTAAATCATCATGGCTATAGATATTCATTGAATTTTTACCTTCACTTCATCGCTAATTTCCAATATGAAAATTTTTCTGATGCTATATAGTAAACCAGATATAAATTGATAGGTAAAGCACTATAAGGCTGAAGATAAATGAGTGAGTCAAATTGACTCCTTTAGATATATTCAGCCCCCCCGCAAGGAGTATAGCACTCCAAATCTGCATAGGAATAAGGATGATATTTGAAAATTGAAGGTTTGAGAAATATGAATATATATGTAAGGGGATAAAACTTAAGGCTATAGTGGTAAAAAGCTCCAATTCGCCTCCGAACCTTGTTTCTGTGGTAATTAATGAGAATAGTTCGGCAAGTATGAAAGTCAATAGCCATCCTGTAACGAGTGTAGATATTATTGGGTTTATGATTCCTTTACTTGGCACTGAGAGTAGAAACTGATTTGAACGTGAATATAGGTTTGCGATTGAACCGAATGCCAAGGCTAAAATAGTTACAATTATGCAACCCCCCTTTGAGTAAGTTACGCGCTTGAAGATTGGTGCAAGAGTGATGATAGAAAGAGATTTTAGGGCAAGACTGGTTTTCTCTTTTATCAAAGGTTTCATACCTAGTTTCTCTAGCAAACGCTTACCTTTCTCAGTCAACGCATATCTCCTATCAGCGTCTCTGGCCACGAAATCTTTCAAATAGTAGAGATGGTAGTAGATGGAGCCGGTGCTTAATCCTGTTTCACGTTTTATCTCTGTGAAGCTTACGCTCCCCTTCTCCCCTATTATTTCTAGGATTCTAACCCTTGCGGGGCTATTTGTTATGTCGGAGAGCTTATCAGACTTCAATGGTGATCTTTCTTTAAAGAGGTTTTAATGCAAAAGTATTTATCTTATATGATATACGACCCATTTTAGACAGGTTAAGATTCTTTGCCCGAGTTTGAATATAGCTTCATGGGTTACGATCCACTTACGCAAGTCAGAGCGAGTGGGAGAGAGGTAGATGTCTCCCCAAAGGCGGCTAGAGAAGTCTGTGCCCTTATAAAGGGCATGAATATATCCAAGGCTAAGAAGTTCTTGGAACAAGTGATAAACAAGAAGCAAGCAGTGCCTTTCAGAAGGTATAAGAAAGAAGTACCACATAAAAGTTCTCAATTCAGATTTCATGCTGGAGGTTACCCAGTAAAGGCTGCACAAGAAATTCTCAAGGTCGTCAAGAATCTTGAAGCGAATGCAGAGTTTAAAGGATTGGATACTGAGAGGATGATCATAGTACACGCCGCAGTCATGAAAGGAATGAAGGTTAAAAGATACACGCCTAGAGCTTTTGGTCGTTCTTCGCCAAAATTCAATACTTTAGTACACATAGAGATAGTAGGAAAGGAGGTTGCATAATGTCAGCCATTAAGAATATTATGAAGAATTATGCAAAGAGCGCTGAACTTGATGAATTTCTACAGAAGGAGTTGACTGATGCGGGATATGGGGGAGTAGACGTTTTTAAGACACCTATAGGGACAAGAATAACCATCTTTGTAACAAGACCTGGCTTGGTTATAGGAAGGCGTGGCATGGGGATTAGAGACCTTACATCCATGATAGAAAAAAAGTTTGGTTTGCCGAACCCTCAAATATCAGTCTTGGAAGTAGAAGTCCCAGAGCTTAACCCCATGGTCATGGCTAACAGAATAGCCCAGAACATTGTAAGAGGCGGAGCCTTTAGAAGAGCTGCCCTTTGGGCTTTGAATTCTATAATGAACGCTGGTGCCATGGGTGCCGAGATAATAATTTCTGGAAAGTTGAGAAGTGAAAGGTCACACTATGAGAAGTATAGAGCAGGAGTAGTCCCTAAGAGTGGAGATCCTGCATTGAAGGCTGTAAAAGAGGCTTCGGGTCATGTGCTGCTTAAGATGGGGCTCTATGGGATAAAAGTAAGAATCGCCTTAAAGAATGCCATACCTCCAGAAGTTGAAATCATAGAAAAGAAGCCTGAAGAGAGTGTTCAAAAGGAGGAAGAAGGTGTTGCCGAAACTAAAGAGTGATGAGTTAAGAAAATTGAAGGATGAGGAGCTTCAAGAAAAGCTGTTTGAGCTAAGAGCTGAGTTAGTCAAGTTAAAGAGTGCAGCAAAAAGAGGTACTTTAAGGAAGGAGACTGGAAAGATTCGAGCTATAAGAAGATCGATAGCAAGAATCATCACATTGATAAACGAAAGAAAGTAAAAATTTTCATATTGGAAATTAGCGATAAAGCAAGGGTCAAAATTTCAATGATATGTATATGAAATTTACCTTGATGCCATGGCTATTCTTTCTTGCTCGTTCTTCTTCTTCACTGCATAGCTGTTTACATCCCCATTTGCAGCCATTATTATCTCATCTGCAAGGGCCTCTTCTATGGTCTTTGGACTAGAAAAGCTAGCTTCTCTTGCTCCTTCTGCAATGAACCTCAAAGCTAGATCAAGTCTTCTTAAGGGAGATATATCCACTGAAAGATGATAGACTACACCACCATAGCTTATCCTAGTCGTATCTTCGTTGGGAGATGCATTTTCAATAGCGCGAACAAGATGCTCTACAGGGTTACCGCCAGTCTTCAAGTGAATTATGTCGAAGGCTGTCTTAACTATATTTATGGCTCTTGCCTTTTTTCCTCCCATCCTACCTGTATTCTTGGCATATTTTTTACCGAAGTGCATCAGATTGTTAACGAGGCGCTCTACTACGTTCACTTCAGCCTTTGCAAATCTATGATGTTCATGCCTTCCCATAGACGTTGGTACAATCATAGGCTTAAGAGAGATGACTCTCTCCAAGCCCTTATCCTTAACCTTAACTTCACTCATATCCCATTTTCTAAATAGTAATAGCTTCTCTTCAGCCATGATCTCATCTCCTAGGTTTTTCTTTTTTACCCAAGACGAGCATATTCAAAGAGACTCCGTTGACTGTAGAAACTTTCCATCTTACTCCAGGTATATCTCCCATAGACCTTCCCATAGAGCCTCCTATCCCTTCAATTATGACTTCATCATGCTCATCCACATAATTTAATGCACCATCACCTGGAAGGAAGCTTGTTATCTGCTTGCCATTCTTCACCAATTGAACACGAACACATTTTCTTATGGCAGAGTTAGGCTGCTTTGATTCAACCCCGACCTTCTCCAAGACTATGGCTCTGGCTTGAGGAGCACCTTCAAGAGGGTCTGCTTTCTTATCGAGCATCAATAGCCTACGCTTATAGTACTTGTCAGACCATCTTAGCTTCTGCTTTTTCCTCCTCAATTTTCTAGCAGCCATTTCTCCTCTAGGAGATTTAGACAATCTATCCACCAGACTTTACTATCCCATATAAAAGATTTTAGAACGATCTTTTCAACTTTGCGTTTTAACGATGATTTCATAGGAGGGGATTGTCAAAATAAAGAGTTTAAGCTTAGACAAAAATAGACCAAATTCTATCTCAAAGATTCATTAGTGATTTTTGCTATTTTTGTTCGCCTTATCTTGACAACCCCTCATAGGAGGGACGTGGCAACTTAAGCTCACCTTCTTAAGTGGTTGTAGTATAGGGTGAATAG
>JBNAWJ010000045.1:0-12084 GCA_049699795.1 Nitrososphaerales archaeon | reverse complement strand
AATAGGTTCGAGGGCAATCCAGATCCATGCTTCAGATGAACCTACCTTGACATAATTCTCATCAACAAGGAAGGCGTTAACCCTCTTCACACTGAATAGATGCTGAGGATCGAACCTCTGCACCCACTTCCATACAGCTACATGTGACCTGTTGACAAAAGGGTCTAGAGCATATGACACATACCTAAAACTTAGACCAAAGAAGTATAGGCCGTACAACACGGCTTGAAGGGAGTCCTCTCTCTTTGAAACCAAGACATAAGGGTGAGGACTAATCTTCCCTTCGAATCTTAAGAGGAAAAGACGACTAGACCATCAAGTCAAAACTGCGCCAAGTTGAGAGCATGAAAAGTGTTTTGTTTCTGTTTGGCTTCTTTTTGGTGTTGGCTAGGCTTGGTGCTGTTATGGCCTGTTTAAGGTCGGTAAGTTGAATGAGCCATGCTTAGCGGCTGCTCTACTGCCCTGTTAGAGGGCGGATGGATGACTGCCGTGTGAGCCAACAGTTGGAGGTGAATAGGTTTGATAAGCATTGGGATCGATGTTGGTAAGAGGAGTTTCCAGGCATGCCTTAAAGATGAGCAGGGAAATATTCTAGGGGAATTCTCCCTGGAGAATAGTAGCTTTGGGGCTTGTAGGCTTGTTGAGGCTGTGAGGGGGATGCCTGCTAGGGCTGTGGTTGAGGCTACCGGTAACCATTAGGTGAGGCTTCACGATGTCTTGGAAGAACATGGCATAGACTGTGTTTTAGCCAATCCTGTGAAGACGAGGCTTATAGCCGAGGCCCGCATAAAGACGGATAGGCTGGATGCACGTATACTGGCCGACCTTTTGAGGGGAAACCTTGTGGCTGAAAGCTATGTTCCTACGTGTAGGGAGAGAGATTGGAGGAGCTTGGTTAGGTATAGGACTTCCCTGGTTAGGATGGGTGTTGACGTTAAGAACAGGATACAGGCTCTCCTAGACAAATATGAGTTTAACCATGGGTACTCAGACCTATTCGGTAAGGAGGGTCTGTTTTGGCTTGAATCCTTAAGGCTTCAACCCGTGGATCAGGCGATCCTTGACAGCGACCTGAAGCTTCTGAAGAGTCTGAGAGAGCAGGTGGAGAAGATAACCCTTGAGATTGCCTCAATCGCTGTGGATGAAGAGCAGGTTAGGCTGCTTATGACGCTGCCAGGCATAGACTATTATGGTGCCCTGCTAATCCTAGCAGAGATAGGGGGATATCCGCAGGTTTCCAAACGCTAGGAAGCTGGCTTCATGGGCTGGAATGGTTCCAAGTGTACATCAATCTGGAAGCCACACGTATAGGGGGAGGATCACCAAGAAGGGTTCGAAGTGGCTTAGGTGGATGCTTGTTCAGGCTGCTCAGAGGGCTTCAAGATGCGATGGGAGGCTTGGCGCCTACTATGAGAGGGTGGCGAGAAGAAGAGGTCACCATAAAGCCGTGGTCGCCGTTGCGAGGGAGATGCTGATCATCATGTGGCATATGCTTTCAAGGAATGAGCCTTACCGTGGGGAGAATAGGAGGCTTACCAGGGAAAAGCTTAAGAGGTGGAGAGACAGATTCAACGGTAGCTCACACGTAGAGGGAAGCTGGCAGGGATCAGACACTTTTCATGGATAACACCACCTTCTTTAAATAACGGACAATCTTAAATATTGGTTTAAGGCATCATCTCCTATGGTTAAATTTACTTTAACCAGTAAGGCTTTCTTAGAAGGTCAATTCATACCAGTGAAGTGCACATGCCAAGGTCAGGGTGTTTCTCCACCTTTAGAATGGCAAGGAGTTCCAGAAGGTACTAAAGAGTTCGCTTTGGAGTGTTTTGACATAGATGCCCCGGGAGGTGGTTTTGTCCACTGGGTCTTGTATAAAATACCTGAAAGTGTCAGAGCGATAGAGGAAGGAAAAATCCCCAAAGGAAGTAAAGAAGGGATGAATGATTTTGGGAAACGTGGATATGGTGGTCCCTGTCCTCCCCGTGGTCCTCCACATCGCTACATCTTCACTATTTACGCTTTAGATAAAACTCTGGGAGAGATTGAAACTTTGGATGATCTTAGAAGGGAGATAAGAGGTCATGTGTTAGCTGAAGCGAAGTTGACTGGACTTTATCAGAGAAAGTAAAAAGAAGTAACTGTAATAAATTACATATAAGTGATAGGGAAAAAGAAGAAGAGACGCATACTCTGGAATTAAGAAGAGAATGGCTATATTCTCCTTAAAAATTGGGGGTAAAATCGTAAATGGTTTCTTCAAATCAAGATTGAACAGATTCTCAGCATTAGTGAGGCTCAGAGAAAATGAATTTAGATGTTTTTTACCAAATCCTGGTAGGCTGAAGGAGCTCTTAATTCCTGATGCTGAAGTTTTCCTGAAAGAGATAAAGGGTAGAGTTAGGACAACTAACTACGATATTATCGCCATTAAGCATGGCAATGTATTGGTATTCATAGATTCAAGGATGCCAAATAGGCTTTTGTTAAAAGCCCTTGAGAAACATAGAATTGAAGAATTCTCTATGTATGATGAAGTGAAAACCGAGTTCGAGTTTGGTCATAGCGAATTTGATTTTTTACTAACCAATGATATTGAAAGATGTATAATCGAGGCTAAGTCTTGCACTTTAGTGAAGAATGGTAAAGCATTGTTTCCTGATGCTCCAACAAAGAGGGGTAGGAGACATGTTTTGGAGTTGATCAAAGCAAAAGAAGAAGGTTATAGAGCTTGTATTTTATTCTTGATACAGAGACCAGATGCCAATTCTTTCTCTCCAAATGATGAACTCGATCCTAAGTTTGGAGAAGTGTTAAGAGAAGCATTAAATCATGGCGTAGAAATCTATGCCTATCGCTCCCACTTTGATGGGAAATCAATAAAACTGTTGGATAAAGTAGAGTTGATCATCAAATAGTTTGCTTAGGTAATTCCGCATAATTCCTTAGGCTCAAAAGGACTATTATTAAGGCTAAAACTTGTACTAAGGCTCCTATGAAATAGGGCATTTGTGGGCCAACTGTCTCAAGAATCAATCCTGAAATAGGGGCTGCTGTAGCTACTCCAAGGATGTTCATCATTTGCTGAAAGCCTATAGAAGTCCCTCTGCTACTTTGGGATGTAGAACTTGCTACTACAGTAGACAAAGTGAGTATGGCACTCATAGCAATTCCTAAGGCTATTGAGCTGAGTAAAAGATAGTTCCAAGCTAAGTTAAAGGCTAAGATAATCTGAGAGAGCATCAAACTGATGAACCCTACTATTGAGGGAATTTTAGGACCCTTTTTGTCTGTGATTGCACCAAAGAGATAGAAGAGGATTATCGATATTATGGTAGAAAGACCTATGTAAAATCCGGTAATCTTCACAGCCTCCTCCTTCATAATTCCTAGCACATCTATCAGAGTAAGCGATAGTATTCCAGTAATAACTCCAAAGGCGTAGTAAAGAGCATATATGGATACATAAGAGGACAAAAGCCAGCCTATTGACTTTTTCATTTCTATGAAGACTCTCTTCGGTTTAGAACTCTTTGTAAGGGTTTCAGGTATGAAAAAAGATAGAAAAAGTCCGATTACCATTATGATAGAAAGTACTTGAAATACTGCTTTGAAACCTAGTGTAGAGGTTATCGTTCCAGAAATCATGGGACCTATGGCTATAGATGAACCTACACCCATCCAATACAAGGCAAAACTCCTTCCTAAAGAATTCGTCTTAATATCGCCTACAAAGGCAATAATAGCTGGGAATGTTAACGATCCTCCTATTGCATGAAGAGCTCTAACGATGAAGAGCTGAGTTGGGTTTGTGACTAGAGAATAAGCATAGACTATAATGCTATCTGAGAGAAAGGCAAGTAACAACGCTCTTCTCCTCCCAAGAATGTCCACAGAAACTCCCATCGTGAGACTAGCTGGAATGGCAACTATTGAGTAAAGTCCTACTATCAAGCCTGCTAAGGCTTCATCGGCTCCAAGAAATTTAGCATAAGCAGATATTACTGGAAGCATGAAAGCAGTATCTGCGATTCCGATAAAGCCCATCAATGTAGCTAGAGGAAGAAACGATCTTTTACCCAAACTTAATTTCATCATGCCTACCAAATTTTGTTTTTCTCCTTATAACATCGATTCGTCCCTATAACCTCAATAAAGAATTATTTAAACTTCGTTTCTGTTAAAGTGAGTCTATAACCTTCCGAAGTTTGGAGAATATTATCCTCTTATACATAAAATCTGGAGGCTTCCTCCTCTATGATTTCACCGACCTTCATGAAGTAAAGCCTCGTAGCATAGGGCATGGATGGTAGATTCTTTTCTATAGCCTGAATTAAAAATGGAACTGCTCGCTTCGATGCTTTAAGATGAAACTTCATCCATAGGACAGGGTCTTGCTTTATGGATATGCTATCACGTAAATCTTGTGGGCATAAAGCTTTGGAATCAGACTCTATTATCTTAAACCAATATGCTAAAACATCAGGATCAAGACCAAGCTTCTTCTCTTCGATCATCTTCAACAGCTTATCTATTGCGCTAATCCCAATGTCTTCTCCCATCGTGATCATAAAAGAATAAGAGTTTATTTTTAAAAGGTTACCTATTATAATAGGTAATTGGTATGACAAATATCATAGCTCATAGAGGAGCATCAGCCTACGAGCCAGAGAATACGTTAAGAGCGATAAAAAGAGCTTTAGAGCTTAATGCTAAAATGATAGAAGTGGATGTTCGATTAAGCAAAGATAGGCAGATAGTAGTAATTCACGATGAGAGTGTAGATAGAACTACTAACGGAAAAGGATTTGTTAAAGATTTAACGCTAGAAGAGTTAAAGAAGTTAGATACTGGCAAGGGCGAAAGAATACCAACCCTTCAAGAAGTGATAAATGCTGTAAGGAATAAAGCGATACTAATAATCGAGATAAAGGTTCTAAAAATCGAGGATTCTGTAGTTAAAATCATCGAAAAAGAAGGCATAGAAAAAGAAGTTGTCATAACTTCATTTTACCACCCTATTTCAAGAAAAATAAAAGAGCTTAATCCAACAATAAAGACAGGAGTTATCTTCAAGTGCCATCCAATAAAACCGGCAGAACTTGCATTAAATGCTCATGCAGATTCATTATTTCCTGAGCATAAGTATGTATCAGAAGAAATGGTCAAAGGAGCCCATGAAAACAATTTGAAAATTTACCCTTGGACTATCGATGATCCTAATAGAGCAAATCAGTTGATAGAAATGGGCGTTGATGGAATAGTTACGAATAAGCCAGATATGTTGGAAAGAATTTAATCTTTGTTCATTTCATAGATATTCCTAGCATAGAGCTTAAGGCTCGAGTTGTTTCTTTGCTTTTCATTATTTTCGTTAACTTTTTCCCTATTTCGGTAACAAGAAAGTCCTCATGAATAAAATAGCTCACTTTTGCAGGAAATGCATCTATGAAATTAAGGTCATGCTTTACTGCAACACACAAAGGCAATAACGCAATCATATTTCTTCTTTTTGAAACTAAATCCATTGCAGAATCATATGACCATGTTTCAATTAAATCAAAATCCCTCACCATGCCCTTGATTTTATCTTCAGCATAATCTCTTAAGCCTGAACCAATTTTAGGCAAAATAAAAGTCGAACCTGAACTAATCCCATCGCCATAAAAAGCCCAGACCATATCCATCGTGTAGCTTCTAATTTTTTTGACCCTAAGAGGAATCGATTTTAGAATCTTTTCACTCTTTTTTGTGCATGATACTAACAAATCTGCAATCCCATCCCTCATCCATGCTAAGCCATGCTCAAGACCTCTAAACTCCTCTCTCACCTTAATTGCTTTTTTTCTTAATTTGCTTAAGATGACTTGTGATATAGGGCTTAAGTCTCCAACAACTATTATATCAGAGATTTTTGCATCTGAAAAGAGCGTTATGTTAACTCTCTCATCCTTCTCTATCAACTCCACATTTTCTGGAATCTCTAAAATTCCGTCTGCAGAGCTTAAAGATGCTATTGCGCCAGAGCCTCCAAGGATAGGAATTGCCATCAAACCCTTTTTGCTATTTTTTAAAAATACTGGAAGATACTCCCTTCTTCCCCTTTCAGATAAATACCTTGTTACCAAAATCGCTCCTATTTTTTTCTTATCTTCAAGCTTCTTTCCTGACATGGCTCTTAAAAATGGATCAACGATCAAATCATAAATTATCAGGGCTGAAACTGGAAAGCCTGGCAATCCGAATATGGGCTTATCATTTATGGCTGCTATTATCGTAGGCTTTCCTGGCTTTGCTGCAATTCCATGAACTATAAGACCCGGACTTCCAAGCCCATCAAATACTTTGTAAGCTAAATCACTAACTCCTGCCGAAGTGCTTCCTGACATTATAATGGCATCAGCAAGTTTTAATCCCTCTATCACAGCTTCACGAATCTCCTCAAGATTATCCTTCTTGATGCCAAGATATATTGGTGTACAACCAGACTTTTGAACTAAAGCTCCTATAGAGTATTGATTGACATCATATATCTTCGATGCTTTCAATTCCGAGCCTGGCTCTATAAGCTCGTTTCCTGTAGAAAATATGGCAACTTTAGGTTTTGAGAATACCTTAACTTTATCACAACCTAAACCTGCCAATACACCTATCTTTTCTGCTGTAAGCTCCTCACCCTTACTCATAACGAACTGACCATGATAAACATCTGAACCTAAACTTGCTAAACCTGACCCTTTACCAACAGAATTTTTAATGATAACATAATCTCCATCTATTGAAGTATCTTCGACACGAACTACAGCATCTGCATTTTTTGGGATTATCGCTCCTGTATCTATCTCAATACATTCTTTCTCCTTAATCTCCAGTAAAGATTCTTCGCCAGCATGTAATTTACCAATAACTTTAAGCCTTACAGGATTAACTTCAGATGCAAAAGATGTATCTATTGCTCTAACAACATAGCCATCGACTATAGCCCTTGAGAAAGGCGGGAGATTGATTCTTGCGATTACATCCTCGCCTAATACTCTCCCATGAGCCTCGGTAATCTTCACTTCCTCAATTCCTAAAGGATGAGGCTTTACATGCTTATCCAGAGCTTTAAGAGCTTCTTCAACTGTAACTAATTTTTTGAAGACTACTCTCATTTCTATCTTTACTCTTGTATTGAACTATAAAGAAACACTTCTACCTCTGAATTGCCATCAAAACCTTCCGACTCTGGCGGTACTATAAGGAAACCATTGGCTTCTGTAAGAGATGATAATGCGCTAGAGCCCATAACTCTTATTGGTTCAGCGAAGAGTTTTTTGCCTATCCTTCTCACTTTTACTCTTACATATTTAGCTACACCGAGACCAGAAGAAACTTTAGACTCAAGTATGGCTTTCACAACAGGTCTAGGAGGTTCCAAAGCATTGACCATCTTGTATAGCAAAGGTCTAACAATAGCTATGAATCCTGTAATACAGGCAACAGGAAAACCAGAGAGCATGAAGACAGGTTTACCATTTACCAATGCCACTCCAGTAGGCCTTCCAGGTTGAATTCCTATACCCCTTATCATCAAATCAACCTTTCCAGCCCTTTGAACTGCCTCAGGGACAAGGTCCAACTCGCCTACTGAAGTACCTCCTGTGATTATAAGAGCGTGATGATTCTCAATGGATGACTTAATTGCTTTTGTGAGGGTTTCAAGATCGTCTTTGACAATTTTAAGGCGATGGGGCTCCATCCATGGCTCTTTGCATAAAGCAGATAAAGCATAAGAATTTGTGTTAACAGTCTTGTAAACATCCCCTAATTCGCTAGGCTCTATTAGTTCGTTTCCTGTAGGGATTATCGCTATTCTCAGCTTTTCAAGAACTTTAACCTTGAACTTTCTCAATTGAGCAAGCATAGATACATCAAAAGGGTCTATTATCTTGCCTTTTCTCATCATTATTTGACCTTTCTTAAAATCCTCGCCTCTTTTTATGATGTTATCTCCTATAGGGAAGCTCTTTGATAGTTCAATCTCATCATCTAAAACCTTTACATATTCTACTGGAACTACTGTGTCAAAGCCATCTGGTAAAGCTGCCCCAGTAGCTATCTTGACAGTTTTTCCTTGAGTCCCTTTTATAATTGGACTTTCTCCTATCCTAACCTCTCCTATTACTTTCAATTTTACTGGAGAATACTGAGAAGCCGATAGAGTGTCTGCTCCTCTAATAGCGTAACCTTCAAAAGCAGATTTATCCACTAAAGGCTCATCAAAATCTGATACTATATCCTCAGCCAATACCCTGCCTAAGCTCTCATCAAATTTAACATCTTCTATGCCTAGTCTTATCGATAATTTCTTTGAGGTAAGGGCTATAGCGTCATCAACCTTTGTCAGCTTTTTCAGAAATCTGTAGCCCATAGCCATCTTTACTCATTTGCTGAATTAGTAAGGGTTTTTACTTCATGATATATAATATTAATAATATTAAGCTTATCAAGATCAACAAAGGAGAAGTCACAAAGTAAAAGTTATCGCTTCTGTATACATAGACGAGAATAGGTGGCAGCTTCTCTAAAGATGGCAGATAGTTTGCAATTATAGGCAATAGCACCAGGATAACGCCAACTAAGATGAGCAATATGCCCATTATTGTCAACGATTGATAGGCTTCAGGTGGAAGGTTTGATCGCAAATCTCTCACCTTCTGAGATATCTTATTAATATTATCATATTTAGATGTTTTCGAGATTAATTCATCTAATTTTGACTTTGAAGGTGAGAAGAGCAGTTAAAGTCTACATGAAAAACTTGATGATAAGAAAAAACATATATAGAAATTTCCACAATATAAAAGATTTAGGGTCTATTGTGAGTACAGCAGGTACGATTCAAATCTTTAAGAGCATTAGCGATAATTCTCTGATGAGAAGATTACTCCAAGGCTTATGTCGTTATTGTGAAAAAGATAAAGGCAATAGGTTAGAGATAGCTCTAGAACTATACGTTGGAGTAAGGAAGAAAGCCTGCATAAAATGTGTCTTTGCCAAGCAATTTTTGACACCAATACTTAGAGTTGCCTCCAAATCCTTTGGTACCAATGATGCTCAAATCAAAAAAACTTTCAAGGACCCTTACTGGCGCAGAGGACTAGCAAGTGTAATAAAAGGCATAGCATGGTTTGGTGTGACAAGACCCTTTGTACCAGGGGCACCGTTTCAAGTTGTCTGGAACATAACAAGGGCATGTAATCTGAAGTGTAGGCATTGCTACGAGAGCGCAGGGAAGCCTGATAAGAACGAGTTGAATACTGAAGATGCAATAAGAGTCATAGATATTCTTGCAGATGCTGGAGTATTGATACTAGCTTTCTCTGGTGGTGAACCAACAGTTAGGCATGATATACTAAAGCTGATAAAACATGCTTCAACGAGGGGAATGTATGTAGCGATGGCTACTAATGGGATTGCTTTGGCATCCATGGATAGAGTTAAAGAGTTAAAGAATGCTGGGCTTCAATTCGTCCAAATTAGCCTAGATGGCATAGACCCTTACACTCATGACTCATTTAGAGGTGTACCTGGTGCCTTTAAAAAGACTATTCAAGGAATTAAAAACTGTGTTTCTGAAAAACTATTCGTAGAAATTGCTACAACAGCCACTCGCTTTAACTATGAAGAAATCCCAGAAATTATAGATTTTGCAGATGAATTGAGAGTAAACTGGTTCATGCTCTACAATTTTATTCCTACAGGGAGAGGTGCATCTATGATTAATGAAGATCTCTCACCAGAGGAGAGGGAGAAACTGCTCAAACTACTCTGGAAAAAGATGAAAAGTAAAAATATAGAGGTGCTTTCAACCGCTCCTCAGTTTGCTAGAATAGCACAGGAAGTGGAGAATAAAATCGCAAAAGTAATGGAGCATGCGCATGGCTCGAAACAGCAGATATTGACTGAACTGATAGAAGAAGGGTTATATGATGAAACCTATGAATGTAATGGTACTATTGTCCCTACACACTTCTATAACCCTGAGCTATCTGGCGATTTGAAGAGGTTAGCCGATTTTATAGGTGGTTGTGGGTGTGGTCGCTTCTACTTGGCAATAGAACCTAATGGAGATATATACCCATGTGTCTTTTTCCCTCATGAGAAGGACGTAAAAGTAGGGAATATCCTTGAAGATGATTTTGTGCATCTATGGAAAAATTCAAAGCTGTTATGGATGACCAGAAATAAGGCTTTCCTTGAGCCCAACTGCAAAGGTTGCAAATATATTTGCACTTGTGGAGGATGTAGGGCTAGAGCATATAATTACTACAAGAATATCTTTGCGCCGGATCCAGGTTGCATAATAAATAGGAACTATTGGTTGAAATTACAAAATGACCTAAGAGAAGGTTATGATTTGAGATAACTCCTAACGAGTATGAGTTTGCGAGAATTCATTGTCTTGATACGCTTTTATGAAAGATTCTCACCACTGTCTGAACAATGGCATCTTCCTCGATAACTTCAACTATAGTCCTTGCCTCATCTATATCTGACCCTACGCCTATAACACCGTGCCTTCTAAGTATCAGCGCGTTTCTGTTGGCAATGTTCTTGCTTACGATCTCACTCAGTTCTTCGGAGCCAGGTCTTTTAAAAGGCAATATCGCGACTTCTTTCAATATCATTGATGCTTCTGCAGTGATAGGCTTAAACTTCTTGCCAATCATAGCAACGCCAACAGTGAAAGGGTTGTGAGCATGGACAACAGCATTTACATCTTTTCTTGCTTTTAGAATCCCTATATGAAGACGCCATTCCTTAGAGGGCATGTTAGTTCCTTCCATGATTTTTCCATCAAGGTCTATCTTGACAAGGTCTTCTTCCTTTAGCTTAGTCTTTTTTGAGTCTGTAGGAGTGATCCAAACGAATTTTGAATCTGGAATTCTTGCGCTTATGTTGCCACTCGTACTTGTCACAAGTTTCCTTAAGTAAAGAGCTCTCATACCTTCAAGGATATCTCTCTTTAATCGCTCTTCATCCAAACTCATGATTCAATCCCCCTTCTTCCAATATGAATTCCTTGTTAAGTAAATGTTGAGCCTAAATATTTAAATAACCTCTGTACTCATCATTAATCAGATGTTGAAAGTCCGCTGTAGAAATCAAATTAGAATATCTATGAGAACGCGACAAGAATTCACACCAACATGTGAAGACTATCTCCTTATAGAAGCTCATACTGCGAAATTGTTTAGCAGATGTGCGGAGGCCGATGCATGACAAGCGTATGTAAAAAATGCGGGTTACCTACCGATCTTTGTGTTTGTGAAGAGCTAGAAAAAGGCGATACAAGAGTTGTCGTCCGCCTTGAGATGAGGAGATTTTCTAAACCTACTACTATAATTGAAGGGCTTAACCCAAAGCGAACCGATCTGAATAAGATAGTGCAAAAGCTGAAAACGAAACTGGCTTGCGGTGGAACTGTAAAGGATGGTTACGTACTCTTGCAAGGGGATCATAGAGATAACGTCAAAGAAGAATTAGTTTGGTTAGGCTTTAACGAGTCTTCGATAGAAGTTCAATAAGTGAAGAAATTTCTTGCAAGAAGATGGTTCTAAGGATAATTTGAGAATAAGATTGCGCCGTACTTCGATAAAGAGAAGAAAAATCTGTCCTAAATGTTTAAGCGATCTTGAGATAGCCTCACCTTTTGGGGGATGGCTTATACCACAAGAATATAAGTGTAAAGCTTGTGGCTATCATGGCCCAATAGCTTTAGAGACTTCTGATTAAATTTGCCGAAAACAAAATCGTGATGTTGTTAAGATAAGCCATTGAAGAGCACCCAGTTGTATATGGCGATGAAGGCTTCTAGGAACCTTTCTATGGGGCGTAGGCTTGAATGGTATGGGAAGTTGTTGTAGAAGTGTTTGAGTTTGGCCTTGAGGATGCCGAACCACCTCTCTATTCTATTCCTCATACCAAAGGTCTCATGCCCTTAGGATTCATGCCTATACTCTAAGCCAAGGCTCTTGAATGCATCTGGATACCATGGTCCTTTATCCACGAGGAAGACGGGCTTATTCTTACAATATT
>JBNAWJ010000044.1:0-12168 GCA_049699795.1 Nitrososphaerales archaeon | reverse complement strand
TAAGCCGATAGAGGTCATACGTGAATAGCTCAAAATCAGACAGCAAAAAGAACTGTTACTAATAGCAAAGAATGGCAACTGGATTTTCAAAGTGTCAAAAGGATGAAAAAGCTCGGATTAATGTCCATTAGAAAATTAACCACGTGATGAAGAGCGATTGTGATTTCAATCGAAATCGACAGATCTGTAGGGATTTGTTGATTTTGGTATCTGGTTTTGGGATTGTCAAAATAACAAGTTTAAGCTTAGACAAAAATAGACCAAATTCTATCTCAAAGATTCATTAGTGATTTTTGTCTATTTTTGTTCGCCTTATCTTGACAACCCCTCTGGTTTTTAAATCAAAAGCTTTATTTGGCATTTTTTTAGTCTTAAGAGAACATTGGTAGCGGCTATATCAAAGGCTCCATTAGATAAAAAGAAGGTAAAGAAAGTTACTGATAAGAAGGTTATCATAGGCCCTCCTAATCTCACTAGATTTGAGAGGGCAAGGATCATTGGAGCCCGCGCTCTTCAACTTGCCCTTGGCGCACCCCCTTTCATACCTGTGCCTCCTAACATAAAGGATCCTATTTCCCTCGCTATAGCTGAACTACAGAGCAAAGCTTTGCCCATATCTATCAGAAGAACCTTACCAGATGGCAGATACCAAGACATACCAATAGACGATTTGTTAGATTAATGCCTGCCCGAGATTGAGAAGCTCTTTTTGATGATCTTAAAAAGTATTCAGAAAAGAGGTATAGATGACCATAAGAATCTTTGAACACAATGATTTAAATAAAAATAAGCTTTTAAATCTGTTGGTTTGCATGTTATATTCGATAATAGCAGACACTTACGAGAAGATAGAAGAGACAACGAAGAGGCTAGAGATTACTGACTACCTTGTAGACTTGTTTAAAAAGACTGATCCAAATTTGATAGATAAGGTAGTATATCTAACTCAAGGTAAGCTCTATCCTGACTATGTGGGAATAGAGATAGGAGTTGCAGAGAAGCTTGCCATCAAAGCTATAGGGTTTGCAACAGGTAGAGATTTAGAAAGCATAGAGAAGATTTACAAGAAGATGGGAGATATAGGTCTAGTTGCTCAGGAAGTTCTGAAGGATCGGGCACAAGCCACACTCTTTAGAGAACCCCTTACAGTAGAGAGGGTATACGAAACTTTAGACAAGATGGCAAAGATGTCTGGACCAGGATCAATAGATGCAAAGCTCAAGTATATTTCAAGCTTATTCAACGATGCAACACCAAAAGAAGCAAGGTATATCATCAGAACTATAACAGGCGAACTTAGGCTCGGTGTGGCAGACTATACAGTCTTGGATGCATTGGCTATTGCCTATACGAATGATAAGAGCAATAGACCTTTGCTTGAGAGAGCCTATAACCTGTCTAGTGATCTAGGGGCTATTGCAAAGACCGTAGCAACTGAGGGACTAAATGGCATAAAAAGGTTCAGGATAACCTTAGGCAAGCCTATCAGACCCATGCTGGCTGAAAGACTTGAGACAGCGCAAGAAATAGTAGAAAAGCTCGAGGGAAGAAGTGTTGCAGAGTATAAGCTTGATGGGGAGCGTATTCAAATCCATAAGGATGGAAAATCAGTAAATTTGTTTTCACGTAGATTGGAGAATATAACTCATCATTACCCTGACGTTAAAGATCTTGTGAGGAGCAATCTCAAAGCTGATAAAGTTATAGCAGAAGCAGAGTGCGTAGCCATGAATATTGATACGGGAGAGCTTTTACCTTTTCAAGAGCTTATGCACAGAAGGCGAAAGTATGGGATAGAGGAGGCTATGAGAGCCTATCCTGTTTCGTTGTTCTTCTTCGATGTTCTATATCTTAATGGTGAAGATTTGACTCAAAGGCCCTACTCTGAAAGGAGAGAAATTTTGGAAAAGATCATAATAAAGGATGATAGAGTTAGAGTTGTTCAAAGCATAAAATCGAACGATCCAAAAGAGATAGAGAACTTCATGGAACAAGCCATATCTGATGGTTGCGAAGGTTTAGTGATAAAAGATGTTAATAGCGTCTACAGAGCAGGTGCGAGAGAGTTCAGCTGGATCAAGCTCAAAAGAGAGTATAGAAGTGAGCTGAAAGATACTTTAGATCTAGTAATAGTAGGTGCATTCCATGGTAGGGGTCGCAGAGCCGGCAAATACGGTGCGTTCTTACTTGCTGCTTATGATAAAGATGCAGATATTTTCAGAACTGTTTGTAAAATTGGGACTGGTTTTACCGATGAAGACTTAGAGAAATTTCCAAAGATGCTTACTCCTTACAAAATCGCCCATAAGCATGGTCGTGTTGATTCAAAGTTGGAAGCTGATGTCTGGTTTGTTCCTCAAGTAGTTGTTGAAACCATCGCTGCCGAGATAACAGTTAGCCCGACCCATACATGCTGCATGGATGCCATCCGCAAAGGTAGTGGTCTTGCATTAAGGTTCCCTAAGTATACAGGCAAGATTAGGGATGATAAAGCGCCTGAAGATGCAACTACTGTTAAGGAGATATTAGAGATGTATAAGGGCCAATTGAAAAGGATAGAAAAAGAGGCAGTATCAGAAGCAGTATAAAAAACTAAAATTTTTTGCTTTAATAAAAACAATTTATAAAAGTGGTAGTTTAATTCAGTAATTGTTAGAATTCATGGAAAAAGTGGGTCTGATTGTCATCTTTAGAGCAAGTTGCCAAGTCTTTGATTAAGATTGAGCGGGAAGACTGGGCTGTTCTTCATTCGATGGAAAGAATGATTCCGTCTTACGAGTTTATTCCTGTTGATCAGATAGTCAGAGTAAGTGATCTTGCTAAGGAAGAGGTTGAATTTAGGCTCGATAGGCTTAATGAGATGGGGCTCATTGTTAGCGGTGGAAAAGGTTACTCGCTAGTCTCAGCTGGGCTTGATGCCATAGCTCTTAATGCCTTTGTCAAAAGAAATCTGATAAGTGCTCTTGGGAAGCCCATAGGCATGGGCAAAGAATCTGATGTTATCGAGGCTATAAACGATCTTGGAGAGGAATATGCAATAAAGTTCTATAGAATAGGAAGAATAAGCTTTAGAGCTATAAGGAAAAAACGCAAATACACTACAACTCTTAGTGGGCATCGTTGGCTAATGGCAAATATGCAGGCTGCAAAGAAAGAGTACGATGCTTTAAAAAAATTATATCCAATAGGAGTTTCGGTGCCAGAGGCCATAGCTAGAGAGAGACATGCTGTTCTTATGAGAAAAGTGGAGGGGTTGATGCTTTCTGACATAAAAATCTTAGATTCTCCTGAAAAAGTAATGTATAATATTATAGTTGATGTCAAACTGGCTTACACTTTAGGAGGTATAGTAAATGGCGATCTCAGCGAATATAATGTTCTTTATGATGGAAAGAAAGCATGGATAATAGACTGGCCTCAATACATCGACAAAAAGCACCCAAATTCATCCATACTCTTGGACAGAGACTTATCGAATATATTGAAATTTTTTAAGAAGAGGTTCAAGGTCGAGTGCAAATTAGAGTCAGCGTCTTTCTATGTTAGAGGATGGAGTGATAAACTGGAGATCTTTAAAGGATAAGGGGTCAAAAGAATCTGATAGAGCCACTTAAGATTAAGGACGTGAGATCGGTAACCTTTGATATTTGTTCTTCCGTTATCGATTCTACGTCTGTTTTTATTGATGATAATGAGATGCCTTGCTCCAGCACTAAGGCAACGCTGGCTATTTGAGGTTGGTCTATGGGATTGCCTATACAACTGAGCATGCGAGTGTAAACCTCTCTTATCCCTTTTACTTCATTGTATACCTTATCTGCAATTCTTTGGGCCAAGATATTAAAGAGCTTGCCAGTATGATTGACTGGGTTCTTGCCAGCCGATGCCTCCATAGAACATTCTCTCAAAGGCGTGATCAAGCCGTTGGACCTATTGCCTCTGCCTGTGTTGCCATCGTCTCCAGCTTCAGCTGAAGTTCCTGTCACAGTAAGATAGAATACACCCCTCTGGTAATCGTCTGCAGGATTCATCTTCAACTTTACATCCATATCTGTAATCTTAGAAGAAAAATCTTCGACCCTCTTCTTAGTATCCTCCATGATGCTAATATAGTGGCTCTTATCAGGAATTAAGCTACTTATCGTAGCTGCAGCAATTGTAAGATTGATTTCCCTGCCCTTTCTTAAGCCCATGACTTTTATATCCTCTCCTAACTCAGGAATTTCCTTCTTTAACTTGTCGGAATTTAAGAATCTCTCAGTTTCTAGAACAAGCCTTTCTGTTGGGCTTAAAGGTGCGTAGCCCACCCCTATAGAAGTATCGTTGGATGAAGGTATGCCCTTAGATTTTTCGAATATATGGATAAGGTCTGCCGATCCTTGCTTTATTCTGTAATCTACTATGATGTGCTTCTCGGGATCAAGAAACCTCATATTTGACTTGAAAAATTTCTTTATTGCTGATACGGTAAGCCTTCCCACAGGTATAGGCTCCATCTTATTTTCTTTTACTATGAAGCTTACAGCTCTTCCTGCCACAATTACATATATAGGCTCTATAACATCTCCTCCGCCGAACACAGGGTTAGACCTGCCACCTACAAGAAGGCCTTTGTCTACATTATGATGTAGGATGGTGCCATAATTTTGAAGATAGTATTCACATAAGGCTCTAGAGACGGATTCTGATGCCCCGTCTATGAGGCTATCAGGATGACCCTGTCCTTTACGCTCTACAATCTCTACTTCAAGGTCCTCTATTGCAGTGTTCCTAAGTTGCTCAATATGAATATGCCTATCCATAATCGTGCATTCCTCTTAAAGATCCTCTACAATTCTGATGAAGAGTACGTTGTTACCTCTTATAACAACTTTCCCGTAGTTGGCCAAGAGATTATTCTTGTTGTATTCCTCTGCATCTATCAGAATCAAGTTCATGTAGGGATCGATGTTGCACATCTTTCCCTTATACTCTATATCGCTCTTTAATCTAACTACAACGTGCTTGTTGATGGCTTTTTGTAGTGCCGTTATGGGTTTCTTCATGACCTGAGACAATAAATAATTCCCCTTGCTCTAGTTTTTCTATTCAAAGAGGTCTAAAATAAAAATCTTCCTAAGCCGTAATCCTAACATCAACTCAAAGCTAAATATATGGGATAACGTTTTATTCTAAGTTTTAATCTTTGAACCTTAAAGGCTGAAAATGCTCACGAACCAAGATGTCAATGAGGTAGACTGGATTTCCAAGAACTTAGCCCTTAAACTGAAAGATTTAGGATTAAATACACTGTTGGACGTTGCTACACTTCCCATGAATGCCTTGGAAGAATTAGAGCTAAATAGACAAGATGTGATGGAAATCATAAGAAATGTAATCATGTCCTTAAGCAATGCAAGTAAAGGTTCTGAAGCATCCCATAGGGCAATCAGTCGTAAAAAGATAGACTTAGGGTCAAAGTCGCTGAATGAACTATTGAGTGGAGGAGTAAGGACAGGCTTAGTAACAGACTTTTTTGGAGCCAGCAAAACAGGAAAGACTCAGATATGCTTTCAACTCTGCGTTAATCTGCAGCGCTTGAATGAAGAGAGTGGAGTTGTCTTTGTGGACTCTTCAGGAACCTTCAGACCTGAGAGGATTATAGAGATGGCAGAAAGTATTAAATTAGAAGAAGATGTATTCGACAGGATAATGGTTGTGAGGGCAAGAAGTGTAGATGAGCAGATAGAAGTACCAAGAAGGTTAAAGAGAGAGGCTCCATTTAACGTCAAATTGCTCATCATAGACACATTGACGGACAATTTCATCTTTGAATATCAAGGCGGAGAAAGAATTATAGAAAGGCAGGCAAAACTGGCCAGGCATTTACACGATTTATGCTCATTAGCTATCAGAGATGATATGGCTGTTCTAATTACCAACACTGTTAGAGCAAGAGTTAGTGCGGAGCAAAGTTACTACGAAGTAGAAACGGGGGGAAACGTTGTATCTCAAGGGGTTCATATTAGAGTTCGCCTATCTAGGGACGCTTTTGGATTAAAGGCTGAACTGGTCCAGCCACCCATTGCTAAGCCCGCCGCTTATTTTGCAGTAGATTCAAGAGGGATAAACGATAATGGTCGACATAGGAAGAGATAAACTACGAAGATGTTTTCAGCTTATCCTTGAAAAAAAGTATTCCGATGCCAGAAACCTTCTTAAGCCTACGGATAATCATTCAGGTCCTGATATAAACCCAGGTATCAAGTTTGCAATCGAAGGCATAATAGATTTCTTAACCAATGAGTCCAAGGAGAAGCAACTTAGAGATATTGACCATTTAAAGAAGTTACGACAATTTTTTAAGCGTAAATCCTCCTCTTCATGGAGCGATGATTTCGATAGAGAGTACTTTGAGACTTGGATAGGTTTTCTCAACTTCTTACAGAGGCAACTGAAATCAAGGAGGGAGACTGATAGTATAATAGATAATCCAAGTAAAGAGCCAGAGAGCTATGAAGCTGCCTAAGCCAGTGGTAAATATCTTGTGAGATTCCTGTTGGGGCAGATTTAATCTCACAACATACTTAGCCACTAGGTAAGATACGATATACATTATTGGGCCAAGCAAAAGCCCTGTGTATAGCATACCATCAGAAAAGCCCACTACGCCTGAGAGCAAGCCTGTAGCCGCTCCTAAGAAGGCACGAATCCAGAAGACTTGGTCAAGTTGCTTCATGTTTATCATACTGAGAAAGTTTTAACGAAATTTAAATGTATTGGAGTTTAACATGGAACCTTATAACGAATTACACTGTAAAAAAGAGATGAAGATCATTTCAGGGGCAACTCATCTTTTTGAAGAACTAGGAACCCTAGGAAGTAGCAAGACTTGCAAGTGATTGGTTCTCGAAACATTTCAAAAAGTTAGCCAGGTTCTTAAAACGGATCGGTTTTACCTTCTCATCCACGATTCTTACCTAAAGCTATCCAAGAAATAACAATCTAAACGAATTTAAAAGCGTGAGTTATATTCGATGATCTTTTGAGATTTGGTTGTAAAGGTGCATCCATGCTTTTCTACTAGTTCAAAGTCAAGAAGAATCAAATGCTTTTAACTTATCCGTTATTAATTACTGATGGATTTGGAGCTATCAAGCATAGAGATAAAGCATATAGTGAAGAAGTTGAATGAAGTCCTTACTGGGTATTATATAAGCAATGTGTATCAGATAAATGAGAATACTATACTTCTAAAATTACATCATAGTGAAAAACCTGAGAAGAATTTGGTGATATCGGCAGGAAAGGGCTTGTGGCTCACAAGATACATGATAGAAAGAGAAGAGTCTTTGGGAATAGCAGCATCTTTGAGGAGGAGAATAGTTAGAGCAAAGATAATTGGGATTGAACAACCCGAAGGAGAAAGAATAGCAATCTTGAATCTGAGCTCTTCTGAAGGATTTTTTAAGCTCATAGGTGAGTTCTTTGGAGAAGGTAACATAATCCTCACAGATAAGGATGATATTATCATATCAGCATTAAGGAAGCTAAAGGTAAGGCATCGTGAAGTATTGCCTAGAATGAAATATTCCCTCCCACCATATAAGGGCTTGAACATAAACTCTTTGAATCTGGATGATTTGTTGCCCTTGTCAAGCTCGAAGCTAGAAGCTTCAAGGTGGTTAGGGAGAAATCTATCCCTATCAAAGAAGTATGTTGAAGAAATACTGGCAAGAGCTGAAATAGACCCTAAAGCGATAGGGATGAATCTTAAGAAAGAAGATGTTCAAAAAATACTTGTAAAGGTAAAGGAAGTGATCAGCCTTCCTGAAGCTGAGGATGCTAAGCCGATACTACTTCTTGAAAATGGACACCCTGTAGATGCTGCACCTTTTGAGTTCTTATCTTATAGAGGAAAAGATTTTAAAATTTTCTCATCATATCTCGAAGCTTTAGACGAGTTGTTTAATGAAGAGATGAAGACTCTCAAATATGAAATCAACCTTAAACCTTTGCGCCAAAAGATAGAGGAGATAGAATTCGCCTTACAAGAACAAAGGAAGTTAAAAGAGAGCATATTGATTAAGGCTGAGGCTCTTAGAAATATTGCACAAAAAATTTCGAGTGTGGCTGTTTCGCAAGGCATTCAAAATCTCGAGGCAATGATGGATAGATTCTCAGATTTAGAGATAGATGATATAAAGATAATAGGTGATACGTTACTTGTTTCGATAAAGGGCTTGAAATTTGAAGTAGATAGGAAATTCTCGGTCATGGCTTTTGCATCTCAACTATATGATGAAGCGAAGAGCTTAGAGAAGAAATCAAGAGCCATAGAATCGGCTGAGGAATCTCTAGTAGCAGAGAAAGACGCTTTGACAAAGAAGCTTGAGGAGCATGAGACAATTGCAAAATCTGAAGAAACTAAGGTAAAAAGGGAAAAGGCATGGTTCGAAAGATACCGCTGGTTCATAACATCAGATGGATTGCTTGCAATTGGTGGAAGAGATTCTACCTCAAATTCAACAATCATAAGAAAGCATATGAAGGATAACGATATAGTTTTTCATGCAGATATTCCAGGATCACCTTTCTTCATATTGAAAGACGCTGGTCCAAAAATGGAGAAAAGCATAAATGAGACAGCCCAAGCTGTCGCTAGTTACAGTAGAGCATGGAAGGAAGGTTTTACATCTATGGACGCTTACTGGGTCGAACCGAAGCAAGTTAAAGCTCAAGCCCCAAGTGGCATGTATCTGCCAAAAGGTAGTTTTCTAATTGAAGGAAAAAAGAACTACATTAAAGATTTAGAGATTAAAATCGCTATAGGTGCACGTCAGATAGAAGATGGCATAGCAGTTATGGGAGGACCGCCAAGCGCTGTAAAGAAAAACACTTTAGCGTATGTTGTATTAGAGCCTGATAGAGATACGATTGGCGAAACTGCTAAAAAGGTCAAAACCAATCTTGTTAAAATGGCTCAAGAAAAGTCAAAATTATTCAAGGCTATAAATCTTGATGATATAGTAAGAGCTCTCCCACCAAGTGGTGGAAAGATAGTTTCTGCGGGATTTGGTGAGCAAAGTATTTAATGCAATCTAATTAATTAAAAAGACGGGAAAAGGTTGACCATAGATTCGTCAGTGCGTACAAGAGTATTAGTAGGACAGATTATGAATAGCCCTGTTATTACAGCGTCTCCTAATGAGACGGCAAAGGATTTAGCTCTCAAAATGATCGAATATAAAGTTGGGAGCATAGTTATTACTGAAAGCGATAAACCTGTGGGAATAGTTACAGACGGAGATATGGCTCTCAAAATTATAGCAAAGGACTTGAAGCCAAGTAAGGTTCTGGCACGGGATATAATGTCCTCGCCTCTACATACCATTGATAGTGAAAAGGACATAAGAGAAGCAGCCAGAGCTATGAGAAATCAAGGGATAAAGAGGCTAGGTGTGACACATAATAGTAAACTTGTCGGCATGATAACAATGTCAGACATAGTCTCTGTGACACCTGAAGTCATGGATGTAATATCAGAAAAAGCTCGTATTATGGCTGGTGAGCCAAGAAAGAAAAGGGGTTACTTGGCGGGCTATTGTGATTCTTGCAACCAGTGGTCTGATTATTTGCTGGAATTGGACGGTAGATTTTTGTGTGAGAATTGCCGTGAAGGAGAAAGATCGCCTGAAGATTTGCCATAGTCAAACTTAACCCTTAATAAGTTACATATCATAAAATAAATATTGATCATATTATGATCAATATTTATTTGGTGTCATAACAATGGAAAAAGTTGGAAAATATATGACCCGTGAAGTCTCCACATTAAATCCTAACGATTCTTTGGCAAAGGCAAGAAATGTAATGCTTGCCAAAAAGATAGGAAAGTTGTTGATAGTTGATGAGAAGGAAAGAGTTCTAGACAAAAATCATCGCCTCACAAGAATCTTCTCAGGAGAAAGGTGCTAAAGGTAATTGCGCATTGATTCATTGGATAAGATAAAGGTATCAGACATCCTTTTAGACAGAGTTTTTACAGTAAGCAAAAGTGACAAATTAGCTCAACTTATCTATATTATGAGCAAAAAAGGGGCAGATAGAGCCGTTGTAACATCAGAAGGCAGACCAGTAGGAGTAGCGACTGTAAAGGATGTGTTCATAAAGCTTGGCACAAAACGCCTCAAAGGGCTATCACCTTCTTCGATGAGTGTATCAGGATTCATGAGTGACAAATTTGTCTCGGGCAAGCTTGATGAAGATCTTCTTACGGTCTCGAGGAGAATGAGAGACGAAGATATAAGCGCACTTCCCATAATCCACGATCTTCAACCTATAGGTCTTGTAACTAGAAAGATGATCATAAATCTCTTAAAAAATAAAGAAAAGACAAAAGTTAAAGATGCTATTACATTATCCATAATCACTATTAACCCTGATGCAAAGCTTCCCCAAGCTTTGGAAAAGATAAAAAAATCTCCAGCAAAGGAGATCGTTGTAGTCGATGATGATAAACCTGTAGGCATAATAAGTGAAAAAGAGATAGCCCTCACACTATTTGATCTTCTTACCAGAGACTCAATATATCATGCTGATTCTGCTTTTAAGAGGCTCTTAGTTATGGACGTTATGAAGAGGGTTGACGAGTATGTGGAGCCTGATAGTCACATTGAAAAGGCAATAGACATCCTTCTCAAAAGAGGGTTGAACACTTTACCTGTTGTAGCTAATAATGAATTTGTAGGATTGTTGACAAGAGATGTTATATTCTTGAAATTCCTTGAATTAGAAGAGAGTAAAGAATGGAAGAGATTGTAAATATAATCAATGCAAAGGTCTGGCTAAAAAGAGAGCTTACAGAGGCTGGCATCTCTATAGCAGGAGATAGAATTGCCAAGGTAGGAAAGGATAGCAATTTGCTAAAGGCTGATAGAGTTTTTGATGCTGGAGGTAGGGCCGTTCTTCCTGGATTCATAGACGTTCATACTCATCTTAGAGATTTCGAGCTATCTTACAAAGAGGACTTCTCATCTGGCACAGCAGCGGCTGTAGCAGGAGGCTTTACATTAGTTTTGGATATGCCAAACAACAAGCCACCCACTACAACCCCTGAAGCGCTTAAAGCAAGAATTCAAAAAGCTGAAGGAAAGCTTTATTGTGATGTAGGCTTTTATGCAACTCCAAAGAGTCCCGATCAAGCTAGAGATTTAGCAAATTCTGGTTGCATAGCCATGAAGATATACATGGTAAGCTCTCTGGATGGTGAGAAATATTCCACAGAAAAAGAAATATTTGACCTACTCAAAGCAACTTCATCTTTAGGCATTACGCTCTCCATTCATGCGGAAGACCCTAAAATGATAAGAAAGGTTGGAGATGCTCCATCGCCTAATTCGCATGCAAAGGCTCATCCTGTAAAAGCTGAAGAAAAAGCAATAGAAATGACCATAAACGCTGCAAGAAGATCTCATGGAAAGGTAAACATATGCCATGTTTCTACTCTTAATGGGTTAAGCAAGATCAAAAGAGCTAAGAGAAATGGCGTTGATGTAACCTGTGAGGTAACTCCTCATCATGCAATTCTTACAAATGAAGTATTTCAAAAGTTTGGCAAAATAGCTATAGTAGAACCGCCCTTACGCTCAAAGAAGCATACAGAAGCAATTCTAAAAGGAATATCAGATGGAGATGTAGATATTCTCGCCACAGACCACGCCCCTCATACTTTAGAAGAGAAAGAAAAAGCTCATCCTGGTTTTCCTGGTCTAGAAATAGCTTTGCCAGTCTTTTTCACCTTAGTGAAAGATGGTTTGCTCCCTTTGCATAGAGTTGTTGACGCTTTCACCATAAAACCAGCGAGGAGGTTTTCCTTGAATTATTCTGGGGAAATAGATGTGGGAAGAGTGGCGAACTTTACGGTAATTGATCTAAAGAGTGAAAAGAGGATTGATCAGGAAAACTTCTTCTCAAAGGCTAAATTCTCCCCCTTCAATGACATGGTTGTAAAAGCTGGCGTTTATGCTACATTTATCAGAGGTAAAGAGGTCTTTTTAAATGGTGAAATAATCTCACCAGCAGGAGTAGGAAAGGTCATATATGGTAAGATTCGTAGTTGATGGTATGCTCGGAAGCTTAGCAAGAAAGCTAAGAATCTACGGATTCGATGTTCTTTATGATGCTGAG
>JBNAWJ010000043.1:0-12396 GCA_049699795.1 Nitrososphaerales archaeon | reverse complement strand
ATATGGAGAAAATATTAAATTTTGATTTTGAATTGTGGTTGGGAGTTATACCATGCACGTAGTTTTGCTAAGGCTTCGAGGAAGTCAAGTGTTTGGACTTTGATATAATTTTCTTTTAGTCCGCTGTCGTCGATTAATCCTTTAACTTTGATTTTCTTACCGCGTTTTCCGTTGACAATTTTGTCTTGAGCTAACTTCATTACTAACTGGACGTTGCGTGGCCAGAATCCAGCCTCTTCTTTGGTTTCAACAATTCCAAGTTTAATGTAAGGCTTCATTAACTGTGTGCATTGCGGATTATTGGAATCGTATATGAGCGCTGGCATATCGCCTTTAACTCCGCTGGCTCTTAGACATTGCACAGCGTAATCAAATTCACCCAATGAGAAACAGTAAGAGATTACTTTTACAGGCGTCCAGTGCATTTGCTCCCTTTGCCTTTGCTTCGATTCAAGGTTTAAGTAAACTGGTGCCTTTATGTCGCGGTAAACATGCTGATAGTGGGCTATTGTTTTCTGGATAAGTTCCTTAGCGCTGCTTATTGGGAGGTAAAGAGCAACCCAGTTCGAGTAAAGTTTTCCGAAGGCGCTCATAACACTATATTCTATATGATACTCATTCTTTCCATCAACTTTTGGCACAATCTTGAACCTGATTGTTTCATTTTCAGGCATCACATGTAACTGCGGGCGTTCTGCTGGAATAACAAATTCTTTTGCACCCACCTTTTGCCAACCGAGTTGAGCCACGCTTAAGCCATAAAGGGATGGATCAATCACATAGTTCCTTTTTATTTGTTGAACTCCTTGTGTGCTCACGCAATTGTCGGAATAAATAAGCGGAAGAACTTTTAGATTCGGATTTTTAGACATCAATCCATTGTTTTTCAGGAATGTGTAGAGATCGTCATCCCATGGAAAATAAATCTGTAAAGTGTCAAGAACGTATTTTCCTAAATCCATATTTGTGGGAATTTTATAATAGCGTATATATGGTTGTCTCAGCTTTTGATAGCAAAAATTATTATATGCTATTATTAAATATTATTTTGAGGATAAAATTGCCAATGATTTATGTTTCGAAGGAAACTGCCCGGTTGCTCGATAAAATTGTGGAGCATTTACGTAAAAATACCGATACACCTGGAAGAATATTAAAAACAGACGTGATTTGCACGGCGCTTGATGAATATGCGAAAAAACTTGGTTTGAAGGTGAATTAGAATTGGGAACTTGGCATAAAATTATTTTCGGCGATTGCAGAGACATGAGGGAAATTCCAGACCATTCTGTGCATTTGATGGTTACGTCGCCGCCATATTTTAATGCACCTTTTGATTATCCAGGCTTGTTTAAGGATTATGATGAATTCTTGGATTTAATGAGGGTTGTTGCAAAGGAGCTCCGCAGGGTTTTGGCTCCTGGGCGAATTGCCTGTTTTGTTACTCAAGATGTTAGGATAAAGGGTAGGCTTTACCCTGTTGTTGCAGATATAAATAGGATAATGATGGAGGAAGGCTTCACATATCGGGATAGAATAATTTGGAGGAAACCTGAAGGTTATATTAGAATAAGCCGTCGAAGCGGTGTTCAGATACAGCATCCCTATCCCATGTATTTTTATCCAGACAACATCTTTGAGGAAATTCTAATTCTTCAAAATGGCAAGTATCGTTATCCAAAGATTAATCCTGAATTTAAATCTTTCAAAATAGATATGCGCGAATTTAATGAGGGGAAATGGTATCTTTCAGTGTGGGATATAACTAATGTTTTACCTTTAAAAGGGAGGCTGGAAGAGGGTATCGCCGCTTTCCCAGAGGAAATCCCGAGAAGATTAATAAAGTTGTTTACGTTCGTTGGCGAAACAGTATTAGATCCATTTCTTGGCTCTGGAACAACCACAAAAGTGGCAAGACAGCTTAACCGTAACAGTTATGGATACGAGATAGATCTTGAGCTAAAACCTGTTATTTTAGAGAAAATTGGTTATTCTCCATATCCACTTGCGGACGACAATATTGAAATATATGAAAGGGCGGATGCACGCAAACTAAGGACTTTCCTTCAAAGGAGAATTGAAAGGCAGCGGTCAGTAGTTAAGAAAAATAACTTATCTCGGACGTAATCCAAGTCTTTTTTCAAGCCACTCGTATTGACTTTTGAAGTTGTGGAACTCTTTTAATTCGTCTATTTTTAGTAGTGTTAGGGCTCCGGTCTCTGCGAGTTCATGTAAAGCCCCTACGAGGTATTTTGTTTTCGCCTCGTTTAGTTGATCTTCTGTTGATATTAGGAATAATTGGGATTCCCATCTGTCGTGGGCGTGCTTTAACCTTAATAGTGCATCTCCGAGGTTTCCTTTTACATGGACTACTTTCTTCTGCTGAGCGCAAGAGTTCCGAAAATTATCAAGGCAATATCGAAGAAACATATTACAAGAAGGTTATAGTATAATGGATATAATGGTTGCCACATTTCCCCAAGAATTATCGTCCTTAAAGCATCAACGCCATAGGTTAGTGGGTTAAAATCCGCTATAAGTTGTATCCAGCCTACTACTTGTGCACCTCGAACTGGAAAAAGTGCGCTGCTGAGAAAGAATAAAGGCATGTTTATGAAAGCTTGAAAGATTCCGTAGCTCTCTAAACTACCCATGAAGCTTGCTATCGTCAATCCCATGCTTACAAATCCAAAGGCGATAAGCACCATGATTGGTAGTGCCTCAAGAAATGCAAGAGCATTCACTTGTGTTCCTAGAAACGCGCCAAGAAGTAAGACAATAATTCCCTGAATTACAGCATCGGTGCTGCCTCCTCCATATAATGAGTTGTCAAGACAATGGTTATGTCGTGAGATTTTCTCAATTCTTTAATGTATTTCCAGATATGCTCTCTCGTCTGGGGGTCAAGCCCTATAGTAGGTTCATCAGAAAAAGAACCTTAGGATAATGAATTAAGCCGCGTGCGATTTCCAGTCTACGCCTCATTCCACTAGAGTAAGTGCGCAAAATATCATCAGCTCTGTCTTCAAGCTCAACCAACTTCAAAACTTCATCAATACGAGTTTTCTGTTCACTTGGAGGCACACCATACAAGTTGGCATGCATGTAAAGGTTTTCCTTGCCTGTTAATCTATCATCAGCGCTTGGGTCTTGGAATACGATGCCAATCGACTTCCTCACTTGTTTTACTTGATAATGTCGAAACCATTTACCTTCGCGGTTCCAGAGGTAGGCTTCAGAATTGTGCAAAGCATTGAAATCGTTGTAGTTTTTCCAGCGCCGTTTGGTCCAAGTAGACCAAAAATTTCGCCTTGCTCGACATCTATGTTAAGCTTATCCACTGCTACAACTTCACCGAACCTTTTTGTAAGGTCGAATGTTTCTATGGCTTTGCTCATTAACTTCTCATCTTACTTTATTTCACATAATTATAGAAGTAGTTATAGCGTTTTAAAAATCTATTCCCATGAACCTATTCCAAGGTCTTGCTTCAATGGTTAGTATGCTAGCGGAAGCACGCAAACCACATATAAAATCATATTTTATATGTTAAAGCAGTTAGGTTGAAAAAACCAAGAAGAATTGGGTGCCGGCACCGTCGCTTCGCAAGGGCTCGCGCACCTTACTAACACAACGGCGACAACGGGTTTGACTTCTGGGTTCGGAATGAGACCAGGTCGGACCCCGTCGCTATGGCCGGCTAAACAATCAATAGTAAAAGTGGTAAATTAATCTTGCTCTAAAGTCTTAAAGGATATAACATGATAAATTAACCCTTAAGCGATGAGCATGGCTTCTTCAAAAAAATACAAGATCGTCGAATTTGACTGTGATGGAGTGCTAATAGATGGCTATGCATCTATCTATGCTGCTGATGAGTTGGGCTTTGGTGAAAAGATAAGAGGGATATACAAAGACGTAATTGCTGGCTCAAAGAAATTCTCCCAAGCTGTAAAGGATAGTTTAAAACTTTTCATAGGTTTGAAGGAGAGCGATATAGCTCCAATATTAAATTCCGTTCCATTGATGGAAGGAGCTGAAGATACTGTAAGGATTCTAAAGGAGAAGGGATTCATAGTTGGGACTATAAGCACAGGTGCCTCTCAGTATTTTACAGATGTTTTAAAGAATAGGTTGAATCTTGACTTTTCTTTAGGCACTGGTGTGAAGGTAAAAGATGGTGTCTTTGCTGGCATAAACCCTCCAATAATAGACATGAAGAACAAGGATTACCACTTTGCCAAGATCGTTAAAAAGTATGGCTTCAAATTATCAGAATGCATCGCTATAGGAGATGATGTGTCTAATGTATCCTTGTTCAAAAAAGTTGGTTTCAGTATTGCCTTCAACACAGGTTGTCTAAGAAATGAACTTGAAAAGTTGAATCTCTCAAGTAGTGATAAGGCATCATTGATCTCAATGCTATCTCTAGCTGAAATGCAGGTGAAGTTCAATGCTCGTGCTACAATAGATACAAAGGACTTAAGAGCGATACTCCCTGTTTTAGGAATAAAATTATGACTTTTGCTTAATCTCTTTATGAAAAATCGTTAAAATAGAACTATGTGAGAATTAATATAATCTCACCAGCCACAAAAGCTAAAGAAAGAAGAAGAAAGGCAAGCGTAAGATAGTTCTTATATTCTTTATGACGATTTCTCATGGAAAGAAACCTTAAGGCTGTAATGATGATGAATGCCTGCAGTAATGCCCAAGAAGACCTTTCTATAGCGTATCCTGCCACTAAAATGAAGAGTAGTATAAGAGTAAGAGCTGCTGTAATAATTGACTTTTTTACCCTTCCTATATGAAATTCTGGGCATATTTCTCTTATCAGAGTGAATAGCGCGACGTTGCTAAATCCCCATAGAAGCACCAAAATCATTGGAGAAGCGGGAGCTATACCAGTATACACTAAAATGCCAGAATATATGACATAGTTTTCAAAAGCTCCGCCATACATGCCAGTCAAATAATAATCAATCGGGATGATGAATTCCTTGAGTATCGGTGCGTTCCTTGTCCCTTTCTTAAATAATCCATTATACCAAAACCATTCTAATGCTTCGATTATGATTATACTGGAAAACATGAAAAGAAACCAAAAAGGAATCCAAAAATAAGGGATAGAATAGGTCCAAAGTCCTCCTGATATTCCCATGACGTCACTTGCAAACCCATATAGCATACCATACGCTGTTAAAGGAAGCCAGATTCTCTTAAGACGGTACTTTGTAAACGGAGGTTCTTGAATTCTTCTATTCAGTAATAGGTAATCTGAACACATGCCACTCATCTTTTTTGGCTACCTTTCAATCTTTAATTCAAATACGCAATTCTCGTCCCCTAGAGCCTTGCACTTTATCTCCCTGCAGCTCATCATCTTCTTAAAGGTTAATGAACAAGCTCCAGTCAATGCTCCATTTATAGATCGGCAGACAGGTCTTATAGATTTCATGCCTTCACAAAGGAAGCAATCGTAAACCGTAACCACGAATAGATCCGGCGAGACTTCTCTTACGTTACAATCCAGTTTATAGCCTATATAGATGGTTGTTTTTATGATCTTTGGAAGATATTTAAGATCGATGCTACTGGTTACATCTTCTCCTAACTTTCTGATGCGTTCTGCTGCAGTGCTACGACCGACTATTTCGTGAAAACCTTCTTCTAAACTGAGTAGATTTTCAAGAGATTCTATTCCAAGGTCTGTACTCTCGCCAAAGAATATCTTCAGGAATTCGAAAATTGCCCTCTTTTCCGCTGAATATACATCAGCTGGCACAGCTCTGATACGATCTCTACTTATTACAAACCTTTTAAGAAAACCTAAAGGAAGATTTAAGGCAAGCCTCGTCTTCCAAGAAACAGGCTTGCCTATATTGAACTTTCTCTCATCTACTAACTTTTCAGATTTCTTTACCACTCTTATATAACCAAGCATGTGCCACTTTGCTATCCTCTTCAATATATCATCGAAGCGTTCGTAGAAGAGTATTTTGATGTAGAACATGTCTCTTCCTTCTAATTGTGAAAGTAGCCAGTAGTCATAAGTGGGCAGACCTGTGGGCAGTCCAGTACCACGCTCTATTCTTAGGTAAGGAAGGTCTCTTTTGTAGCCTTCAACTCTATGTATTATCTCATCAAAAGTTATTAGAGGAAGTCTATCTCTGAACTCTCCTTCCCATTCTATAAGAAGGTTAGAGCCTTCGATCTTATAGCGAAACTCATGGAGGTGATACTCTGGCTTGCAACAGCGCATTACTATGAAGCTCAGACTAAAGCTCTTTCCCTCTCTCTTTACCCTTATCTCTATTACCCCATCTACTATCGACATCATCTTCTTCTCTACTTCACGAAAGGCATCTTTTGGCAGAAGATAGAACTCGACTGTTCTATTGCTCCTTATACGATCTCGCCATCCTTCAAGCATGCGCAGGAATGCTTCAGGTTCATATTTTATTATGAAGTCTGGAAGATAGTTGTGGATGATGACAGATTCTTTAGAATCTTCTCTCAATTTGTTGATATTTACACTAGCGTCACTAAGGGATAGGTTTCCTATAGTAAAGACTTGACCGCTGGGAGCCTTGACTTCATAAGACACTAGCTCATAGGGCTTCTGCTTTCTGAAGAGAGTCAATAACAGATTCTTGGCTTCCATAAAGCTCTCATCTATTACTAAGATCGAGGATCCATAGTTTATCGTAACTATCTCATCAAAGAGCTCGTGCCCAGTATAGAACCTATCCGTTTTCACTCTAGAGTCTAACTTATCTTGCTTTTTATACTAATAAGGTTTTTAGCCTAGAATTCTACTGCATTAGGTATCTTTTTAGTGCCATTATATCATCAGGTATAGCCCTCTTTATCTTTTTAAGGTCTCCCAAAGAGGATAGAAAGAGTTTCAGACTCTCATAATCCCTATTCATGTTAAGTATCTTCCTTATTAGGAACATTCTAAGAAGCCTATAGCTCTGAACAAGACCTTCCCTATCCAAAAATTCTTCTAAAGAGTCTTCTATTTCATAGAGTTTCTCTATTCCTGTTATGAAGAAAAGGTCTGCAAGCCTTACGATATCCATGAGGATGCCGTTCTCTTTAAGTTTCTTTACCAATTCTTGAGCACTCTCATCCTTGACATCATTGTAAGATATTATACCCTTCTCAATGGCAAGTATTATTGAACTGTTGATAGATTTAGTGCTCAAATCCTCATATATATCTTGAACATCATCGTAGAACAGACAGGACTTGAATATGAGAGAGTTCCCAAACTTCAGAGATTCTAGGGCTCTCTCTTGATGCTTGTCAAGACCTCCTACCCCATTTTCAAAAAGGCACAAATCGATATCTATCCACAAGTCTCCGATGCTCTTTTCAGAGATTTTTACTATGTATTCTCTTAAGGAAGGAAGTCTGCCCTTTCTATCCTTTTTGTGTTTGATGGAATTTATCTGCCCATCGACTATCTTTATGGCATCTTTCAAATATGCTCCATACATCTGAGAAGTTTTGACTCTGCACGAATTCACATCGTTAAAGACCCATACCCCCATCTCAAAGGCAGAATTTTCAGCTCTAGTTACATCATCTAGATTCAATTCTTGATGACTATATTCTCCTCTCGTATGAGCAGATAGCCAATTCTTTAGAGAGTCTAGTGCTTGTGAAGGATCATGAATTTCATCGTTAAGGTTATCCAGCAACTTGACGTTGTTCGCAAAAGATGTCTTTGCCAGTATAGCCGTCAAAATCTTCTGACTATTACATACTTTATACAATAAAGGTAGTGATGTAATGGTAGCAATATAAACAGCATAAATCCAGTGCTTCTCTTTCATGTGACGATGGTCTATCAAGGAAAGATAATCGAGGCATCTTGGATCATTCGAAAGACTATTCAATCTTTTCCTATATATTTTCATGCTTTCTTTTATTATGTGATAAGTATTACCAAATCTCAAGGAAGGGTATCTTTGGCAAAAAAGGAGCCATAGAATTGCTCCAGCTTTGTAGAGAGAGTTTAAACCTTCCTTCCTATTGAATGTAAAATTTGGTCTTACAGTAGGCTTTTTTAATGGTGCTTCTAACTGAGGTACAACTTTGCTATGAATAAGGGCTCTATCTTTAGGGATGCCTTCAGATGATACATCGTTAAGAAGGTTATCCCTCTCAACAAAAAGCCCGCTATCGATAGACATCGATAGATTCCAGCTATAGAGCAGAAATCTATGTTTATAAATCTTTCATTTTTCGTCAAATTACCGTGTGTATTTATCATATATTCGTGATTAGTATAGGAACTATTCTGGGCATCACGAACATATCCAGCAAAAAGCCTCGTATTTCGAGTAATTATTGGTTATAGTGATTTTCGAAAGCCATATCCACAAGGTTAGTCTATCGATATCTATTCAAGAGTTATCTGCTTATAGTTAAAAGTTAAATTTGAGACTCTTACACCAATCAGTCTTATCTTCTTGTTTGCTTGAAGAAAGGGCAAAGTAAGCTTTTTTGCAATATCTTTTATGGTATCAACACTATTTGTTGGAAAGAATAGTGACTTGGCATGAGTATGAGTCTCAAAATCTTCGTATCTTATCTTCACATTCACAGTCTTGAAATAAAATCTGTTTTTCATCAATTCATCATGAACCTCTTCTGCCAGATCATCTATAGTCTTAAAGACAAGATTTTTATCATTTGTATCTTCCTCAAAAGTAAACTCTCTTCCTATGGATTTAATTTCATACTCCTCTTGCACTTCACTCTCATCTATTCCTCTCGCTGATTCATGAAGTCTTGTTCCCCAGACAACTCCAAAGACCTTGACCAAATCATCCAGTCTGGCTTTTGCTAGATCGCCAATAGTTTTTATCTTCATTTCTTTTAGCTTTATTTCAGTCTTAGGACCTACTCCTGGTAGTTTTCTAACTTTGAGCCCTGATAGAAATCTTTCAACATCATCTTCCTTGACAATAGTTAATCCGTAAGGCTTTCTATAGTCTGATGCGATCTTTGCTAAAAGTTTGTTCGACGCTATTCCAATAGAGCAAGTTAATCTTTCTTTGTCAAAGACTTCTCTTCTTATCGTTTCTGCCAGTTCTCTTGCTTCCTCAAAATCTCTGACTCTATTGGAAACATCTAAGAAGGCTTCGTCTATTCCATACTGCTCGAACTTATCAGCATAATTTCTCAAAATCTTCATAATGTTATTCGATACCCTAGTGTAAAGGTCAAAGTTCGGTCTTATGTATACTCCTTGAGGACATAGTTTCCATGCTCTGGATATGGGCATACCAGATCTAACACCAAACTTTCTTGCTTCGTAGGATGCTGAAGCAACGACTCCTCTTCCCTTACCTTCTTTAGGATCTGCACCAACTATCACTGGTTTCCCTCTCAATTCTGGATTTTCTCTCACTTCTACTGATGGGAAGAAGGCATCCAGATCAACGTGCATTATTATCCTCAAGACTATCTCTTATAATCATTAGAATCGATTTAAGTTTATGATAAATCAGATAAGGATAAAAATGAGTTTTAGAAAAATTCTGATGAAGGGGTCGTCGTCTAGCATGGTTCCTCGAGAACCCTAGTGAGGTAGGACGGCAGGCTCCAGAGATGTCTATAGGTTCGCTGACAGTTGGATGATGTGCTTCTGGAGCGTGGAGGAACCTGTAGGTCGTGGGTTCAAATCCCACCGACCCCACTTCTAAAAACTTATGAGAAGTTACCGATAACCCTATTAACAGAATTTTCTCTTCTTGTTCCATGAGAATCTTTTTACAAAGTATTTAAGAAATAATACAGAAAGAGAGATATCATTAAGGTGATAACGTTCTATCCAGCTAGGAGGGAAAGGTATGAAGGTTAAGTACGATAGGGAAGAGGACATACTTGTGTACGAAATTAGCGATGAAAAGATTGATTATGCTGAAGAAATGGGCCCTGTAATCGTTCATTTTACAAAGGACTCAAAGCCTGTGATGCTAGAAATCCTTGATGCGAGCGAATTTCTGACACAAGCTATGAGGGTTGCCATTCGGTCAAAAGGTGTTAAAAAGATCATTCCATAGCTTAGGAGCTGGCGGTCGTGGGTTTAAATCTCATTTTTGCATAGCATATCAAAACAGCATCAATTTTAAATTCATACAAAAGCCTTCATGATAAGCATAGACAAAATAAAGCTAATAGTTGTAATAGCTATCCAACTACCAACTATCTCATATAACATAACTCTATTAAAAATCACATGCTTTTTTACAAGACTTGCGCCAAAAATGCCCCCTATAACTGCTTGAGTTATGGATATAGGTATGCTAAATTGAGTGAAGAGCCACATAAGCAAAGCACTGCTAAACATGCTTGTAAGTACACTGATAGGGCTAAGAACTATCAAGTCTTCTCCCATCGCTTTTGTAATTCTTTTACCCAAAATTATAATTCCTAAAGCTGCAGATAATGCAATAGAAATTATCATAAATTCTAGTAAAATAGGATCATTGATCAAAGGCATGTATAATCCATTTATTAAGCCTACGTTATTAGCGCCTAAGGCATAAGTGATGTAAAATACGACTATGATTACTGCTACTCTATTAAAGGCGTCGAGTTTTAGAAGGCTGAAGTTCTGGGCTATTCGAGCTATAAACTTGTAAATTAATATTGTAATTAAAGCACTAAAAACTGGAACTGAAACCCAAGATAAGATTATCAGCTCTAAATTTGCAGTATTTAATGATAGACCAATGGCAAAGTTAGCACCAACGTAAGCCCCAACGCTGACATGAGACAAACTGACAGGTATGTGAAAAATGGTAAGGATTAGCATCAACAAGAAGGTTGTTATGAAAACAATTAGCAAAGCTGTAGTGGTTGTACTCTCTGTTATAGAACCTATCAAAGCCTTTCCCATCTTATTACCCTCTATCAAAGCCCCTGATAACAAGCCTAGGCTTGTCAAGACTATGCTCTTCCTATAGGATAATAGCCCTGAACTCGTTAAGCCTCCTTTAAAAAGGCTAGAGTTATTCCAGCCAAATATGAAAGCTACCAACAGTGCCAATAATATTATTTGCACTTTAGCTGTACCCTTTTGCTATCAATATGAGAACTATATCACTGGCGTCTTCTGCATTGTCAGCAATGTTATCGGCTATGTTTATGAAGTCTTTAAACTGCATCACACTCAATACATTGAATTCTTCAGCCTTCTCGAATATTCGATTCAGTACTCTTGCTTTTAATTCATCGGCTTTCTCTTCATACTCTTCTACAGCGCCAATACGCTCAAAGGCAAAGTTCTTACCCTTCTCCAATCCATTTATGACTTCTTTCAATTTCTTTACAGCCATGAGGCAATTCGATAGAAAATCCATCAAGTCGTTATCTTCAAATACATAGTTTATGATTTTATCCTCAGGCCTCCTTAGCATCAAGATTTTAGTCGAGTCTTTAGCACTATCAGCGATATTGTCTACTTTTTCAAGCATATTCAAAAGATCCTCCCTTATGCCACCAAAAAATGCGCCTTTACAAATTTCCTCGACAATATTTCTATGAATATCATCAGCCTTTTTCTCCAAATAATCGATTTCTAAAAAGTTTCTTTTAAAAGCTTCAAAGTCGAGCATCTTTAGGTATCTTAATGATTCGCCTAAATGATCGACAGCCGCTATAGTTAGTCCTAATTGTTTATCTATAGATTCGAATAATTCTTCTTCTCTCCTCTTAAGGCTGAAGAACCTTCTAATACCCATTCTAAAGCACACTAATTTAATTACTAAATGCTGGCTCAACCTTAAAAACAGTGGGATAAATAATTGTTTTAACAAGAGATAAAATTGGAGAAAGTATAATAGAAAATAAATTGAACGAGTGGAAGGGGTCGTCGTCTAGCTTGGTTTAGGATTCCAAAGATTCTAAATCTGAACAAGCCTTGGGAGCTGGCGATCGTGGGTTCAAATCCCACCGACCCCACCTTTATGTTATATGGAAAGGCTCAGAGATATGATGAGGAATAGCTTATTAAAAATCACACGGTAGTTGTTTCATCCTCGAAAGAGAAGACATCATCGATCTTTACGTTAAAAACATGGGCAATTTTGTAAGCCAATCTCAGCGAAGGGTTATACTTCCCCTTTTCTAGGAAGAGAATAGTCTGCCTAGTAACCCCTACTTTCCAGGCAAGATCCTCCTGCGTAAGACCGTGCTTCTCCCTAAGTTCCTTTATTCTCGTCTTCATTCAGGTTAGTCAATCCCCTCTTCTATCGTAGTAAATATAGAATAAAGCGAATAATACGATTGCGATAAAAGGAAGAGACAGCGCGAGCGGCCAGATTTCAACGGCTTTTAAAGTCGCTATATAGGCTAAAGATAATGCCGATGTTA
>JBNAWJ010000042.1:0-12857 GCA_049699795.1 Nitrososphaerales archaeon | reverse complement strand
TCAGATTTCTCCCACCATAAATCAAACAATAACCGTTTCCATTAATCACCGTTAAAAGAAAGGCAAAAAGCGATATGCTATGTGCATTAACCTTACCATGGATGACCATAGGGCCTCCAAACTCATGCTCTATTAAAATAGGCTTCTTAATCTGTATTTTGAATCCGCAATTCTTTTGTTATTTAATGTTCTCTTTTACATTGATTATCATTTAGCTGGAATGAGTTTATGCCGAGAGAAGAGCATATAATGCGGCAGGTTGAGTGGAAAAAGAGACTTGAACCCTACGGCAGCGTTGAGCTTAAAAAACAATTGATTATACGAGGGGCACGGATAATTGCTGATGTGTATGCCCAAATTGAAGGAAAAGAGCTCATAATTGAAATTGGAGACATTGGCGACGATAGAAAAAAACGCTCTGCTCCAATTCTACGCAGAATCAAAGCCAAACGTCGTTTTCATTTGTGAAGCATATGGCGAAAACAAGATACAAGAAGCATTAGAACAAATCAACACTTACTTACACAGCTCAGAGCATATCCAAGAAGTAAAACTTGAGATAGAAAGAATAAAGAAAAACATGCCTAAAACAATAATAAGACATGGTATATTTGGTTTCATATTCGCTTCTGCTTTTATAACCACACCCAAATCCAGTTCTGAAGGTCTATCCAATGCTGTTATGTATAGTGTCTGGATTGGTATCTTTCTTTTCATAGTGTATATGGCTTTGGCTTACAGTAATGAACGACAGAAATGTAAGCGGTTGGTTGAGAAGCTTAAACAATCGCAATCTAAATCCAAATTGGCTTCAAAGGAAGTGGAAAAAGGTCAACTTATAAGAGCGGTTGAAAAAACAAGTGAAGAGAACAAGGAGTCTGAAGAAAAAACGGAAGCTGGAAAAGATGGGGAAGAACCTCCGAAACATGATATAACTTATGGAGAAGATACGTGGGAACAAGAGGATGACGAATGGACTGAAGAACTTGACAGCATTGACGAAATGGAATGGTGAAAAAACAATAGCACTCAAGCCCTCTTGATAAACAATATTCTCATTTACTTCTTTCAGATGCCTGACAGCTTCAACACATCTATTCGGTAAGCGTGTTTATTCTTTTATGTTACGAATTGGAGGATCTTAATTAGCAACTTTCTTTTAGTTGCTGATAACAGAATCTTTATAACGTGAGGTTTTTTGGATGTTTCAATGTAAAACTTATTCGCATACTGGCGTTTTAAACTAAATATCTTCAATAGGCTTTGTAGTTTATCGCAAATTGCTGGATCAAACTAATGAGTTACAACAAACTTTTCTTTTCCAAAAGAACGAAGTCTCGTTTCAAATTCTGCAAGAAATATTAAAAAATACAGTTTTCTATACTTTTATAATGTCTAATTGAAAATCCTAGATTCTTCAGTGACTGTATTTTACTGGTAAATTTGTGCGTAAATCCCACCCCCGCACCTATGCCACTTGGTTTTAGTTGGAAAAAGCTACTGCCTTTAATCTTCCTCTTTTTCTACTTTTCTCATGATCTCGTTACGTCTTGTCAGAGCTAAAACTATTTCGTCTAACATCTCTAGGATTTCTTTACGTTCATCAACCTTAACAGACCTCTTCGGTGATATCCTTACAACAAAATTATGGAGCAAAGTAACAGTATTCAATAAATCCGTGTCTACATCTATCAAATCGTTCAATCTATTCACATCTACAAGACCTGATCTGACCATGGTCCCATATCCTTTATTCTCTATGAGTTTGAACTCGTTAAAAAGGGCAAGAAGTTTTATGTAAATCCTGTTAAACTCCTCTTTCATGGCAACACTTCGAGCTTCCTTGGCAAGACTGTCTATGATTTGGAGAGCAGACGCTGTCTTTGTGATCAAGCGATGACTTACAAATTTGTCTATTTCCATCATTTTGCTTGATGTTGAACGACCTGTGTCTATTGCTCTTTGAAGCCGAGAAGCAAGCATTTTTGCTTCTTTTATCTGCTCCTCAGCCTTACCTGCTGATTTACCGTCCTCATTAAACTCGCTTGTCATCTCTATCTAAATATAGATTCATCCTCTAATATCGTTTTCTCAATCAATATGCTCTACCCAACCTCTTCTCAGCTAAACTCTTCAAATTAGTGTAAATATCCATAAAATCACTGGACAATAGATTCAGGTATAGATTCACCTCTTCATCGTTCATGTATTGAAAGATATATGGTCCAGTGTAAGGGCTGGGATCGCCCATTCTTGTCATGAATTCTATGTGCATTAATGGATCCCCTCTTTTAATGGTTATAGGCTGCCTATCATTGCTGAGGTTGACGAGTTCAAGAGCTAATCTTCCAACGAATCCGCTATGAACCTTTGCTGCGTTTAGAAAAGACAAGCCCATTCTACCATACTTGCTCTTGGCAGTTAAATGAGCAACATAACCAGGAGGTGTGAATACAATCTCATAAGAGATAAGATTCTTATGCTCAAGGTAGTTTAGAGTGGTCTCTTCCTTGACTGTCAAAACATAACCATCTCCATCCACAAGCTCAAGATCGAAGGGGTATATGCACTTGTATCTCTCTATCAGCTTTACAAGCTCACTTTTGCCCAAGATACACATATTACAGCACAGCAAGCCTATGTATAAGGTCCATGTTAAACTATTCTATAAAAAAATTTAGCAAAAATAATCTAAAATCTTGCATTATTCTCTCTTTCAATGATTCCTTGTTTATTATTAACTTTAAACAATTTTTTAAGAGCATAAATTGAAAGGAACAAAACAGATGCCAACCCAAAGATAATTACGATGAAATTAGCAAAGTAAGAAAGACCGCCATCTTTTATCACTTCATAAAAATAGTAATATGAATCTAAAAAATAGTTGAACGACCAATGAAGTAAGACCGCACCTGGAAACCCGTAGAAGAAGTAAATCAATCCTAGAATAATACCTGCTAAAGCGCTGGTCGTTACTTTACCGATTTCCCATCCAGTTCCAAATGCTATGTGAGCATAGCCAAATAAAGTTCCACTCACAAAGATAGAAAAATACACTATTCTAGTTGCTTTTTTTCCTAGCTCTGAGACATACCTCGCTGGATGCCATAGAACTTTGAGAGGATTAAAACGAATTCTTCTTATGGATAAAAGAATAACAGATAACGTCCCGATAATGGCAACTCTAAAGATTATCTCTTCCTCTAGAGGTGCGATGGACGAGGATATAAACGTCAAAACGGGGTCTATCTCCGGGATAGAGCCTGTCTCAATGCCTACACTATTTTGTAGTAACGTTATGAATACAGTAATCAGTAAGAGGGCTGAAAAAGTTACAGATAATGCAGATAGGGTGTTATCAAAAATGGATTTAAGTCCGTGGTTCAAAGCTGATCTTGGAACTTTGTTTAGTGGTAAGCGAGGTCCTTGAATAGCTTTGACAAAAAGGACTAGATAGATAAGCCAAAAAATGATGAACAATCCTCTAACGAAGTTAATGATTTGCTCTCCAAATGTGTTAATGGCATTTCTTGCTAGATCCGAAATGAAGACAATGTATAAACCCAATGGGAAAGAGAGGATCATCAAGCCTATCGTTAATATTATCAGTGCAAGATAAAGTAAGGAAACGATCTTTGTAAATTCGCTATAATTCTGGTCCTTTGTGTATGACAATTATTACCTTAATAGTAAATGTGATCTCTTCAGTTTAAATCTTTCTTACAATTACTTTAACTTCGTCTTAATACTCAGAGACAATACGAAGCTGATAAATACAGCAGATGCTAAAGTCAAAGCCAGATTGATCAAGATAGGCGATTGAAGCTGATATGATAAGTCAGGTTGAACTATGTCTATTATCTGGTCAGAACTACCTTTTGTTAAATCCTCCGCTGATATTGGCACTATTCTAAAAGAATCCGATGAATACGTAGCTTCTTGTGATAAAGGAGGCATAATTATGATAACTAATAGAGCCAGTAATAAGCCTAAAAATGAACCAATTACGATCTTCTCTCTCTCCTCTATCATTTTCTCATATGTTTAATTGATTAGAAGGCTATAAAATACTAACGATTAGAACGCAAAATCCAGTATGATTGGTAACTTCTGAACAATCAGTTTAGTTTTAGCTCAGCAGAAATCCAATAATTAAGCCAATAATGAATCCTAGCCCTAATGGCAATATTCCTATGATTAAAGTTACGTAAGTGTAAACCTCTGGTCCATATTTCAATGCAAGATCTTTCAGTTCCATAGCTATGCTGGCAAGGTTGATGAGACCAAAGTAAGATGCTATCAGTGCCAAAATTGCCACGATTATCATTATCTTAAGAAGCTTTTTTATGAAGAAGCCTGTTATCAGACCTACAATGAAGGGAATGATCATTATAACGATGGTTGGTATACCAGAAATGCTACCTGAAATCAATCCTATTATGTCTTCGATTAAAGCCAATTTCTCACAACAATGATTTATAAATAGGTAATAAAAACATATCTGTGTAGATTAGCATAATCTTGCTGATCACTGGTTCTTTTTTTCTATTTATGAGAACGTTAGGTTTATATTTCAATTGAAATTCTTAACGGTTGATATGCCCTTCTGTCCAAAATGTGGCGCCGAGATACCTTCTGATGCTGTCTTTTGTCCTAACTGCGGTAGTAAGATTGTTGCTCCCACCATACCTCCTGTCGAGCGCAGATATGAGAGAGAAAAGGGAGAAAAACATGAGAAAAGAGAGAAAGAGGAGAAGTACGAAAAGGGAGAAAAGTCGAGAGATTGGACAGGCCCTATCTAGGCGGCTTAATCCTGATCTGGTTAGGGGTCGCTTTCTACATGGCTCAGATGAACTATATAAGTTGGGCACATTGGTGGGCATACTTCATATTTGGTCTTGGTATCATACTAATAGTTCAAGCAGGCATAAGGTATGCGACTCCTGCCTATAAGGGTTCAGCGATAGGCTCTTTTATTGGAGGATTGGTGCTAATAATCATAGGCCTATCGGGCATTATGGGAGTTGGAAAGTGGTGGTCCCTCATTTTGATTGCTATAGGGATTATAGTCATAGTTTCTGGTGTTATCGCAGCAAGGCGTACTCCAAAAAATTCAGATAAACCATCGGGTGAAAGCTCGGTAAAATATGTGCACTAGGACGGTGCTTCTTCGAGCCGCCAAAGACTCTAAAGTAATTTCTGCCTAAACACTCTATCATGTCTCCAATATCGTACCTAGGAAAGAGACAAGAAGATACGAGAAGTCTTCCCCATTCACCTCTCTTCATCTCGTAAAGCATCTTCACCCTTTTCCCATTAATAACTTCAAAGAAATAGGCATCATAATTAGGCGAAACATAGGGTAAGTCATCCAGTTGTTGAGCAAAAACACCTTCTGTCGCTTTATACATCTCTATGACAGGTGTATCACCGTAGAAGTATCTTAGAATTGGTGCATACTTCCAGTGAATCTTAGGTACGCTAGTGCAGAAAATGCCTCCAATTCTCCAAAACTCTTTAGGAAGTTTTCCATGATGGCGCTTTACGTATCTGACAAATGAAACTATCACAGGTGCAACGCCCGTGCAAACTCTAACATCTTCACCCTTGGTCAATTTGTAAGTTAACTCGAACCGTGCTTCCCAATCTTTCTTCGTAAGACCTCCACCTAGAGCATCGATCTCTTCTTGACGTGGAACAAGGTCAACTCCTGCAAAACTTGGATTTATCTTTGCATAGGTTCCTGAGCTATGTCCATAAGTTGTTAATTCATTACCGCTTTGAATTGTACCTATACGTGAAGGGAAGTTTAGATTGAGGACCTTGTCATAAAGAATTTCGAACTTTCTCGTCCTCAAAACATAGTTGGCTAATGCTCTCGCCCCACAATACAAGACTTGAGTCAGATGCTTGCAAGTAATAGGCAAGATCTTTGGTACACCAGTAGTCCCTCTTGTCATTACCCATGCTACAGTGGGTTCTGGAAGCAATGCTTGGAAATCTCCTTTTGATACTCGGTCTATAATAGGTTTGGGGCTATTGTAGTCAATAGGTTTGAATCTTCTTCGATACTCATCTATGGTCAAAGAAGGTGTAGCATTATGAGTCTTGCCATACCCTGTCCTACTATAATCTTCAAGGAGTTTTTCCAACACATTTTCTTGCGCTCCAGCTGGATCAGATAAAGAATCGTACCAAGGCTTGACTACAGCCTTAAGAGACTCTATTGCTGGCTCAGATTGTGGCATAGCTACAAGCGATCTTTTTAAGGTTTGATCTTATACTTTGCTAAGCTTCGATGCGATGCAGTGGAAAGTCTTAACGCTACATAAAGTTTTCAAAAGGAATTTGAACTTAATTGTAAGCGGGCCTGGTGGGATTTGAACCCACGACCTATTAACCCGAAACTCTTGTCTGGTTAAGAGCCAGCCGCTATAGGACAACTCTCTACCTGGCTGAGCCACAGGCCCATCTTCAAAAGGAAAAATCTCTTATTTAAAATTACTACAAAGCACTTTCCACAACGTTTATCCCTTGATTTCAAAAATCTTCTCTAACCTCCTAGCCAATAGTAGAGCGTACCTATAGGTGATTATCAAGATGGCGACTATTAGAAGGAAAGACACTACACTAGCCCCTTCTCTACTTAGGATCAGGGTGAAGACCCTTACGATTTGCGCATAGGAGACAATTATCATAGCTGCGGAAACGACTCCTATAGTGAGGGTATACAGGAACCCCACCATTATGTCTCCAGCCTGCCGTTGCGAATCACCTATTCTAGCAACGACACTCTTACTCAGTCTAACGAACACCTTCTTCATCCTTATAGCTATTAACGATACGATGCTAATAGTAAGAAGTCCGATAGCGGTTTCTATATGGGGTCTTATGGCTGAAGGTAAGAGCGGCGTTATGTAGGCAATAGTAAGATTGGCGCCAAAGACCACAATAGAAATGATCGCCAACCTCTTTACAAGTTCCCATAGGGCCCTCCTAATTTCCACCAGTCCAGAAAACTGACTTGTCATTGCATCTCTTAAGGTCGTGAAGAACCGCTCTAAGCTCAAGCGAAGTGGTGGAGGCATCAGCCCTGAAAGCTTCTTAGGCAGAGAGTCTTCATACTTCACTAAAGAAGATGAAAGAACGGCTGAAGCAACAAGTGCTATGACACTGACCAAATAGATGCTTTGAGACGCAACCCCTGACTCTGTCGCATCTTTGGCTATTATGACCCCAAACTCGCTTATGGCAAGCATGTAGAGCCCGAGTCTGAACGAGTCTTCAAGCCTCAAACCCAACATCCACGATGAGACGCTGAAGCCGAAGAATTTCATGAAGACAACTAGTAAAGCCACGGCCAAGGCTATAATGATCAATAGAGGATCTCTCACAATAGGAAGAGAGGCGCCTATAGATGAGAAGAAGATTAGGGCTGAAAGATCCCTCAGGGAGCGAAGCTTATCAGAAACACTCCCAGAAACCTCCAAGTTCGAGATCGCGAGCCCTGCAACAAAGGCTCCTAACGCAGCCGAGAGGCCTGAAATGACACTAACATACGAGTAAATCAATACTACTGCCAGGCTGATAGCGACAAATATCTCGCTCTCCCTCTTTGCGACCCATCCGAGAGGTTCCCTCAGGACTCGAAGGCCCAAGTAGACCATTACAGTGATAGATACGAGTATCGCAGCGACTACTCTCAGCAAGTCTAATAGAGAGGGAACTCCAGCGTGTGACAAGATGGGAAATATCGACAAGCCTACTATTGCGACTACATCCTCAAACGCACCCACAGCTAAGACGAGCCTCCTCGACTCTGCCTGCTGGTAACGCCTCTCCTCCAATATCTTGAAGGTTATAGCTGTGCTTGTATTTACAGCCATGAAAGCTAGGACGAGGGTATCTCCCCATCTTAGAGATAGAGCCGATCCAGCCATGTATGAGATCAGTGAGATAATTGCGACCTCTACTCCGACGATCCCCGCGGCCTTCGTTCCTCCCCTACTGAAGAAGTCCATCTTCACGGCTAATCCTATCTCGAAGGTGATGAGAATTATTCCCAGTTCACTCAGGAAGCTAAGTATTTGTGAGGAATGTTCTACGAGTCCTAGGATTGGGCCCACGATTATTCCGCCAGCAATATATCCAGCTACCAGTGATAGGCCGGCCCTCTGCAACAGGAGACCCATAAGCGAGGCTGCAACCAACGGAAGAACGAGAGGAAGAATCAGACCCTCCTCGCCCATCAGACAACAACTCTCTATCTCATAGCGGTAGGGATAGGCAGGCTGTGTTCCTCTCTCACAACCTTCAATACGGTGTAGGCTTCGCTTGAGACTATATCTCCAACTTTTTTTATTTGATTCACTATCTTGTCCCTCAGATCGACCAAGCCTTTTGCCTTCACCTTCAACAATATGTCACAGTGTCCATGTATTTCATGAGCTTCTAGAACGCCGTCTATGCTACTCAGCTTTAAGACTGTCTCGTCGGCTGTCCCAGGCTTGACTTGAACCTCAATAAAGGCAGTCATACCATAGCCAAGCTTCTCATGGTCTATCAATATGGTGAAGCCCTTGATCACACCTTCTTCAACCATCTTCTTGACCCTAAGATGTATGGTCGCATCAGAAACCCCAAGTTCCTTAGCTAACTCCAAATAGGGTCTACGGGAATCAACTCTAAGGGCCTCTAATATCTTCAGATCCAGCTCATCCATACCACCAAAGCTTCGCAGGCTTGGTAGATAAGAGTTTCGTGGTAAAATGAGTCTAAGAACAAGAATCCCATGGCAAAGGAGCAGAATTTATAAGGAAGTCTTAGCAAACACGTAGTCCGGAGGTGAGGGACGGGGTGGTTAAAATAGGAGAAATCACACTAGAGCTGAACAAGGACCTGAAGAAGAACGCAAAGGAAAGCTTAAACAGCCTATTCTCAGGGGGGAGTCGGGGAAGAAACGAGGTTACTGTACTGGAAGAGGCCAAGAAGGGTACAAAAGTCAAGGTTACCATCGAAACAGTCTAACAACTGGATACGGAAAACCATAGACCTTTCGCTCCCTTCCTTTTTCTTTACGAAAAAGGCTGAAGTCTAAACCAGTCTCCAGAACCTTTTGGGAGGCTAATTAGCGGGAAAAGGCGGTATTAGAAAAACTAATACGAAGCTAAAGAAATTAGGACTACAATGGCGTTATTTTTCATAGGGTTAGGATTGCACGGAGCAAAAGGAATACCGTTGATCGGTCTAGACATAGCTAAAAAGGCTGAGAAGGTCTATCTGGATGTTTATACAAGCCCTATTACAAAAGATGAAATAGATTCCCTTAAAGATTTGATAGGTAATGAGATAGTAAAAGTTGGTAGAGATTTCATCGAGGATGGGCTTGAAATCATAAATCAAGCAAAGCAAAAAGATGTTGCTTTAATAGCATCAGGAGACCCTATGGTGGCAACCACTCATCTAGATTTGAGGCTAAGGGCTGAAAAGCATGGCATAAAAACTCATGTAATACATAATTCTTCGATTCTTTGCGCTTTGCCTGGAGAGACTGGTCTTCATGTCTATAACTTTGGCAAAACAGTAACGTTAATGAAATCAGGATTAACACCAAGTTCTACAGTTTATGAAGTTATCCATGAAAATCTGATTCGAGGTCTTCATACAATAATACTTTTAGAGTATGATTATTCTACTGGATTTTTCCTAAAGCCTAATGAAGCTTTAAAATCTTTGCTGAATATGGAGAGAGATTTTAGGCAAGGAATATTCGATGATGAAACTTTTGTGATAGTGGCATCAAGAATAGGTAGCAATTCTCAACTTTTGCATGGCGGAAAAATGAGAAGTTTAATCGACAAAGATTATAGTGAACCTCCCCATGCGATCATAGTGCCAGGAAAGCTTCATTTCACAGAGATAGATGCTATGAAAACTTTACTGAAGATAGATGAGGATCAAATCACTGATAATTCTTCTAAAGTAAAAATCTTGGCTGTAAGTATGGTCAAAAGATATGTGATGAATACTAGAAAGGCTCTGTCCAAAGCTAGAGAGAAAAGTGAGGCTGAAAAGAAGAGATTTGACGATCTTTTTGAGAATATTGAGTGCTATATATCTGATGCAGAAAGATTTCTAAATATGGGTAAGTTTGAGTTAGCTATACTGAGCATAGGCTATGCAGAAGGTCTTTTAGACTCTCTTAGGTTCATCAAAGAACTTGAAATAGAGTGGTGATAGAATCTTAGATGCTGTTTATGTGATCAATCGATTTAGATTTATGTATAGTAAATATTAGAGTTGAGGAGGGAAAAATGCAAGAGCCATACAAACATTTACTCATAAGAATTTATTCAAACACATTACTCAAAATAAAAAATACTCTAGAAGTATTAACAAAAGATTTGCACCTAAAAGAAGATTACGTGAGAGAGTTATGCGATTCAATGAAAAAACAGGGCTTGATTTTAGAATCAGAGGGCGAGTTTAAGCTTACTAGTCTTGGGAGATCGAAGATCAAGGTAGTGTTTACTGGCGGAGTTTTCGATATAATACACCCTGGTCATGTCTTTGCTCTGTCCTCAGCAAAGAATCTTGGCGATGTTTTGGTAGTAGTGATAGCAAGGGACAAGACAGTTATCAAGAACAAAGGGCATAGCCCTTTTAACAATGAAGAGAAGAGGTTAGAGTTGGTTAAATCACTAAAATTTGTAGATGTTGCTCTATTGGGCGTTGAGGGCGCTATATTTGAAAGCATTATGAAAGTGAAGCCTGATATAATCGCATTGGGTTATGATCAGAAGCACGATGAATCAGAATTGGAAAAAGAGGCTAAAAAGCGTGGGCTATCTATAAAGTTTGTGAGGCTTGGGACAGAAATGCCTGATATTAAGAGTTCCAAGATAATTGAGAATAGAAAAGAAATCACAAACGAGTTCTAGGCTTTGATGAGAATTCTAAAAAGACTTTGACTTTGACTTTATCTCCATCTTTTAAGTTCAACTCCTTTCTGATGTTTATTGGAGATATTATCTCTAAAACTGAATCATCGTAATGTGATCTCTCAAAAATTCCTACGACTCCTTCGACTAAATCGTTAACAACTGCCATAAAGCACTTGGCTCCACCATAAGTTCTATGCTCATCTTTGAAGCTATCTATGCTTATGCCAGAATAATGCTCTAACTCACGCCTCAATTTCCTGTCTTTTATAGATGTGAGTTTTAGGTTTAAAGTTCCAAGATATGGATCAAAACCAAGTTTATCGATAAATTGTCTTCTATAACCCTCTAAGGATACATAATAAGAACCCTCTCCAATACCTGAGAACAATTCACCCTCAATTTCGATTACCGATGTAGGCGCCTCCAGAACTTCTTTCAAGGCTAAGTAAAGTCTCACAAGCTGATTCAACCCTTTTTCAGTAAGTTTTATGCTGTATTGGCGGTCACTCTTGAACCTTTCAAGATAGCCTTCGTTCTCTAACTCTAATATATGCTTGGAGGCAAGCTGTTGAGACTTGCCTATTCTTCTTGAGATTTCTGTTGTTGAGACTTTAACAGGGCTATCTTTTGCTCCTAACGACAAAAGCTCGATAAGTATTGGTATATGTGCTACTTTTAATCCAGATATTCGATCTATTTTCTTATTTTCATCCTTCAAGCTATTCATCTTTGTATTCTGAAGCTTATTTATCTTCCTTTTGGAGAGATTTTGATGAGCGATGAGCTAACTCTAGAGCCTTTATTAAATTCTTGTGTTCCTGCTTGACTATATTAATTGAATCCTCAACAGTTAACTTATGCCCAGGACTTGCGAAATAGATCCTGCCTGTCTCAGGAACTCTAAAAGCTATTCCAACTATAGAATCATCTAACAAGATTGGAGCAATAATACCTTCAAAGGATCCTATCTTCCCAACTAAAAGGGACTTGGCAATGCCGAGAGTAGGAATTTCTAAAGCGAGTCCCACAAAAACAGCCAGACCTGCTCTTCTTGGATGAGCTATACCATGTCCATCGACCAAAAGCAGATCTATCTTCTCTTTAAGAGCCTTAAAAGCTGAAATCACAAGAGGAGCTTCACGCATGAAAAGATAGCCAGATACGTAAGGGAAAAAAGGTTTGCCAACGTATTTTGCTACCTCTATTACTTTCTTTTCTGAGCAACTCCATATTACTGCTGCAGCCACAGATTTTTTATTATAAGATACGTCTACTGCACAAACGTTATTGATTTGATCCTTACCTAATTTTTCAAGTTTATGCGCTTTTGCTACAATCTCTTGTATTCTGTCAAGCAGGCTCAGTGTTGCCTTGTCGACTTCCATAATATCAATAGGTTTCTCTGCGTTGATAGCTTTTAAGATTAGCCTCTTCCAGCCAGCTTAACACCAGTTATGGCAGCAGCATCAATTGTAATAGCCCTAAGGTCCTCTAGTTCAAAGTTTCTAACATCTGTCTTCCCAGCCAGTTGTGCCAGCATCTCAAGCTCTTCTATAGTAGCTCTTAGATAATTCTCAACTCTTATTGCAGCAACATCCACTTTCAACCTCTTCCTCAAATTAGGGTCTTGAGTAGCTATTCCTCTTGGACAAAGACCAGTGTTACACAATCCACACACAGTGCATCCCATAGATATGAGAATTGACGTGGACATAGCTACAGCATCAGCTCCTAATGCTATAGCTTTTGCTATATCTGCACCGTTTCTTATTCCACCTGATATTACCAAGTTGACTTCATCCCTAAGACCTAAATCCTTCAAGGCTTTGTTCGCTTCTACTAAAGCTGGAAGTGTTGGTATTCCTGCATGCTCAAGAACAATCTCTGGTGCAGCCCCTGTACCTGCCTGTTTAC
>JBNAWJ010000041.1:0-13353 GCA_049699795.1 Nitrososphaerales archaeon | reverse complement strand
GGTCATCAATCGCCTGCAGCATATATCATATCACAAAGGCAATACTCTAATGAGGGAGATAATAAGCTCAACACTTAAGATCGGTTTAGAGAAAATACATACAACTTGGATACAGATTCAAATTACGATTACTTTTTCGTAATGGACGAATTTCTTTAAAATCTTAAATTCCATCAAAACATTATCAGAAATAACATATGTTTAAAATAGGATGTAAATTTTAGACTTAGTTCTGTTTGTTTTATTTAAAGTGCAAGAAAAAGATTAATTTTTGCTTAGAATCAACCATAAAGGTTTATATAACTTATGTTATAAGTAGGATTGGTATGAGGCAAGAAACAATTCGCTTAATTGAAGTAGTCGAAGAGAAGGGCGTATTCGGTAAATGCTCCTGTGGTGGCGATGTATTGTACTATTCAGACTCAGGGGTAAGGTGTAAAAAGTGTGGCAAGCTTTATGGTACTTGGTTCAAGAGGAAAAAGTTGGCGATAAAACATTCGGAAGAAACCCTTAAGAAGATAGAAGAGAGTGTAGTAGAGCCATTAAAAGAAGATCCGTCAGAGATTTACAATGAGCAAGAACTTTCTGATCTAATTTAGACCCCCCTTCTTTGTAAAGCCAATATCGCTTCTCTTAGCAAGCCCATCAAAAGGTATAACTCCCTAGGAGTAGGCTTGCCCTTTCCCAATAACTTTCTTATGGCTTCCTCCAGCAATGGTACTTTGTGCTCTTGAAAACCACACATTCTTGCCAATTTGATAGAGTATTTTATTGTTCTATCTCTGTCTTCTCTTGATGCTATCTCTTCATGGGCTTCTATTTTTTGCTTTGATATTTCGTATAACAGCATGGCAACAGAGTGGGATATGTTCAATGTTCTATATTCTGTTCCAGTGTCTATGCTGACTATCATATCACATTTCTTTAACTCTTCATTCTTAAGCCCTGTGGATTCACGCCCAAAGAGCAAGCAAAGGTTTCCAGAAAATTCTTTTAGATTTTCAGCGAGACATTCAGGAGTTAAAGCCTTTCTCAAAACCTTAGAAGGTCTTTTTGTTGCTATAGCAGTAGTACCAACCACTATATCGAAACTTTTTATCAACTCATCAAAGCCTATCGTATTAGCTTTTTCAAGAATGTCGATGCCATGAGATGCAAACTTCCTTGCCTTGCTTAGATCAACTTTAGGATTTATCAGTAGTAATTCTTCTAAACCAAAGTTCTTCATGACTCTAGCGATAAGGCCAACGTTAACTTCATAAACAGGCTCTACAAGGGCTATTGAGAGTTTTTTCATGGCGCTAAACCCAAAATTTTTTACCATCATCAACATATTTCAACATGATGGTTACAAACCTGCCAGAGAAAGCAAAGGCAAAATGGGCAGAGGCTACAGCTGCTAGAGACCCAGCCAAAAAGCTTCAGTTATTGAAGGAATTTTACTCTAGTTTCCCAAAGCATAAGGGAACTGAAAAACTGGAGATGTCCATAAAGAGGCAGATGGCATCATTAGAGGAAGAATTAGAGAGAATAAAGACAAGACGGAAAGGTTCTTCTCGGTTAGAGTGGGCAATCAAGAAAGGAGAAATTACACAATTGGCCATAGTAGGAACTTTACATACATCTATATCTTTCTTCAACCTTTTGGCAAGATCTGACATAAAGTCTCATGAGGTACTTATAAGGCCTATATTAGGAGTATTCGAAGGGCTTGATGTTCAATTTCAATTGATAGTTGCACCTTTCGATAGAGGGGTAAGTGAGGAAAAATTGGAGAGATTTATGAGCCTCTCTAGAAATGCTGATGGTATATTGATAGTTTTGGGTCATGAACCATTAAATTATGTAAAAGATGTTATCGATTGGTTTGAACTGCATAACATAGACATACGCTCAGACTATCCTAAGGTTGAGATAATATCAACGCCAAGCGGTGGAATAAGGATGGTTGGTTCATCAGACTTTTACAGTAAGAAAGATATCGTAGATTTCTTATCTGGCTATAAGATCAAGAACGCTATAATCAAGATAACTCGAGACTCCAACCTTGATGATGTTGAATCAGCATTATTTGGAAGAATGTTGAAGAAGGCTATTCTTATCTCTTTAAGAAGGGATCAAATCGATGAATTAAAAGCTCTAATTCCTAATGTAATAGTTTTCGATTCATCTATCAACAAAGATTTTTTTGCATCATATATTCTAGAAAGGCTTGGCTTGATTCGAATATACACAAAGGGAATAGGGGAGGAGCCAGAAAGAAGGCCTTTGATAATGAAGAAGGGAGCAAAGGCTATAGACATCGCTGAAAATGTCCATAAGGATTTAGCAAGATTCTTTCAATACGCAAAAGTATGGAGAAAAGATGAACTCGATGGTGTTAGGGTTGGTAAGAGCTTTGAATTAAAGGATGGAGATGTAATTGAGATCCGTGCTTTATAGCATTAGGCAAATTAACCACAATAAGATAGGATGAATATGGAAACTCCTTATGAGCCAGCAGAGGATACTTTTCTACTTACCGATGCTATTAGAAGATATTCAAACAAGATCACTTTAGAGATAGGGGTAGGCTCAGGCTATATCACTGCTGAAATCTGTAAAAGAAATCCCTTTGTAGTGGGAACTGAAATCAATAAGAAAGCGTTAAAAGAAGCACAAATAAGGCTAAAATCCCTCAATTTTGATAATTTTGAATTAGTGCTTTGTGATGGGGCAAGTGCTTTTCGTGAAGGATGCTTCGACCTTATAGTTTTCAACCCGCCTTATCTTCCTTCTGGAAGAATAGTAGATAGAAATGTTGAAGGTGGAAAAGAGGGTATTGAGGTAACGAAGAGGTTTATAGAGCAGTCCTTGAGGGTAATTTCAAAATCAGGATTAATGATATTCATTTTATCTACTTTATCGAATTATGAAAAAATAATGAGAATGTTAAGGAAGATGAATTTTAAAGTGAGAAGAATAGGCAAGCGTGAATTGTTTTTTGAAGAGATTTTTGCAGTAGAGGCATCAAAGGCTGCATAATTCTTCAGCAATTCTTACCGATTCTTCCACTGTTAGTCGCTCAACTCTTTTTTGGAAAATCTCATGGTCTAATCTGTCCAGCATTCTCTCATAGTCTTTACCCTGTTTTTTACAGATTATCTTCAAAGCGTTAACAACCTTCTTCCCACGAAACGAAAATAGAAGTTTTATGTATGCAATAATTGAATCATTTATCTTATCTTTCTTTGGCTTTAGTAATAGCATTAGAGATTTAACTTTAGGTCTAGGCTTGAAGGCTTCTCTATTAACTTCCATCAAAGGCTCTATATCAAAGCTCGATCTTGCTATGATGGTCACAGCCCTATAATCCTTAGAACCTGGCTGAGAAAGCAACTTCTCTGCAAACTCTTTTTGAAAATTTACTACTGCTATGTCAAAATCCTTCTTTATCAACCACTCTATGAATTCTTTAGATTTAGAGTATGGTATGTTCGAGACTAGTTTGTTGAACTTATGCTTAGATTCAAGAGCATCTCCATGAATCAAGTCTAGATTTTCAAATCTGCTCAGTTTCGATTTAGCCATATCATAAAGTTCATTATCTATCTCCCACGAGATTACCTTCTTAGCTTTGTTACACAAAATCTCTGTTAAATTACCAGTTCCAGAGCCAAATTCAAAAACTATGTCATTTTTCGATACTTTAGCAAATTCAACCATTTTATTGAGCAGATGATCATCAATAAGTAAGTGCTGTCCTAAACCTCTTCTCTTCATTTTTTCACAAATACTGTTATCCTTGGAGCTTCAGAAATCTCTTCAACCAGTCTCTTTGCTATCAGTTTGACGGGATCTTTCAACCCTACCCTCTTTTGAATGTCATCAAAGCTTTCGAAGGGCTTCTTCTCTCTCTCATCAAGAATCTGCCTCATGAGAGTTTTACCTATCCCTGGTATCAACTCAAGGGCGTGAAGCCTTGGAGTTACAGGTTGTAACTCGTTAAAATAAGTTACGTATTTTTTCTCGTTCTCTCTGACTATCTTCTCACAAACTGTAGGCAATTCGTTTTTAGCATTATTCGTTAAATCTTTATACTCAAGCCTTCCAAGGACGCTTATCACCTTTGTTCTACCTTCTCTTGCAATGCATATTCTCTCCCCAACCTCAAAAGTGACTCTGTTCATAGCCAGTATCTCTAGCAAGGTCAACCACTCTTCTCCTATGGCTTGGACTATAGGTCCCTCCCTTTCTTTTATGACAAAAGATTTGCCATGAGGGATAAAATCCAAAACATAGGCATATTCTTCATACTTTCTAGAAGGACTTATCTTGCTCGACATTTTTTATCCTCTCAAAATTATCGATCTTCTCCAATCATTAGAATGGTCTTTTATTATTCTATTTGAAAGAGAAGGGGTTCTCTAATGAATCTTAAATATGAATCCTTAACGAATGAATTTATAATCATAAATAGAAAACCTCTCTTAATAATTTTCTTAATATTCATTTGGTGCATACCTAGATAATGGTAAAAGCAAATTTTATTATTTATGCTTTTTTATGAAGTTTTTTGAAGCCATGAATTCGTTCTTACATTTTTCAGAACAAAAAACATAGCCATGATATAGAACAGGTTTCACTATCTTCTTGCTACAGTTAATGCAACGCTTTATGTATGCCTCATCGGCAACTTCTGCCAATTTTAATCTATTAGTAAGGGGTAGAGCATATTATTAACATTTTCAGCATTAACGCAAAGCTTATGATCGCTTTGTATGTAAAAATTGGTCTGAGAGCCCATGAAGGCCATGCTACTTGATAAGACTGCACCAATAGAAGATAGGCCGTTAAGACTTGCATCCATAGAAAATCCTACTATCAGTAATGAGGAAGTTTTGGTAAGAGTTAGAGGTTGCGGTGTATGCCGCTCAAATCTGCACATGATAGAGGGAGATTGGTTAAAACGAGGCTTTCCTGCTAAGTTACCTATCATCCCAGGCCATGAAATAGTAGGCATAGTGGAATCTATTGGCAAGGATGTGAAGAATGTAGAGGTAGGGGATAGAATTGGAATTCAGCCATTATACCATTCTTGTGGTACTTGTGAATACTGCCTTACTGGGAGAGAGAACATATGCAAAAGAAAGGTGATAACAGGCCAGTCTGTGGATGGAGGATATGCTGAGTATATCAAAGCTCATTATCAATTCGTATATAAAGTGCCAGATGGATTAAGTGATGCTGAAGCGACTCCTCTCTTCTGCCCCGGTGTGACAGCATACAAAGCTGTAAAGTATAGCAACCCTTCTCCTGGCAAAATAGTTGCAATATTTGGGGTTGGCGGTGTTGGGCAAGTAGCCATACAGATTGCAAAGCTCTGGGGGGCTAAAATCATCGCTGTGAGCAGAAGTAAAAATCATCTCAGAATGGCTTCCAAGCTTGGAGCTTATTCTGTAATTTCACCTGAAGAAGAGGATGTTGTGAAATACTTCAAGAATATCAACTACGCTGACTCTTCTATAGTCTTTGCACCTTCAGATAAAGCCATAGATCAAGCAGTCAAAGTAGTGAAACCTGGAGGTACCATAGTCTTAGCAGTGTCAGGGAGTATCAAAGAGTTCTTTTTCCATGAAGAAAAAATCGTCAGAGCAATAGTCATAGGAACAAGGCAAGATATGCGGGAAGTCCTTAAGATAGCAGAAGATGGAGGAATTCATATCTCAGTGGAAAGCCATAGGCTTGAGGATGCTAACGAAGTTCTTAGAAAGCTAAAGTATAGCGAAATAGAGAGCAGAGCCGTTCTTCAGCCTTAAATTCTTAAGCCTCAGATAGTATCTTAATTATCTTCTCTACAACGTCTGTTGATAATAGCTTCTTCCAGCCTGATGTAAAGACCCTTACCTCTTCTATGCTCTTGGGCATTATGTTGATCAATTCTATGGCTTCTTCTTCTGTCAATGAACACTCTTTGACTAGCCTCTCTCTCATTTTTCTTGCTTTTTCAGGTTCAGTCTTTGAGAACTTTGATGCATAGTCTAAAGTCCTTTTTTGTATCTGGTCAGCTTTCTCTACATCGATCTTCTCCAATATTTCCTTGACTTCTGGTATGGAAATTACGCTTTTTTTGACTTCACGCAATCAAACCACCAAAAATTCATTATTATTTCTTAGCCAGATTTATTTTAACTTTTTACTCTAATGCTATGAATGTGGCTTCACATGCTCCAACCTAGCTATGATCTTTTTCACTTTGTTCCCAATCGGTACCTTTATCACTAAAGACCTTCTCCTAACTTCCTCTACAGTGCCTACAAGACCTTGATAACGTTTATGAGGCATGCCCTTGACTTGGCTTGGATCTATGTCTATGACCACTTTGTCTCCTACTTTATAGTCATGAAGGAGAAATGTCAGACCTCTATTCTCCCTCTTAGTCAGTAAACCTCTCGTCTTACGCCTATAACCTTTCGACCTTGGCAATTTATACACCTAGTCTTTAACTTCTAATACATAAGCTGATCTTAAGAACCCTTCTTAAACTTACTCATTCAAAACTTCCACATCCAGTATATCGAAAGTATCACAATCTGCTTTTATCCCTATTACTTCAGAAACATTAGGAGTAATCTCTAACAAATCTTTTCCTATGTTAGAATTAGAGCCGCTGATGAGCCTTTTTATATTGAGCCCTCCATCACACTTGAATGTAGCCTTTGCTTCCCTTTTATTTATCATCTCTATGTCAAATTCGTATATCTTCTTCGTGAAAGGCTTTTTCTTTGAAGGTATTACCTTAACTTCAGAATTCTGTAATTTCTCTTTAAGAGTATAGAGCTTTTCTTCATCTATTTCTTCATCGAATTTTATGTGAGCAGAAACTTTTACCATGAAATTTGGACTCCTTTTTGGAATCTCATCTATGATCTTTATCTTCTTAAGAATTATCCCACTTTCTTTTTCTTCTAGCATCTCTGATTCATCTGTATGCCTTAGCTTAGGCTTGACTATTTCAGCGTAGAAAGGTCTACCATTGCCCAGAACAAGGCTCTCGGAACTCTCCCCTCCTACCCATGTGAACTTTGCTCCTTTAGCACCAAATCTCTCTACTAGATTTTGAGCGAGAATCTGCTCAACACTTTGCTCTTTCAAAAATCCTGTGTATTCACACTCAGAGCATCCTTTCCCTCTACAATTTCTACACTTTCTACGCTTTTGAGGAAAACCTCTTACCATCTTCAAGTATCTACCATAAACGAACAAGGGCTTAGGATTAAGATCGATCTCCCCAGAGACAAGGTTTACCAAGATGGTCATGTTTGGCTTGTGAAAGTTGACCCTTTTACCAGTCTTAGAAGCAATGATCTTACCTATCTCTCTTGTTATCTCGCTCTTTATCGCTTCTCCTCCTCTCAGCTTAAATTTCGCCCTTAGACTGTCTTCTCTTTCTATGAAGTCTTTTGGAAGTTTTGCACCTATAAGAAAGTCGTCAAACTCATAATCCTTTAATTGCTCTAAAATCTTAACAGAATTTTCTTTTAAAGATTGCATTGAATCTTGACATATGAAGCATGAGCCTTTCTTTGCTTTCACTTTGACCTCTTTTCTTATCGCTCTGCCCTTAACTTCATTACTATCTCCTTTGATGCTCGGGAACTGCCTTCCAAGGCACCAATTACATAATGGATAATCGGCAAGTATAATTCCAGCCAGATTAGCTATGCTTTTTCCAATAGATGGCATCAAGACACCTTAAGAGCGCCAAAACTATTAAGAAATAAAGTAATTAATAAGTTAGCTATAATGAATAATCCAATTTGCTACAGTAGTGTGATAAATTCTTAAGGTAGATTATCATAATTTAGAAGGGGGATTTAATTGACTATAAGTGGAACTATGGAAAGAAGCAGAAGAGTAACACTCACAATACCCTACACGGGTTGCATAGACTGCCACATATCCAATATAGAGTCCAACCTAAAGAAATTGGAAGGAGTGAGAGATGTAGAGATGAAACTTTGGACTGCTCAAATAGATTACTATCCATCAAAAATCAGCATAAAAGAGATCAAGAAAGCCATAACTGATTTGGGCTACGAAATTTCTGAGCGAAACTGAGGTGGGAACTGATAGCAAAAGATCCAGTATGTGGCATGTATGTAAATGAGAAGACAACAAATCTTAAGGCAAAAGTGAGAGGAAGAGAATACTATTTCTGCAGTACAAATTGTATGGAGACCTTCCTTAAGCCAGAAATCGAACTGCGTAACCTAAAGATACTGACATCATTTTCTATAATTTTCGGAGCGATAGTATTCTTACTAGCCTTTACTCCGTTGAACTTTCCTATCTTTGCAAGTCAAATATGGCAGTTCCTTCTTGCTACTCCAGTTCAATTCATAGCAGGGCTAAGGTTCTACAGAGGCACTTTAGATGCTATAAGAAATAGATCAGCTAACATGGATTCTCTGATTGCAATAGGAACAAGCACAGCTTGGCTTTATAGCACTATCGTGACTTTCTTTCCAGGTTCTTTACCCGGATCAGAAGTATATTTCGATACGGCTGCGCTAATAATCGCTCTGGTGCTAGTTGGAAGAACTCTTGAACATATAGCGAAAGGAAAGGCTTCAGAAGCTGTAAGAAGGCTTCTAGATCTGCAACCTACTCTTGCAACAGTAATTCGTAATGGGAAAGAGGAGCAAGTCCCTGTCGAAGAAGTGATAGTAGGAGATATTATTCTAGTCAAGCCTGGGGAGAAGATACCTGTCGATGGGGAAGTCATAGAAGGTCATTCCTCTGTTGATGAGAAGATGATAACAGGAGAGAGCATTCCTGTGGAGAAGAAGGTCGGTGATGAAGTGATAGGAGCAACGATGAACAAGACTGGAGTATTGAAGTTCAAGGCTACAAAAGTTGGTGCAGACACTACTTTGTCTCAGATCATCAATCTTGTAGAAGAGGCCCAATCCACAAAGGCTCCTGTTGAGAGATTAGTTGACAAAATTTCTTCTTATTTTGTCCCAATAGTAATCTTGGTAGCAGTAGGAGCTTTTGCGGGCTGGTATCTTCTACTTGGAAAACCCTTTGGCTTTGCTTTGCTGGCTTTCATAGCCGTGATAATAATAGCTTGTCCTTGCGCTCTAGGCATCGCAACCCCAATAGCCCTTGTAACAGGAACAGGAAAGGGCGCAGAGAATGGAATTCTGATAAAAGGAGCTGAATATCTAGAAAGGTCTCGCAAAATCGATACGATAATATTCGATAAAACAGGCACTTTGACAAGAGGAGAGCCTTCTGTAACAGATTTGATTCCTCTAACAAACTCAAAGGAAGAAGAAATCCTCAAGATAGCGGCAATAGCTGAGAAAGGGTCTGAACATCCTTTGGGAGAGGCGATAATGAGAAAGGCTGAGGAAGAAGGGATTGAAATAAATGATCCAGAATCCTTTGAGACAGTTCCTGGGCATGGTGTGAAGATAGCTTACAATGGAAACGAATACCTTCTAGGCAATAGAAGACTCATGGTGCAAAATGGAATAGAAGTTCAAGAACATGAAGATTATATCAAAAAGCTAGAGAACGAAGGAAAGACTGTCATGATTCTGGCTTCTAAGCAAAGAGTTATGGGTTTGATAGCGGCTGCTGACTTGCCAAAGAAAGAAGCGAGAGAGACTATTGAAAGCCTTAAGAAATTAGGCTTGGAAGTTATAATGCTATCTGGTGATAATAGAAGGACAGCTGAGGCTGTAGCAAAACAGCTGGGCATAAAAAATGTCATCGCTGAAGTTTTGCCTGGAGAAAAGTCTGAAGTAATAAAGAAGCTTCAAAGTGAAGGAAAGTCTGTAGCAATGGTTGGAGATGGAATTAACGATGCTCCAGCTTTGGCTCAAGCAGACTTAGGGATAGCTGTGGGGAGTGGGACAGATGTTGCAAGAGAGACCGGGGGGATAGTCTTGATAAAGGATGATTTGAAGGATGTAGTCACTGCTATTAAGTTGAGTAGAAAGACCTTATCAAAAGTAAAGCAAAACCTGTTTTGGGCCTTTGCCTACAATACTGCATTAATACCTGCTGCTGCTCTAGGAATAATAAGCCCAATAATCGCTGCTGGAGCCATGGCCATGAGCTCCTTAACAGTAGTGATGAACACTCTCTTCCTTAGAAGGTTCAAGCCAGAATGATGTTGAGTTAGAATTGGTTGACTTAAAAGAAAAGCAAAGGATAAGGGTTAGAATAGTTGGCATGGACTGTTACTCTTGCTCTCTACTTCTAGATAGAACGCTTAGACGTGTGAAAGGAATAGAGAGAGTTGGGGTAAACTACGTTTTGGATACAGTTTTCGTTGAATTCGATCCTAGCATAATAAGTGAGAATGATATCCTGCAAATGATAAAAAAGAAGACGGGATACGATGCCTTCATAAATCATTAAGAAGGCTGAGTTGCCATTCTCTTTAATAACTGCCTCATCTCTCTGCCCTTCGATGCCTTCATGATGGCTTTGGACTGTCGATACTTTGCCAGCATTTCCTTGACTTCTTTTTCACTCATGCCAGAGCCCATGGCTATTCTCTTAATCCTTGAAGAATTAAGAATCTCAGGATTTTCTCTCTCAGCTTTCGTCATGGATTGAATTATGCACTTCCACTTCTTCATCTTAGCCTCCAATTCTTCTAAACCTTCTTTTGGAATTAATGAAGATAGACCAGGGATCAAATCTAGAACCTTTCTTAATGAGCCCATCTTCTTTACTTGCTCAAGCTGATAGTAAAGATCATCTATTGTCATCTTGCCAGAAATTATCCTTTGAACCTTCTTCTCATCAGCCTCTATCTCTAGCTCTTTCGCTCTTTCTATAAGGGATCTTATATCTCCTAACCCTAAAAGCCTACCTACAAACCTTGTTGGAGAAAAAGCCTCTAGATCATCAACTCTTTCTCCTGTCCCTATGAATAGTATCTTCGCTCCAGTGGCTGCAGCAGCTGCTAAAGCGCCACCGCCTTTGGCTGCACCATCCAACTTCGTCACTATTATCCCTCCAATAGGAACTGCTTTATGAAAGGCTTCAGACTGAGCATAGCACTGCTGTCCTATAGTTCCATCAATTACAAGTAATGTCAAATCAGGGTTTATTTCACTTGATATTTGCTTCATCTCCTCTAAAAGACCCTTCTCCTCTTTGTGCCTTCCAGCCGTATCTACGATTATGACGTTCTTCTTATCTTCAAAATACTTTAATCCTTCACTGGCAACTTTTATCGAGTCGTTGAACTTTTCATCCCCAAAGACTTCTATTCCTATATCCTTTGCATAAGTTCTTAATTGAACAAGAGCGCCAGGTCGAAAAGTGTCTGCACATACTAAACCTACTTTGTATCCTTTCTTCTGAAGGTATCTTGCCAGCTTTGCTGAAACCAAAGTCTTACCAGAGCCTTGAATGCCAACGAGCAAGATCACATTAACTTTGTTGGTTGGAAGCTCTAACTTGCTCTCAGCTCCTAATATATTCGTTAGTTCATCATATAGGATTTTTATTATGTAATCCTTTCTTGATAAGCCTGGAGGAGGATTCTCTTGAAGGGCTCTTTTCTCTATTTTAGATGATAGTTCAAGAACTAGTTTTACATTTACATCGGCTTGTAATAAAGCTCTTTGAGCATCTTTTACGAATTCTTTTATTAATTGCTCATCCACAGTGCTTGCTGATAAAATCCTCCTTATTGCTGCCTGCAATCCTTCCTTTAACCTATCTAGCATCTTATCACCCTTTGTCCACCATCATCAATTCTTGAATCTCAATAGCGCCAGAATCTTTCTCCCATCTTTTTATAACCTTTAAAGGCATCAGCCTTTTCTTATAAAGTGGTGCATCCAATACAAATGAATCATAATCCCCTCCTTCGCCTGTAGGGTTAAAATGATACTTTTCTGACAATCTTAACAGTTCATCAACGCTCTGCTTAGTTAAATGCCTTCCTAGCCAACTCTCATTCAACCCGTAGGCTGCTACAGCAACTATCATAACATCCATTCCCATTGATATTATTTCTTCAAGAACATCGCTAGGTTTCATATTCCAAAGAGGCGCCAAATGTCTCATATCAACAGATTCAGCGATCTTATCGAATCTATCCTTCTGGTAATTCGACGCTATGCCTCCACTTATGAGCAGATCAGCCTTTAATTTCTTAAGGGCTCTCTCTAAAGAACCTTCCTCATCTTCTTTTTTCGCTTCAAATCCATACCAATTTATACCGATGCTCTCAGCTATCTTTTTTACATGCTTAACGTTATGAGTATGATATAACATGCTATAAGGGTCTTCTGGTAGCATTGTGACAATTCCTACAATCCTTAATCCTAGAGCCCATGCTTTATGAAGAGCCAGAGTAGAATCCTTTCCACCAGAGGATATAACTAAAGCTCTATCGCCTTGAATCGAAGCCATTCAAGTTCATTTTATTTGAAGATGGAATTAAATATAACGGGTTAAAAGAAGTTTGAAGGATGCAAGGAAAAATCTGAGTACTGTAATGAGATTATGAGAGCCGACAACTCATAAAAATATAAACTAAACGCTAATATATTGAAAAGGCTTTTGTAACGCTAATATATTGAAAAGGCTTTTGTAATATAGAGGTGGTTTATTGGCAGGTATTAGGTATGCTCGTCTAACTGATTCTCAATTGAAGAAGATTCAGGCTCTTGAGAAGGAATTAGGAAATGTGTATCTTCTGGCTGTTGAGAAGGCTCTAACTATTGCAAGCCTTTCCAAAGAAGATTTAGCAAAAATACAGAAGTTAGAGAAAGAGCTTAACGTGATTTTAGTAGCCTATAAGTAAAATTCAAAAAATAGTTACCTTATATACCACTTTGATGGTCAAAATCATGAGGAGTTAGGGTTGAGCAAGCCTGTCGATCTTGGTAGCTTGAAAGAAGGATCGTATATAATAATCGATAACGAAGCTTGTAGGATAGTATCTTATGATAAATCCAAACCAGGAAAGCATGGCTCTGCAAAGGCAAGAGTTGTAGCCATAGGATTGTTTGACAATGTAAAGAGAAGCATGGTATCTCCTGTCGACAGCATGGTTCAAGTACCTATAGTAGAGAAAAGAGGAGGACAGATAATATCTATAATGCCAGACAAGGTTCAAATCATGGACCTTGAAACTTTTGAGGTTTTTGAGGTTCCAAAGCCTGAAGAGCCTGAAATTAGGGAAAAATTATCCCCAGGGAATGAAGTAGAGTATTGGAAAGTTTTAGGGAAGAGCAAGATAATGAGAGTAAAGGGTTAGTAATAATTAAAAAAGAAAATATTGCTTTGTGGCTTAATTCCGACTTTTCGTACGCTATGTTCCGATTTTCG
>JBNAWJ010000040.1:1458-13703 GCA_049699795.1 Nitrososphaerales archaeon | reverse complement strand
TATCATAATACATTGAGGGATACAGGGCTCCTCTAAAACTTAAGGTTACAGCGCCCGAAATCGGGGAGAAAGACCTAAAAAAGAGGAGACGCTCAAACAATAAAGAATTAAACCACAAAGCAATTTAAAAGATACTTGTAGATCAAATTAATTCCATCAAAGGTCTATGATTAGAGATGACTATAAGGGTCTACAATACTTATACAAGAAAGACGGAAGATTTCAAGCCTGTTAATGATAAAAAGGTGAGGATGTTTGTATGTGGACCAACGGTTTACGATTTTTCGCATTTAGGACATGCTAGGACTTATATTGCCTATGATGTAATAGCAAGATGGCTTCGCTATAGAGGATTTGACCTATTCTACTTGATGAACATAACCGACATAGATGATAAGATCATCAAAAGAGCGAGAGAGAGAAATGAAGACCCATTAAAGTTAGCAAGAAGATTTGAGGAATCTTTCTTTCAAGATATTGCATCTTTGCAGATAAATACCATTAGTGTTTATGCCCGTGCGTCAGAGCATATACCAGAAATCATAGATCAAATTAAGAGGCTAATAGAGAAGGGGTTTGCATACATTACTCCGACAGGGGTTTATTTTGATGTTTCTAAATTCGAAGATTACGGAAAATTATCACACCAAGATCCTGAAGAGTTGAAGAGGCATAGAATCGAGCCTGATCCAAGCAAAAGAAACAAACAGGATTTTTCCCTTTGGAAGATGAGGAAAGAAGGAGAGCCTTATTGGAATTCTCCTTGGGGAGAGGGTAGACCGGGATGGCACATAGAAGATACTGCAATTGCTGAGAAGTATCTTGGTCAGCAGTATGATATCCATGGCGGCGGCGTTGATTTAATCTTTCCTCATCATGAAGCAGAGATAGCTCAGATGGAATCCATCTCAGGGAAAAAGCCTATGGTCAGATATTGGCTTCATACAGGCTTTTTAAAAGTAGAAGGAAAAAAGATGGCAAAGTCTTTAGGAAACTTTATCACGATTCAAGACGCATTAAAAAGATACGATGTAGAAGTATTGAGATTGTTCTTCTCATCAACTCATTACCGTAGCCCCATAGATTTCTATGAGAAAAAAATAGAACAGGCTAAGACAGCTCTAGAAGCCCTTTATGAGACTATTGATAACATTAGGAGATCAGTCAAGAGCATGGGTGATTTAACAGAGAATGAAAAGGCTTTAGAGAGAATAATGGAAGAGAGTAGAAGGAGATTCAGGGAAGCCATGGATGATGATTTCAATACACCCTTAGCATTATCTTGTTTGTTCGATTTGGCTAAAGTTGTAAACAAATTTTTTGATACACAGAAGAGCATCAACGAAAGATTGGCTGATGATCTCATTAATACCTTTAGAGAGTTGGGGGGAATAATAGGCATACTCCAAAAAGAAGAGGTAAAAGAAGAACTTCCAGAGGAGTTAAGACTGCTTATAGAGGAAAGGGAGAGGGCAAGAGAAAGGAAGGATTGGAAGACTGCTGATGAAATAAGAAAAAGATTAGAAGAACTTGGAATAATTCTTGAAGATACTCCACAAGGCGTGAAATGGAAAAAGAAGATATAGTTTTAGCCTTTTCTTAGACCTCTCTCTGCCAAGACGATACCTATGAATGAGAATATGACTGCAAATGCTATAAGAACCTCAAAATTCAGAGCTATTCTTGAAATATCCAAACCAACAGAACTGCTATGTAGTATAAAAGCTCTGACAAGGTCCGAAGCATATGAGATAGGGTTAACCTTTGCTATAGATTGCAACCAATCTGGCATCATGCTTATAGGGAATAGAGCACTGCTAGCGAACATTAGGGGCAAATTGAGTAGGTTGACGGCCGCCATATGTGCCTCCCAACTCTTTATTCTTATAGTCAAGGCTATGAAAAGGGATGAAAGCCCTATGCTTAATAGAAAGAGCCCTGTGAAGACTCCTAGTAGGTCTAATACATTGAAGGCATTTCCAGCTTGTAGTCCAAAGGCAAAGGCTATTGAGAATACTAGAGCAGCTTGCAGAAGACCTCTAATGACACTTGAAGTAACCTTGGCTATGACTATGGAGCCTCGGGCTATAGGGGCTACTAAGAGCTTGTTGAGAAAGCCAAACCTTCTATCCCATACTATGGACATGCCACTGAACATTGAAGTGAAAAGTATTATGACAGAAAGCATCCCAGCAGCCATGTATGTAAAGTAGTCCGTGGTTCCACCAAAAACGCTGCTTATCATCTGGTTGAATATCTGAGCTATTTGAGTAGTGACGTATGGCGGAAGTTGGTTTAACAGCTGTGGTGGTATAGAGACCAAGCCTGTAAGGTTAAAGGCTTTGCCGAATAGACCTAGCCATATTACTGGCTGAATGATCATCATAAATACTAGTATGGGCTCTCTAGCCCACTTCTTGACTTCACGAATTGTTAAAGCCCATATTTCAGATATCATGACCTTGCCCTCCTGATGTTCCTTATCATTCTCATGACTTCCTCACGGTTTCCTTCAGTCTCTCTTAAAGATCTGCCAGTATATTCCAAGTATACCTGATCTAGTGTAGGCTTTATCAAAGAGACATTGCTTACTTTCAAGTTCATCTTCAGAATACCTTCAATTATATTTGGTAGCGCTTCTTCGCCTTTAGCAACCTTTATCCTGTATATCTCGCCCTTTCTCTTAACATCTATTACATAAGGCATTTTAGCAATAGCTTCGCTAAAATCCTTTGAATTATCGAATAAAGCCAGTTCTATAACATCCCCTCCTATACCATCCTTGAGCTCTTTCGGCTTACCTAGTGCTTTTATCTTCCCATAATCTATTATGGCAATTCTATCACACAAGGCATCGGCTTCTTCCATATAATGAGTTGTCATGAAGATGGTCATTCCACGCTCCTCTCTCAACTTCTTAATGTAATCCCAAATTACTGCTCTAGTCTGGACATCCAATCCTAGAGTAGGCTCATCAAGAAAGAGAATTTTTGGATAGTGAATAAGTCCTTCAGCCAATTCCAATCTTTTCCTCATACCTCCTGAATAAGTCTCAACTTTCCTGTTTGCCGCATCCTCAAGTTCAACTAATCTTAACACTTCTTCTATCCTTTTCTTCGCAACATCTTTTGGCACATGATAGAGCGTTGCCTGTAGCATCATGTTCTCCATCCCAGTTAAATCTTCATCAACGGTCAAATCTTGTGGCACTAACCCTATCAAACTCCTCACTTTATTGGCATCCTTTACTATGTCGAATCCAGCAACCTTTGCACTTCCTTCAGTAGGATTCATAAGGGTCGTGAGCATGTTTATGGTAGTAGTCTTACCTGCGCCATTCGGTCCGAGAAAGCCGAAGATCTCACCCTCCTCTACAGCAAAGGACACATGATCAACTGCAATTAACTTTCCAAATGCCTTTGTTAGATCTTTAGTTTCAACTATAGCCATTTTTAATCACCTTCAAGAAGAATTTTGCCTATCTTTTCTCTTGTTTCTTTGATGATGTCTTCTATCTTTTCAGTTTCTTTAGGGGTCAGATTCCAATAGTTCATGATGATTAATCTTGCAAGCCTTCTTAACTCTCTATTCAGCCTCATCCTTTCATGCCCGAAACTCTCATGCTTCTTTATGATATCTTCTATAGTTTCTTTTCTCTTTTCAATGAAGTCTCTACCATTATCAGTAATGGAATAAACTCTCTTTCCAGACTCTTCCTTTACACTGACATAGCCTAAATCTTCGAGCATTTGAAGAGTTGGGTAAACCAAGCCAGCGCTAGGAGTATAAAACCCTGAGAATCTGTCACAAATGGCCCTCATGATCTCATATCCGTGCATAGGTCTATCCTTAAGTGTTTCAAGCACTAGATACTTGAAGGCTCCTTTCTCCATCAGTCGTCTCGCTCTGGGGAATGGATGGAACATATTATTTAAGATATATCGAAATATATTTAAATATTACTTTTTACTTCCTTTCCTAAGCAGAAGGCGTAAGCCCCAATCAGTTACGAGACCAAGAATGAATGAGTTTGTTATCAAGATAAAAATTGTAAGTATTAGTATAGGACTCCGAGGCAACTCATAAAGGATAAATGAAAATATTACGCGAAGAGCAAACCAAGGATTTTGAAGATACCATGCTAGTTCAGAAGAGCCTGAATATGACCCAATCAGAAATAAGACTGCTAAAGTGACATAGATGAAGAAATAGACAGTCGCAAAGCCGAAAACTCTTATCCACCTGATCTTACTCTTCCCATTCATTTCTAATAAGTACGCCCGATTATCTAAGGTTTCTAGAATAATAAGAATTATAAGGATTAATCCCATGAGTTTATGTTGATAAAAGAGAAAAGGACTTGGCGAGTTTTACAGAGATGGGATATTCAGTGAAAATAGCAACCTCTAAATAAAGGCTCATTCATAATAACCATAGTTATAAAGAATGAAAGAAAAATTGGGTAAAAAAAGTAAAGAAAATATATAATCGAATTTGTACGTGAGGTGTTAAAATATGATTGAAATTAGATGGCACGGGCGCGGTGGGCAAGGTGCAGTTACTGCTACAGAACTATTAGCCAAGGCTGCTGTCAAGCAAGGACTAAACGCTCAAGCTTTTGCTATGTTTGGACCTGAGAGGCGTGGTTCCCCAGTAGTAGCTTTTACAAGAATAGATAAAGAACCTATAGAAGTTAGGTCTCACATTTACGAGCCAGATATAGTAGTTGCATTAGATCCAACCATCATAAACATTGTAGATATCTCCACTGGCTTAAAGCCCAAGGGTACTCTTGTGATAAACTCTAAATCCTCTCCAAAAGAACTGAAGAAATCTTTTCCTAATTTTAGAATTGCTACTGTCGATGCAACATCGATAGCCCTTAAAAGGCTGGGCGTACCTATAACTAACACTGTAATGCTAGGAGCCCTTGTGAGAGCGACAAAGATCGTAGAACTTAGTAATGTGGAGAAGGTCGTTTTTGATAGATTCAATCAGATCAACGTTGAGGCTGTAAAAGAAGCTTTTAATGAGACTGTTATGCTGGAGGCTTGAGGATGGGAAGACTACTCAAATGGAATGAGATGCAGGAAGGCTTCATAACCAAAACTCTATCTGAATCCATCAATAAGACAGGCACTTGGCGCACTTTTAAACCAATTATAGATTACTCGAGATGCACCAAATGTGGTTGGTGTGTGATTTACTGTCCTGAACCTTGTATCAGCTTTGAATCTTCAGGCGATGGTAAAGTAATCATAGACTACGATTTCTGCAAAGGCTGTGGCATATGTGCTGAAGAATGCCCCATCAAGTGCATAGATATGGTTATGGAGGAGTAAAAGCTGCAAAAAGTCGAGCCTTTTCTCTTATCAGGAAACCTTGCCATAGCTTACGCTATAAAGCAACTTAATGTAGATGTAGTGTCAGCTTACCCTATTACGCCACAAACCACCATTATTGAGAAGATTTCAGAATATATTGCGAAAGGAGAGTTAAAAGCCAATTTTATGCTGGTTGAATCGGAGCATTCAGCTATTTCAGCATGCTTATCTGCAGCTGCCAGTGGGGCAAGGGTCTTTACATCTAGTAGCTCACAAGGGCTACTTTTAATGCACGAAATACTTTTCATAACATCTGCACTGAGGCTTCCAGTAGTAATGGCTATAGCTAATAGAGCAGTTTCAGCGCCAATAAACATATGGAACGATCATGGAGACATAATGCCTCAAAGAGATACAGGCTGGATTCAGTTTTTCGTAGAATCTGCTCAAGAGGCTTACGATAAAGTCATTCAAGCATATAGAATAGCTGAAGACCATCAAGTTAGACTTCCCGTTATGGTTAACATGGATGGTATAGTCTTGAGTCATACCTATGAGCCTGTATATCCCCTTAGAGATTCAGAAGTTACCTCATTTTCGCCTTGGAATTTAAGCTTGAAAAGATTGGACCCGGATAACCCCTTAACCATTGGTGGTTTCTGCTATCCCGATTATTATTTCGAGACTAGGTACCAATCCTCGAAAGCATTGGAAGATTCTCTTCCTATAATATCTAAAGTGGATAAAGAGTTTGGCAAGCTATCAGGAAGAAGTTATGGTCTGATATCTCCATTCAAGTGTGATGATGCTGATACGATTTTAGTCTCCATGGGTTCGATATCTACAACCATTAGGGCTACTGTGAAGAAACTTAGAGAGAAGGGTGAAAAAGTGGGAATGGTAAGTCTTAGACTCTTCAGACCTTTCCCTCTTAATGAGTTGATCAAATCCATAAAGAATGCAAAGGCAATAGGTATTATCGATAGAGCTCTTTCGCCAGGAGCTGTGGCAGGACCGTTATTTACTGATGTAACTTCAGCCCTGTACTTATCAAAGATGAGCATACCAGTTGTGAACTTCTTTGCAGGATTAGGGGGTAGAGATGTAAAGATAGAAGATATTGAAAGTATGTTCACCGATCTCAAAAAGATATCCAAAGCCGGGAAGATCAAGAAGCATTCATACTATGTTGGTTTGAGGGGATAGAATGCCATTCAAGAACTTAAAAGAAATCATTGCTAGACAGGATTTCTTCAGCCCTGGGCATGGCCTTTGTGCTGGATGTGGTGCAGCCCAGATAGCAAGAATTGTGATGAAGATAACTGGAAAAGATAGCATCATAATAAATGCAACAGGCTGCCTAGAAGTTTCTACTACTACATACCCATGGACGGCATGGAAGGTCCCTTACATACACGTAGCCTTCGAAAATGCAGCTGCTGTTGCTTCAGGGATAAGGGCTGCTTACGATGCTTTGATCATGAAAAAGAAATTGGGCAAAGATGTTAATGTGGTTGTTCTAGCTGGCGATGGTGGTACTGCCGATATAGGATTACAGGCTTTAAGTGGAGCCTTTGAGAGAGGAGATCGTATCACCTATATCTGCTATGATAATGAAGCTTACATGAACACTGGCATTCAAAGGAGTGGAGTAACGCCTTATGATGCATGGACTACGACTAGCCCTGCAGGCCAAAAGACATTGAAAAAAGATCTGATGGGAATAGCCATAGCCCATAGAGTGAAGTATGCAGCTACAGCTACAATATCATACTTATTGGATGCAGCGAACAAAGTTGAAAAAGCGCTATCTATAAGTGGTCCATCTTTCATACACTGGCTTCAGCCCTGTACTATAGGATGGAGGTATGACCCAAAGTTGACAGTTAAACTAAGTAGGTTAGCCGTCAAGACAGGTCTATGGCCCCTCTATGAACATTACGACGGGTTCAATAAACTTACGGTGCAAGTACCTAGAAGAACTCCAGTTTTTGAGTACCTTAAGCTTCAGGGAAGGTTTAGGCACATAATGGATAATCAAGAAGAATTGGCAAAGATTCAATCTTATGCCAATGAGCTTGCTGCTAAATTTGGATTGGGACCTGTAGCTGAATAATTTTGTAAATAAAATACTACATTAGATATAAATACCATCATATAATATTATAGAAGACTTATATGCTAGGATTGTTAAGGGTATTGTATTACTCTTAAAGAGTTAACTAGATTAAAGGAGGTGATAATTTGCATAGCTCTATCGTAAAGTACTATGTAAGGCTTAAGTTTGATGTAGAAGGTGTAGTAGAAAAAGCTGACTTAATAGGAGCTATTTTCGGACAGACAGAGGGTCTATTCGGTCCTGAGATGAACCTTAACGAACTTCAAAAGACTTGGAAGGTCGGTAGAATCGAAGTTAATTTAGAATCTAAAGGAAACAGAACCTATGGAGAAGTCTTGATCCCTATGTCTACTGACATATCTACTGCTGCCCTGATAGCTGCTGCTGTAGAGAGTGTGGATAAGGTAGGTCCTTGTTCAGCACACTTTACTCTCATAGGAATCGAGGATGTAAGAGAATCCAAGAGAAGAATCATAGCTGAGAGGGCAAAGAGCATCGTAAAGGAATGGGCATTAAAGTCCATAAGCGAAAGTGAAGAATTGCTGAAGGATATAATGGACGTTGCTAGACGCTCAAAGCTCATCACTTATGGCAAGGAAGAATTGCCAGCTGGTCCAGGAATCCATACTTCAGATACCATAATAATCGTTGAAGGAAGAGCTGATGTGATAAACCTGCTAAGGGCTGGAATAGAAAATGTCATAGCTGTTGAAGGCGTAAAGATCCCTGAAACAGTGGTAAAACTATCTAAAGATAAGAGAGTCATAGCCTTTTTAGATGGGGATAGAGGTGGCGATTTGATATTGAAGGAGCTTTCCCAAATGATGAAAATTGACAAAGTCCTGAGGGCACCCCCAGGAAGAGAAGTCGAAGATTTGACGCCTTTAGAAATTCTTGAAATATTGAAAAAAGAAGTACAGATACAACCTGCTGAAGAAGTCCCTACTCATCTAGAAGGATTGTCAGCAAAAGTCCAAGAATCTTTCTCTAGTATCAGTGGTACCCTGGAAGCCATAATACTAGATGAGAAATTTGATCAAATTGCAAGGGTTCCAGTCAACGAGCTTGTTCAGCGTTTAGAGAATACAGAAGGAGCCAAGTATCTGATCTTCGATGGTATAATAACTCAGCGCTTAGTAGACTTAGCCCTAAAGAAGGGAATGATCGCAATCGTCGGTCATAGAATGGGAGATATAGCGGAGAAGCCATCTGATATATCGTTGAAGACCTTCGATGAATTTGGGCTGGAATGAACCCTAAAAGTAAATGATCATTCATAAATTCATAAAAAACAAAGGCTTAGTGTATCTAACTTTAGAAGATGCCGACGATCTTTGGTGTTTAAAGAGAATAATAGAGCATGGGGATCTAGTTTCAGGTGAGACGACTAGAGTAATAAAGCGTGAAGGGTTATACTCTAGGCCTGATAAAGGAGAGCGTATAAGAGTTAGGGTTACAATGAGAGTTGAGAGCGCAAAGCTTGACAACAGTCTTGGAAGATTAAGGATATCTGGTAAGATTGTAGAAATGCCAGAGGATATAATTGCAAAAGGGTCTTCCCATTCTATCGTTGCTACACCAAATTATAGTTTATCACTACAGAAAGATCGCTGGAAAGATACATATCTGCGCATATTGAAGGACAATGTAAGAAAATCAGAACACTTCATACTAATCGCTATAGATGGTAGAGAGGCTGGCATTGGAACAGTTAAAGGAACTCATCTTCAAATCCTGCCGACGATAGAATCTGGTTCAATGGGAAAACATTACGACATAAAGGCAAAACCATCAAATCTTTACTTTGATCAAGTAGCTCAAGTAATCCTATTAGAATATGAACCATCAACAAAGATATTTTTGGCTGGACCAGGTCATGTGAAAAACTCCTTCGCCAACTTTTTGTTAAAACTAAGAGGTGATTTTAAAGAAAATTTGAGATTGATAGATGGAATAGACGTCACAGGCGAAGATGGAATATACATGATACTTCGTTCCCCTCAGTTCAAGAAACAAATTGAAGAAAGCAAACTGGCTCAAGTATCTAACCTATTAGAGCAAGCTATAAAAAGAATAAGCGATGGTGATAAAAAGGTAGCCTATACCTTTAACGAAGTCAAAGAAGCAAGCAATTTAGGTGCCGTAGATTCAGTGTTAATATCTGACAAGATTTTTGATTATGGTATGAACGATGATGATCTTGCAAGCCTTCTTAATTCTGTGGAAACGTTTCATGGGAAAAGCTACATGATAGATTCAAGCACTGAAATTAGCTCTCAAGTTATGGCATTGGGTGGAATAGTCGCTCTTCTAAGGTTCTCTCCCAAGTAAAATACTATTCGATTCGTTAATCAATTACATTTTCATTTAACCATGATAGATATTTATCATCAACGTACTCTGGAGCTATTTCTACTATTTCAGGAACTTCATAAGGATGATTCTTTCTGATGGAATCTCTCAATTTTTCTGTGCCTTTTTCTGTAGTTTTAAAAAGCATTAAGAATTCTTCAGTATCTTCTATCTTTCCCTTCCATACGTAAATTGATCTAACCTTGGTTATGTTTACGCATGCAGCAAGCTTGGCTTTTATAGAATCCTTGGCAATTTTCTCAGCGCTCATCTGATCTGGACAAGTGGTAATTATCATCTTCATTTTGATCATGATAGATAAATAAAGAGGTATATCTAATCTTTCTTCAGATCGTCAAATATGGGACAGCTATCATAAATATTACCAATGACACCATGGCTAAAGTTACTCCGTTAGTTATTCTTGTCACGCTTTTCTCACTTAGTCTGTTCTTCCCTATTGCTTGCAAGAATACTTTGAAGGCTTGTCCACCATCCAATGGGTAAATTGGCAAAGCGTTGAATATGGCAAGGTTGATGTTGATGAACCATATCCAGAAAAATAGATTCGCCAATGGATAGAACACATCTCCTATGCTTGATGTGTAGAATCTATACATAACATCAGAGAACGGTATATTATTCGGTGCCAATGTAGGCAGTAGTAAATGGATCAAGGGTGTCGTAGAGCTAAGGCTCCAGTATCTTTCTAGCGTCTCAACTATTCCCACGGATAATATGCCAAGGCTCTCAGAAGGAGTGGTCAGCGTTACACCAAGAAAAGCTCGTGAACTATTCTGGGGATCACTTGCAAGCGTGATGGAAAAATCTTTTATTTCTCCTCCTCTCTCGACTTTTAGAACAATATTATCCCCTGGTTTAAGTGTAGCAAGGGTCTCGTTGAGCTTATCTAATGATGTGATCTTGGTTCCATTCAGCTCTGTTATAATATCCCCAGGAAGAACTTCTGCTTTTTGGGCAGGAAAATCTTGCAAAACTCCTGCTATAACTGGACCATCAGGCATCTTCAATATATAGTTCAGTTTTATATCACCTCTTACGATAGTTAAGGTTACATTTTCACCTGCATGAAGTTCTAAAGCCTTATCAAGATCTGATTGGAAAGTTAAATTCGATCCATTAACACTCGTGATTATGTCGCCATACATTATGCCCTCCTCCTCAGCCTGGGAACTCTGAATCACTCCCCTCACTCCAACTCCACTAGATATAGGAACCATAGAACTCACGATCAAGATCAAGCATAAGAGCGCTATCCCGGCTGTTATTATATTGGCTCCTGGTCCTGCTGCCAATACTCTTCCTGAATCTTTTGCCTTAGCCTTCTTAAGCTCCTTTTCATCTATATCTACAAAAGCTCCTATGGGCAGTATTAACAATAATATTATTCCACTAGATTTAACCGATAGTCCTGTAGACCTGGCAAGTATCCCGTGCATCCCCTCATGAACTATCATGGCTATTATCAAAGCGATCCATCCATAAACTATTGGTAAATAGGGGTTTATGCCTGGTATTCCTAGGTTTATCAAAGGATTGAACTGTCCTGCAAAGCTTCTAAGAGGGGCGCTTGAAATGAGGGCTGTAGCCGCTCTTAGTATAAGGTAAAAACCTACAAATGCAGCAATAGGAAGCATGTATAACAAAATCCATCCAATTTTTTTGATGAATCTTAATCGAGCCAGTCTATCGATAAGTGATAGACCCTTCTTAGTCCTTATTAAGATGAAAGGGAAGCTTATCTCCACTGTCTTTGCTTCTTTTTGATCTTCTTTAGAGCTGTCTGCCAATTATGCTGAACACTAACCTATAGCTATGAAAAAGCATGTTATAAAATATTTTAATTCATTGAATAAATTTAAGTCTAGTATAATGTTAATGATCATAGGAGAACTTTGCCATATATTAGATGCACTAAATGCAGTAATAGAGCCATATACTATAGAGCATACTCTGGTGAGAAACTCTGTAATTCTTGCTTCTGCTCCTCTATCATTGAAAAAGTGAAGAGAACTATAGCGAAATATGATCTTTTAAATCATGGCAATGCCATAGGCATAGCAGTCTCGGGTGGGAAGGATAGCTTAACATTACTAAGAATACTTAATGAATTGAGTAAGTCTCATGCATCAAAGATCTTTGCCATAACTATAGACGAAGGTATTTCTGGGTACCGTGAAGAAGCGATTGAAATATGCAAAAAATTCACTGAAGAGCTCAACATTCCTCATTATATATTTTCATTCAAAGAGCTTTTTGGATTCAGCCTAGATGACGCCATCAAGATTAGAAAGAGTAAGTTCTCAGCTTGCTCTGTTTGCGGAATTTTGAGAAGAAGAGCCTTGGATATTGCTGCCAAAGAGTTAAAGGTTGATGCTATTGCTACTGCCCATAACCTTGACGATTTTCTTCAAACCTTCATAATAAAC
>JBNAWJ010000040.1:0-1448 GCA_049699795.1 Nitrososphaerales archaeon | reverse complement strand
GCTAAATGGAGATATTGACAGGATAAAATGGCTTAATCCTATGATAAAGCCGAGAAGCGAGTTTATTGTAAGGAGAGTGAAACCTTTGATGGAGATTTATGAGAAGGAAATAGCTTTGTATGCCTTTCTCAAAAATACTCAATTTCAAACTGTTACTTGTCCATACATGAACGAGAGCATCAGATCAGAGATAAGATTAATGCTGAATTCTTTAGAAGATGAGCATCCTGGAATAAAGTACAGCACTTTGAATTCCGCCATAAAACTATCACAAAGTTTGCTGATAAATGAAAGAGAGCTAAAGGCTTGTAAAGCATGTAATTTTCCTTCTTCCAGCGATTTTTGCTCCGTATGTAAGATTTTAGAGATGGTAAAAAGAAACATGTATATATGAAAAACGTCGATAGTAAATTTGCGGCGGTAGGTAGGGCTGGGAGGATAGCCGTCTCCCGTTCCTGAAAACGGCTATACGCAGGGGCCAGTAACCTGTGGGTAAAGCATGCTGATCGAGATACCCGCCAGTCATGCATGGATGAAGTCACGCCGTGGTGGGTAGTCACAAGAGGCGAATCCTTCGAAGGAAGGAGATCGACCTTCAACTGTTGAATCGGGTGAGGTCCGGGAGGGAGCAACCCTAAGGCAGGGTGACTACGCTGTCACGTCCACGTGATAGACTCAGCAGGCTGGAGATGGGGCTTGATCAATATGTGAAATCCATTGGGGCTATCGCCGCAAGATTAAGATAAAAATATTAGGTAATTCCATAATAAGTTTCGTAGTGCTGCGGTAGCCAAGCCAGGTAAGGCGACGGCTTGCTAAGCCGTTTCCCCTATGGGGATCGTGGGTTCGAGTCCCACCCGCAGCGCCAAATCTTAACACTAAGACTAACTATACAGATTAGTATGTGTAGAAGATATGAGGTAAAAAGGAAAAATTCACAAATTCCCAATATCCTCATTACCTAGTCTTATAATCTCCTTGCTTCTCAGACGCCTGAGGTCGTCATACCAAAGGCCGTAAAGCTTGCCACATTCTTTACATCTTACCCCATAATCTGAATAGAAGAGAATATCTCCATTGCAGGAGCATTTACCATAAACGCCCCTCTCCTCTAATACTTGAATTAAGCGTACTTTCTTCTGCCTGGCCATATCTTAACATCCCAAAGGCTTATAACAAGATAACAACTTTAACGAGAAAATTTCTTAGGAGAATGAATCTTTAATCAATAACAAGATAACAACACTATCAGAAAAATTTTTTGTTAGATACTAACCTTTCCAGATGTTTATACGGACAAAAGGCACATTTTCACTTCTAATTTGCTATTTTTAATATCCCTGATCCTTTATACCTAACCTGATGCTTTTCTTAAAACACTTTTAAACAATAGACTTATAGGTCTTGTAAAAAATTATGTGTAAGGTGATAGAATGTCCAAGAAGTTG
>JBNAWJ010000039.1:0-14242 GCA_049699795.1 Nitrososphaerales archaeon | reverse complement strand
TGTCGAGATAGCTTTGAATGATATCTGTGGAGAAGTTTATCAAAAGATTCCAGAAGATAGATTCGAAGAATTTTATGATGGATTAAGAAAAATAGGAGAGCCGTTAAACGGGCAAAGCTACTTGCAAATAGATCAGAAGATAGTATCGAGATCAAGGATGAACAAAGAAGTGGATTCAGTCATAGATAGATTCTTAGAAAACAAGAAATACAGCGATGAGCTCTATCTATCTGCCCTTGAGATCGTTCTAGAATCTATGGCTAGATGTATGAACACTCCCGAAAGAAAGTATGTTGAGAGGAAGGACCATGGTTACGTTATTAGTGATCTAAGATGAAGCCAAGATGTAAGATATGTAGGAAAGAAGACAAAAGTCTTACCTCTATTTTTGGAAAAGAATTCGTTGATGAGCTGGTTTATGGTCTGTTCAATCCTGAGAGTTTACCCTTGAAAGAAGGGCAGGAATTAGACATAGAAACTTTGATTCAGGATTATTTGGACGAGATAGAAGAGGGCGAGGAAAATTCCAGCGAGAATCATCTAATGAGCATAACGAGCCATTACCTAGAAGATTATTATAAAAAATGCATGAAATTGAGGAGTGCTAAAGAGAAGGCATGGAAAGAGATAGTTGAAAAAGTAGGAAGAGGGGAGCTGAACCCTTCAAATATACCTTTAAAACAATTGATGGAAAAAATCCCAGATATATTGACAGAAGAGCTAAGAAAGGAAAACCTACTTGAACTAATATATGATGGGCATTTTCACAAGGGTCTTTATGATCGCCGTTATGCATTTACTCCAGAAAGCCAGAAGATAATAGCTCAAAAGGTGCTTGAAGAAGCCTTCACTCACTTAGAGAAATATAGCATAGGCCTTCATGAAATGAATGAAGCAGGCATCGGCGTCTATCCATCCTATATAATACGCGAATACGATGATTTCCTGCACTCTTATGATAATCTAGACATTCAAGAGACTTTAGTATCAACGGCTTCAAGAGACCCAGTCAACATGAAAATCCTTGAGAGTGACCTAAAAGCTAGAATTCCTCTACATAAAACAAAATCATCAAACGCTATTGTAATTGATAAGTCAAGCTCTATGTATGGGCGCAAGATCAAAGGTGCTATAATGGCTGCGTTAGCGCTAAAAGAGTTGTTGGAAATGAATTACAAAGAAGACGCTCTTCATGTAGTTGCCTTCGATTATAAGCCTTATCTGATATCTTCTAGTGAGATAATACAACTAAGGGCCAATGGTTCAACAGACATCGGACATGCACTAGATTTTACTAGAAAGATTTTAGCGAAAGAGGACGGCAACAGAAACATCTTCCTAATAACAGACAGTGAACCAACGATCTCTTACTATCCAGGACAAACACCATTGCAAAGTGCTTTGAGGGCTTCCTATTTAGCAGGAAGAGAGGGCATAAGAATGAACATAATGATGCTAGACTGCAATGTTAGATTAAGGGATATATGTGATGAGATGGCAAGAATGAATGGGAATTCTACTGTTGCTTTTATCGATGATCCATTGGGCCTTAAAGAGTTCATCATAAAATCCTTTATCAATCATAAGAGAAGATGCTCTATTTTTTCCTAGCCTTTTAGATAAGGCTAGAAAGGTTTAGAATAGATGGAGAAGAGAGTTTAAGATATGGGAACGGAGTTAGAGGCTGCCTTCGCTGGTACAATAACTCAAGGAATGAAGATAGTAGCAAAGTCTGAGAAGTTAGAGGCAAAGTTCATTCGAATAGGTGTAGAGAAAGGAGAAATTGTAATCATGACTCGCAAGGGTTATGGCTCACTCGGAATCGGGAAAGGGTTAAGTACCAAAATAAATGCGAATATAGGAACGTCCCCTATAGTAGTTGATCCTATCGAAGAAGTTGAGAAGGCTAAGGTTGCTGAAAAATTTGGGGCGCACACGATTTCAGATTTGTCTATGGGCGGGGATATAGATGCCATTCGAAAGAGTATATTCGCTGCTACAAGCTTGCCAATCACTACCGTGCCTATTTATCAGGCAGTTGCAGAGCACCAATCTCTTCATAAAGTCAGCTGTAGAAATTTGATTAACATGATAGATAAGCACTCTGAAGAGGGTGTGAGTTCGATCGTTATTCATGCTGGCTTTACACTTAAGATGTTAGAGAAGTTAAAGAATCAAAGAAGAATCATGGGCATGGTCTCTAAGGGTGGAAACCTAACTGCAGCATGGATGATCGAGCATCAAGTGGAAAATCCTTTTCTTGAGAGATTTGACGAAATTTTGAAGATACTGAGGAGAAGAGACGTCGTCTTATCTCTAGGCAATAGTATGCGTAGCGGTTGCATTCATGATTTGAAAGATGAGCCACAGATACTTGAAATAAAGATGAACAGCGAACTCGCTAAGAAAGCGAATGAGCAAGGGGTGCAAGTCATAATCGAAGGCATGGGTGGTCATGTTAATGCTGGGGAGATCTGGAAATACGTTAAGTATCATAAGAAGATCATTGGGAATCGTCCTTTATTCGTTGCAGGTCCTCTGCCTATAGACGTTGCAGTAGGTTATGATCATATAGCTGCTTGTGTTGGTGCTAGCATTGCTGCTGGTGCTGGGGCAGATTATTTGTGTTATATTACACCTAGCGAGCATCTTTCCTTACCAAATATAGATGATGTAAAACAAGGCGTTATTGCATTTAGAATAGCTGCCCATATTGGCGATTCTATAAAATACGGAATTTCTAAGAGAGATTTAGAATTGGCAAAAAGAAGGAGAAATCTAGACTGGGAAGGTCAGTCTCACTATGCACTTTACCCAGAAAAAATGATGTCTCTAAACTTGCAGAAAAATGAAGCATGCACTATGTGTGGCACATACTGCGCTATTAAAACAATGGATAAGTATCTTGGATGAATAATTGAATTAAGTCACCTTACTTCCTGCACTAACTTGCTTATCAGGTTGAAGGATCGAGACATTAGGACCATCAAGGGCAGCAAGTATCATAACTTCAGACTCGACTCCAAAGACCTTTCTTGGCTTAAGGTTAGTGACTATGGCTACAAGTTTTGATGATAATTGATCTGGCTTATAGTTATCTCCTATACCTGCTACAGAAGTTTTCATTACCCCTCCTATGTCTATCGTGAGCTTGATGAGCTTTTTAGAGCCGGCTATCTGTTGAGCATCTACTATCTTGCCTATCCTTATGTCTAATCTGGAGAATTCCTCAAACGGAACTTCTTTTGATATATTTAACCCCTCCTACTTCTCCCTAATCTCATCAAGCCTTTTTATAACTTCTCCTTTTTTAATCTTCTTGAACAATGAATGAAACTCACCTATCTTGACTGGGTAATCGAAATCTTCTTTAGCTTCTGACCAATCAGCATTACCTAATTTACCTCTCAATCCAAGGAAAGACCATATCTTCTCAGCAGTGCTGGGGATTATAGGGTAGAGCTCTATTGATAATGCCTTGACTATTCTTGCCACCACGTAAAGAGACTCATAAGTTGCATCTTGATTTGATTCAAAAGTCTTCCAAGGTTCTGTCAAATTGAGGTATACATTACCTTCTTCAGCTTGCTCTAAAGTGAGCTTGACGGCTCTTTGAATCCTAAATCTTTCGTATTGTTCATCGATTTTGTCATGCCTTATGTTTATTTTCTCTATCATGTCTTCTCCTTGCTGGCTTAGCTTTGGTCTCTTTACAATTTCGCCTTTCATAAATCTCTTTATGGCAAAGAGAGTTCTATTGATAAAATTCCCTATCTTGTCGTTAAGCTCACTGTTCACCTTCTCCTCTAATAGCTCGTAGGTGAAGTTTACATCCCCGCTTTCAGGCCTAATGGATAATAGACAATATCTCCAGTAATCCACAGGTAAAATCTCAAGGGCTTCGTTTATCCATATGCCTATCCTTCTGCTCTTTGAAAACTTTTTTCCCTCGAATTGAAGAAATTCAGTGGCACTAACTACATTTGGCAGAGTGTAATTTTGCTTTGATGCAAGGAGAAGAGCTGGGAAGATAATTGTATGAAAAGGTATATTATCCTTACCTATGAAAAACGCCGTCTTTGTGTTTGGATCGAGCCAATAATCCTTCCATCCGTCTTCATTTCCTCTAGTCTTGAAGTACTCTATAACGGCTGAGACATAGCCTAAAACGGCTTCCATCCATACGTAGATAGTCTTTCCTTCAGCCCCTGGGAAAGGTGCGGGTATCCCCCATTGAGTATCCCTAGTGAGAGAGCGAGGCTTTAACCCTTCTTCTATCAAACTTAGGCTAAAACTTACAGCGTTTTCAGAAAGCTCTTTATTGTTCAAAAGATAGTTCCTTATTCTTTCACTTAGCTTTGGCAGATCGAAGTACCATTGTTTTGTACTTTTAATCTCGGTTTTTCCATTACAAATGGCACAATAAGGATCTATTAGCTTCACAGCATCCAAAGGCTTGCCGCAATTATCACATTGATCCCCTCTTGCACCACGTACCTTACAGTATGGGCAAGTCCCTTCAACAAATCTATCTGGCAGAATTTTCTTGTCTTTAGGGCAATAATGCACAAGCTCCTCTTCTTCAAATATGAAGCCATTCTTGTATATCTCTCTAAAATGATTCATTACGAAGTTTATATGAATGGGGCTTTCTGTCCTTGTATAGTTGTCGTAAGATATTTTCCAATCCTCAAACAATTTCTTTATGCGTTCATGGTTAGCATCTGCAAATTCTCTTACTGGAATTCTACGCCTTATTGCTTCTATCTCAACTGGTGTCCCATGCTCATCAGAGCCAGATACGAAGATTACTGAATGTTTCTTCATCCTAAGATATCTTGCTATTACGTCTGCAGACAATACAGAGCCTATAAGGTTGCCTAGATGTGGTATATCAGAGGAGTAGGGCCATGCTGATGTTACTACCCACTTCGCCAAGATTGCCACGAACCTTATTTAAATGATTCAAGAAAAGATGTTCATAAATACCTTATCTTTTATGTTAATCACAAATATGAATCACTTTTCACATTCCTTTAATATCTAGATTTCCCTAGCAAAGAAACACTTAAATTTAGGCTTTACCTAATTTTTGCGATGCAAGAAACTAGATTAACTTCCACTAGTGCATCTTACCTTTTAGCCCTGTGGAGGCTCGAAGAGGATAAACAAGAGCTATCTACAGGGAAATTAGCAAAAATATTCGATGTAAAAGCTCCTTCTGTGATAGACACATTAAAGAAACTTGAATCCTATGGATTGGTTAAGAGGGCTCCTTGGAAAAGAATAGGGCTTACTAAGAGGGGAAACGATTTAGCCCTAAACATGATTCACAATCATAGAATTCTTGAAGTTTACTTCAGGAAAGTTTTGGGTCTAGATGATGAGACCTCTTGTAAAGAAGCATCTAAGATGGACTACCTTGTAGGTACGAAATTGATTAAGAGAATTTGTGCTTTGTGGCTTAATTCCAACTTTTCGTACGCTATGTTCCGATTTTCGCCCTCATGCGTGAACTATCTTTTCGAAACTCTTACTCTAAAGGACTACAATGGAACAATAAATTCGAAATTAGTAATTAAGCCACAAAGCAAGAATTTGTAGAACTTTGAATTATCCAGAAACTTGCATCCATGGTAAAGCTCTGGTGCATAGAGAGTGTATGGAATAGTAGTCATTCATAGGTGAGTGTATGTCAGACCTTTTGCTGATCCTCTTCGCTACATTATTGGTCAGCTCGATATCTCTTGTAGGGATTCTCTTCTTATCCTTAAATGATAAGACACTTAACAACCTTCTTCTAATACTGGTTGCCTTTGCTTCAGGCGCGTTGCTGGGAGGCGCCTTTCTTGATTTATTGCCTGAATCCTTAGCACTGGGCAGCGAAGAAGTCTTTATCTTCGTTCTTTTGGGCATAATGCTCTTTTTCGTAATTGAAAAATTCTTACGTTGGAGGCACTGCCATGAGGGAAAGTGCGATATTCACGCCTTCACCTATCTGAACCTAATTGGCGATGGGATACATAACTGGATAGATGGAATGATAATAGCAGCAAGTTTCCTTACAAGCGTAGAGTTAGGCATAGCCGCTACTTTTGCTATAGTTGCCCATGAAATTCCACAGGAGATAGGGGACTTTGGAATATTAGTTTATGGCGGCTTCAAAAAGACAAAGGCTCTATTTTACAATTTTGCTTCAGCAATAACCGCTATCATTGGAGCAGTCTTCGCCTATTACCTCATTCAATACACAGGATATTTTTCAACATTATTTTTGCCTTTCGCTGCTGGAGGCTTCGTTTACATCGCAGCCACTGACCTTCTTCCTGAACTGCATAAAAGAGAGAGAATGAGAGATTCCATCGTTCAATTCATGTTCCTTTCTCTGGGCATATTTTTGATGTGGTCTGTAGGAGTAATTTTTGAGTAAGAACTTATTTGAAAAACGATCAATACTTGATTCTAGACTCTCCAATCACTTACATATTTTTTCTGCTCTTCAGTTATTTCATCTATTTCTATTCCCATTGCTTCTAATGCATTTTTTGCTACTTGCTTATCTATGCTTTCAGGCACATCATAAACTCTATTTTCAAGACTTTGATAGTTTTCAGATATGTAAACCACTGATAACAATTGATTTGAGAAGGACATCATCATTACTTCTGGAGGATGACCCTCAGCAGCCACCAAATTTACGATCCTACCTCTGCCTATCAAATAGAGCCTTTTTTCATTCTTCAGCCTATATTCATCTACAAACTGTCTCACGCTTCTTCTCGATAAGCTGTTTTGTTCCAAATACTTGACATTGATTTCAACGTCAAAATGCCCAGCGTTTGCTAGTATCGCTCCATTCTTCATCCTTTCTAAATGCTCTCCTTTTATCACATTTATTTGACCAGTCGCAGTTATGAATATATCGCCAATTTCTGCTGCTTTACTCATGGGCATTACTTCAAAACCATCCATATGAGCTTCTAAGGCTTTAAGAGGATCAACTTCTGTCACTATTACATGAGCATCAAGACCTCTAGCTCTCTTTGCTATGCCTTTTCCTACCCATCCATAGCCAGCTACTACTACTTTCTTACCAGCTATGAGTAAGCTAGTAGCCCTTAGCAAGCCATCAAAAGTGCTTTGACCTGTTCCATAACGATTATCAAATAGGAATTTTGTGTAAGCATTGTTTACTGCTATAACTGGATAACGCAAATTTCCAGCCTTTGACAAAGCCCTCAAGCGAGTAACCCCTGTTGTCGTCTCCTCAGTTCCACCTAGGACCTTATGATTCGAGAACTCTTCATGAAAAGTTACGTGGGCATCTCCACCATCGTCCATTATTATGTTAGGTTTGATTTTCAGAATGCTTCTTATGCAGTCAAAATATTCATCTGAATTTTCCCCTCTCCAAGCAAAAACTGCTATGCCTTGAGACGATAGATAAGCAGCAATATCGTCTTGTGTGGTTAATGGATTTGCCGCGCTAAGATAAACATCAGCTCCGAGCTTTTTTAGACCCATGGCTAGAACTGAAGTTTCTTTCGTTACATGTAAGCACATGGCAATCTTTTTCCCTGCTAATGGTTTTTTATCGCCAAAGGTGTCTATTGTCTTAACTAAAGCTGGCATGTTCCTATATGCCCAAGAGTATGATTTTTCTCCTTCAGGAGCTAAAGACGGGTTCGCTATTTTGCTTTGCAACTTCTTTCCCAATTAGCATCACTATGTCCAAATTTCAACCTTTCTATCTACCCTAATTTTTGCTCATTAAACAAACAGAAACATAAGGTTTATTATGGACAAGGATACACAATTTTGATAATGGATATGATATAAATGAAGAGCTTTTCGAAAAAATATAGGAGAATAATTATTTTCTTGTTCTTTTCTCTTCTTTTTGTCTTTGTTCCAGTTAATGTTCTAGGAGTAGATTCAGACGGTGATGGGTTAGACGATGCTGTTGAAACCAACTTGGCAAACACTTATCTGCCAACATTACAATTCGTAGATGGAGAACTGTTCTTTCCAGCATCCATAGACTACCATCTATCCAACTCAATTTTGAAAAGGAAGGTTGGAGACAGTATTATCACAATAGATACCTCACCAACTATAGCTGAGATAGCTGTCTTGACCAATGTCAACGATAACTACTTTTTAGAGAACAAACTAAGCTTTGAAGAAATATCTCAGGATTATAACGATTGGAAGGAAGTAAATGGATACTTTGTATATGCTCATGTCAAGCCAGACATGGCTGATGGTGAAAGCTACATAATAATCCAGTATTGGCTATTCTATGCCTTCAACAACGGACCTCTGAACGATCATCAAGGTGATTGGGAAGTTGTTGAGATCATATTGAATGATAGTGGAGAGCCCCTATATGCTTCATATTCACAACACGAGAGCGGAGAGAAGACTTCATGGGGCAATGTAGAAAAAGTCGATGGCACTCACCCTAAAGTTTACGTTGCCCAAGGGTCTCACGCCAATTATTTCAGAGCATACCAAGGTAATCTTGGGGTGGAGAGCGACATAGTTGGAGCCAATGGCAAGATGATAAACTGGAACGACCCGGATCTTCAAGTTGTATTGTTAAGGGAGGTAGGGACAGGGACTCAAGGCTGGCTTGAATTCGCAGGAAGATGGGGTGCTTTGGGAGGAGGCGCTGAAGAATTAAGAGGAAGAAACGGTCCTCTAGGTCCAAAGTATAGTCAAGACGGAAGCAAGTGGCAAAGCCCTGCATCGTGGGGATTGGGGCTATTTACAGTGGATGGAAATTGGTTCATTATGAACTGGCTAGTCGCAAATTTCTTACTCATCTTCTCAATAATAATAATTATACTTGCGGTCTGGAAAATCTATGGTATAGTGAGACTTCATAGGAAAGGAGGATTAAGATTATGGGCAAATCTAAGAACAAGGGCAAGCATAGGCATAATCCTTGGGATAGTCAGCATTGTTCTAGTAATTATAGCTCTATTTCTACCATGGTACCTTACAACCATAAACATTCAGTCAGGGCCTTTTGCAACAGGTGGTAATGTAGACGTGCTAGTGATAGACGGAATAAGGGGAGTACAAGTCAACCTTCTTGGGGACGGTTTAGTGCAATTCTTTGGAATGAAGATTCCATTCCTTATAATAATACTTGCCCTAGTAGTATTGAGCATCTTGGACTTGATAGGTATGAAGTCTTCGAGACAACTAGGGCGAAAATACATCACAGGGGGTATAGCTCTTCTTATTCCAGTCATAATAATACTACTATTCATGGCTTTACTTGCATCTATGATACCATCCTTTGCCGGTGGCGAAGTTCCAGCAGAACTCATGGCGATATCAAATCAAATATCATCGAGCCCAATAACTGGATCATATTCTGGGAGTATAGGAGAATATGGTGTCGTGCAATTATCATGGGGCTTGGCACTAGGTTCTTATCTACTATTAATAGCAGCGATAGTTAAAATTGTAGGCGGGGTCATTACTCTAACAAGTAAAGGAATATCGCCACCTATCACTTATTTGCCCCCACCTCCACCCCCACGATAGGGAATTTCAATCATGATCCAATTTTCATAAAAAGTAATGAATTATGGCAAAAGCTCTAATTTTGGCGCTGATTAGTTGAACTTAATCAAGCTTATCAAGATCTTTTCTTTCATAGGGAGTTGAAATGGGTTCTACTGCACTTAAAAGAGATCGGTTTAATTGGAGCAGTAGCATATGGAGTAGGCATAATAGTTGGAGCAGGAGTCTATGCTCTGATAGGAAAGGCTGCTGGACAAGCTGGAAATTCTGTCTGGTTATCATTCATATTGGCAGCTATTGTAGCATCTTTCACTGGTCTTAGCTATGCAGAATTGTCTTCCATGTTTCCAGTCAGTGGTGCAGAGTATGTGTATGTGGAAAAGGCTTTCAGAAGCGACTTTTGGGCTTTCATCATAGGCTGGCTGGTCTTTCTATCCGGGGTAATATCTAGTTCTACAGTCGCGCTTGGTTTTGGCGGGTATCTAATGCCTTACATAGGCATTTCTGAGACTTTGGCAGCAATTATTCTTATCATCTTGCTCTCATCGGTCAATTTCTGGGGGATAAAAGAGTCGGTGAGGGTGAATATTATACTGACTCTTATGGAAGTCTCAGGACTTATTCTTGTAATTCTATTTGGGGTAGAATTCTTTGGATCTGTCAACTATTCCGAAGCGCCTTTGGGTTTCAGAGGCATCGTTTCAGGAGCAGCCCTTATCTTCTTCGCCTTCATAGGTTTTGAAAGTCTTGCCAAGATGGGCGAGGAAACAAAAGACCCTGAGCGTACAATCCCAAAGGCTCTTATCATAGCTCTGATCATCTCAACCATTCTATATGTTTTGGTTGCATTATCTGTGGTCAGCATAATACCTTATGGTCAACTCGCATCATCTACATCACCATTAGCAGATGTAGCCCTTAAAGCGCAAGGGCCTCACGCCTACCTTATACTGTCGATAATAGCTTTGTTCGCCACTTCAAACACTGTATTGATTATACTGATCTCAACTTCAAGAATAGCTTACGGTATGGCTAGAGAATCATCCCTCCCAAGAATTTTCTCAAAAGTTCATAAGAAAACAGGAACTCCGTGGATTGCTATCTTATTCACTATGCTTATTTCATCCTTGTTCACTTTGCTTGGGGACATCGAGCTAGTAGCGAATGTGACGAATTTTACAACCTTTCTTGTTTTCTTTTCGGTGAATCTGGCTTTGATAAGTCTAAGGTTTAAGAAGGCTGGTAAAAAAGAAGCCTTTAGATCGCCTCTTACAATAATGAATTTGCCAATACTGGCAGTCTTTGGAGCCCTCTCTTCTTTAATGATGCTACTACAATTTGAGCTTACAGTAGTAATTATAGCCTTTCTTACAATGGGTTTAGGAGCGATCCTTTACAAATCTCTCCCAAAAACTTGATTCTTATCCCTCACTTCATGATCAATTTCTAATATTATATTAGAGCATCCTTTAAAGCATTTTTGCAGATACAACTTCTCTCCTTAGGAATTCTAGGTATCATACTTTCTAAGAGCTTCCTAGTTTTGTCAACATTTTCTTTTGATGTTCTTATGATCTCATCAACACTGACTGCCCTTTCCTTCCACACATCATAGTCAGTTATCGTTGCTATTGGTACATAACAAATCTCAGCTTCTCTTGCCAATACACACTCAGGAACCATGGTCATGTTGATTATATCTGCTCCCCATCTCCTGTACAATCTAGACTCAGCCCTCGTTGAAAATCTAGGTCCCTGGATTACTACACAAGTGCCACCTTTATGAATAGGTAGTTTTAGATCTTTTCCAGTATTAAAGGCAATTTTTGATAACTCAGGACAGAAAGGATCAGCTGTAGATATATGGCATACTTTGCCCCCATTATAGAAAGAGCTTGCTCTGCCTGTCGTTCTATCTATGAATTGATCAGGTATGACTATATCCCCAGGCTTCAGCTCTCCTTTTAAGCTTCCAACAGCGGCTGGAGCTATTATCCTTGTAACTCCAAGTTGCTTTAAAGACCAAATATTGGCTCTGAAGTTTATGTTATGTGGAGGTATCTGGTGACCTTTAGCATGCCTTGGTATGAAGGCTATCTTCTTGCCTTTAAAGAATCCTATTGTTATAAAGTCAGAGGGCTTTCCGTAAGGAGTGTAGACCTTTATCTCCTTCGAATCTTCTAATAAACCAGGATCGTAGACACCAGTGCCTCCTATTATTCCTATCTCTGCTCTTTCTTCCTTCAACTCTTTTCACACTCTTAGGATAAAAAGTATATTAAAACTTTTAAACTCTTTTATGAGGGTCTTAATTGTCAATAATCAGGCATGAGTGAAGAAAAACTTAGTTATGAATTAATTGATTGGAACAAATTGCAGAATCTCACGAAGATTTTAGCAAAGAAGGTCAAAGAATCAAAGTATGAGCCTGATGTAATTGTTGGAATATCAAGGGGAGGATGGGCAGTAGCAAGATTGCTTTGTGATTATATAGATTGCAAAGATATTTTTAGCCTAGACTTAAAGCGCTGGGATAAGCAAGTTGGTTCGAGTTTTCTTAACACAAATCTTTTAGAAAAGAAGATTCTATTAGTGGATGACATAATCAATGGGAGGAGTATGCAAGCCATCAAATCCATAGCATCATCAAAGCCAGATGGAATTAGAATTTTAGCATTGTTTTATACTAAAGGCGCTATAGCGCCAGATTATTATGTTGAGGAGATTTCCCATAAGTCGCTCATATTCCCTTGGAATTTTGTGGATAGCGTTAGAAGAATAATCTACAAAAATCTTGACAAGTTTGAAAAGATGAGTGATAAAAGGATTAGATCGAAGATAAAGAAAAGTTTCAATATAGATGTAGAAGAAAGAGTTATTAAAGAAATCCTAAGAAATCAAGAGAAAATTTGAAACTTTACTTTGTATAACATTCTTTAGCAATAATAAAAGTTAGGCTTGGGATTACCCTAGTCCTATGTATTTGTTGGAGTATTGTATTAGTAGCGCCTTGAAGAATAGCTCCAGACAGTTACAGCTATGATTGTTACTATGGAACCCACGAACCCAGATAGAGTAGCACTTAAGAGGTAGCTGTCCATTGTAGCTAGAAAAGGAAGAAGTTTCATTAGCGCTTGAGCAAGAGCAGTGAAGATTATGAAGCCCATGAAGCCAATTACGTAACCGACCAACCCTAATCCTATCATCACACTAATTCTGCCCATAGTGATCATCATAATGTAATGATTGTTATATATATTACAAAAGGACAAGGATGATTTACTTTGGCGTCAAATTCTCTTTAATGAAGAGAATATTTAATTTCACTACTATTCATGCCCTCCTGGGCGATCCACAGTATGGACACAAAGTTGATTTTTATGGCATTAATTTACCACAATAAACGCATGAGATCATACTACTTTACGTACTATTTCTTTAACAACAGTTGGTACCTCTGGTGATTTTATTACTTGAACTTCAACTATATCACTGGTAACATCGGGACGCCCTTCTATAGTCAAAACCCTTTAACAGACCAAGTAGCATTTCTATCTAAACTCTTGTGACTTTCTTGTCCGTCAGTTGAAGATTCGCCTTAAATTGAAAGTGTCCTTGTTAAGTTTAATGATATGTTAACCTCTTTCTCGCTATTAATTTATATATAGCTTTAGATTATTGTCCTGAATTTTAAAGTTATCTAGTCTCGATTTAGAATTTGCTTAGAAGCAATTCTTTTTATGATACAAAACTCATATATTCCTTGATTGAACTATGATCTAGGAGTCGGTGGAATGGCCCTATCCTATGATGATCTTTTGAAGAGGTTGAAGAGTAGCCAAAACATAATGGAGTCGGGGACTAAGGTTGTTAGACTCGAACTTCCAAAGCCTATCATATTTTGGGTAGGTAACAAAACAATTTTCAGGAACTTCATGGAGTTTGCTCGAATCGTGAGGAGAGACCCTAACCATTTACTGATGTTCTTAGCTAAGGAGTTAGCAACGGCTGTATCTCTGGACAAGGATAGAGCCATCTTCATAGGGAGAAAGGAGCCTCAATCCTTCTCAGTTTTGATCAATCGGTATATGAAAGACTTTGTAAATTGTCCTGTCTGTGGAAGCCCGGACACAAATATTGAAAAAGTCAAGAGATTACAGTTCTTAGTCTGTGAAGCCTGTGGAGCAAAGTCACCAACAAAATCAAAGTGATATTCTTGAAGAAAGAAAAATGCTACGTGGCAAGAATAATAGATTGGCAAGGAATGAAGCTGGTCAACATTTGTGATAAAGACCTAATAGGAAAGACTATAAAGGATGAAAAGGTAGAGATGCACATTTCTCCAAGCTATTTTGAGGGAGAACTTGTAAATGTAGATGAAGCTCTTTTCTTGATAGAATCATCTTCTGTTGCAAACTTAGTAGGAAAAAAGATAGTGATAGAGGTCATAAAGGCTGAGATGGCCTCAAAACATGCAGTGAAGAAGATAGGTTCAACACCATTCTTGATGATATTTAAATTTTCGAGATAGTTTGAAGTCATTTATATTTCATCAGCATCGCATCCCTTGAATTTGATCAAACTACATCTTTTTGCTTCAATGAACATGGTTGGTCTGTTCTTTTATATGATTAGTTCGATTAGAACGGGGTTGTCAAGATAACGTTCTCCATCTTGTACAACTTTTTTGGCTAGCGCCCTT
>JBNAWJ010000038.1:0-15557 GCA_049699795.1 Nitrososphaerales archaeon | reverse complement strand
GAAAGGGGCAAATGGTTTGTCCTCATCCTCTCCGATAGCTTAGGGAGATGAGCCATCATAATTTCACTGAGATATACATGGTAATAAAAGGAGAAGGGATAATGCATATTAACGATGAGATTAAAGATGTAAAAGAAGGAGATAATATACTGATACCTCCAAAATCTTGGCATTTTATAGAGAACAAAGGAAATCATAATCTACTAATTTGGTGCATTTGCACCCCAGCCTTCAGCAGTAAAGAAACTATTTTAGAGTAATCAAACAAATTAATATCTCCATATTCCATATAAAGCGTAGATGAGGGATTGAAGAAGATTCTTTTCGTTTGTGTTGAGAATTCAGCCAGAAGCCAGATGGCTGAGGGGTTTGCAAAGTATTACGGAAAGGGAAAAGTAGAAGCCTATAGCGCTGGAACAAAGATAGCCGAGAAGATCAATCCAGTCGTTGTTAGAGTCATGGCTGAAAAGGGAATAGACATTTCGAAGCAGAAGCCCAAGCCTTTCGATGTGAAGATGGCTGAGCAAGCAGACATTATTGTAACTATGGGATGTGATTTAGAAGAAATGTGCCCAGCCCCTTTGTTAAAGAAGGCTATAGATTGGGGGATAGAAGGTCCTAAAGGAAAGCCCATTGAAAAAGTTAGGCAAATAAGAGATAAGATAGAAATGAAGGTAAAGGAACTCTTGGAGAATTTATGATATTAGCGAATTTTCATGCTCTCTTGCTAATGTCTATATAGCAAATTATATATCCAATCACCATTCATGCTGGGATAGGGGCTATGCAAGCCAAAAGCGGAATTAGTAAGATTACAGCGATGATAATTATTTATATGATTGCGGTAGTTGCAGTAGGGGCATCTTATTTTTTAACCTCGCAAAATACAATCATTTTGAATGGTGCAGGAGCTACCTTCCCTGAGCCATTGATAAAAAAGTGGGCATTTGAATACAATGAACAGAACACTTCAGTAGTGATAAACTATCAGGGGATAGGTAGTGGAGGGGGGATAGAGCAGATCAAGAAAAAGTTAGTAGACTTTGCTTGTACCGATGCTCCAGTAAAGGATGAGGAAATGAAACCCGGAGAATTGGTCCATATCCCAGAGACCATAGGTGCTGTAGTAGTAGCATATAACATACCTGGATTTAATGGGACTTTAAAACTCACTGGAAAGATAATAGCAGAAATATACTTAGGAATTATAATAAAATGGAATGATCCAAGAATAGTTGCCTTAAATCCAGAATTAAGCACCGTAAATAAAGACATTTTCGTAGCCCACAGATCGGATGGTAGCGGGACTACATACATATTCACAGATTATCTATCAGCAGTAAGTCAAGAATGGGCTGATAAAGTTGGTATAGGAAAATCTGTTAGTTGGCCTGTCGGAGTTGGGGCACAAGGTAACCCAGGAGTAGCAGGTCTAGTTCGGGAGAACCCTTATTCAATAGGCTATATAGAGCTTGCTTATGCAAAAATTGCTAACATACCCTATGCATGGATAAAGAACGAATTTTCAGGAGAATTCATAGAACCTACCCTTGAATCTGTATCCAAGGCAGCAGAAGGTTTCTTAGAAGAGATGAGAGAAGATGTAAGAGTGTCCATAGTGAACTCTCCAGACCCAGAGGCTTATCCAATAGCATCCTTTACATACATACTTCTTTACAAGGAACAGAATGTCTATGGAGTAAGGACAAACTTTGAAAAAGCTAATGCGTTATTGAACTTTGTGTGGTGGGCAGTGCATAAGGGACAAGAATACTCTGAGGCTTTGCTCTATCCTAGATTACCTCCAGAAGTTATAGTTATATGCGAAGAATTGCTTCGCTCAATAACTTACAATGGGCAACCTATAATTACTAGCTAAATAAAACAAAGATCATGCCTCCTCCTCTTCTTTTTGGCAAAAAAGAATCAAAGAGGGCGAGGAAATTTCTTTCAGGCGATTCTATCTTCAAGAAGCTAACACTAATATTCGCTCTCTTCATATTGGTCTTGTTTTTACTCATATTTTATGAGCTTTATTCAGGATCGCAATTATCAATAAATAAATTCGGTCTTGGTTTTCTCACAGGAGTAGAATGGGATCCTGTGCATCAAGTCTTTGGAGCTTTGCCTTTCATATATGGCACAGTCACCTCATCTATTATTGCTTTAATAATAGCCGTCCCGATAAGCCTAGGTATTGCCATATATCTCTCCGAGTTGGCTCCAAGACGTTTAAGATCTCCCCTTTCCTTTATGGTAGAACTTCTTGCTGCTGTGCCTAGCGTAGTCTATGGCCTTTGGGGGCTTTTTGTAATGGTGCCATGGATTAGGGATTATTTACAGCCTTTTTTAGAGTCAACTCTAGGCTTCTTACCTCTATTTCAAGGTCCAAAGTTTGGAATAGGAATGCTCGCAGGAGGGATAATCCTTGCCATAATGATCATACCTACAATATCTGCAGTATCGAGAGAGGTTATGCTGGCTGTTCCTGATACTCAAAGAGAGGCTGCCTTTGCCCTTGGTGCTACGAGATGGGAGACAATAAGATTTGCTGTTTTAAAGTATGCAAGAACAGGCATCTTCGGCGCCATATTGCTCGGCTTAGGAAGGGCTTTAGGTGAAACGATGGCTGTAATCATGGTAATAGGGAATAGACCTCAGATATCTCTATCGTTATTCGAGCCAGCATACACTATGTCAGGGGTTATAGCCTCAGAGTATATTGAAGCGACTCAAGAAATCTACCTTTCAGCCCTCATTGAGATAGGTCTTCTACTCTTCATAATTACTTTGATAATGAATGTTTTGGCAAGGCTTCTTGTCTGGCGAATGATGAGAATGTTTAGAGGTGCAAAGGAATGATAGCCAAGCGAATTACTAGAAGAAAGATCGTTGACAAGTTGGTCTCTTCTCTTGCATTGCTTTCTGTCGTGATAGCCATAATACCTCTTGCTGGAGTGATAATCTTTGTCACATCAAAAGGATTATCTGCCATAAATCTAGAATTCTTTATCTCACTACCAAAGCCTCCGGATGAAATTGGAGGAGGAATAGGCAACGCTATACAAGGAACCTTGATTCTAATAGGACTTGCATCGATGGTAGGCATACCCATAGGAGTATTATCAGGAATTTATTTGGCTGAATATGGAGACAATAGGTTTGGGTCTTTGGTGCGCTTTATGGCTGATGTTTTGTCTGGAGTGCCATCCATCATAATGGGGCTCTTTGTGTATGTTACAGTGGTTCTTACCACTCACAGCTTTTCAGCCCTTTCAGGAGGTATAGCATTGGGCATCATGATGATACCTGTGATAACAAGAACTACTGAGGAGTCTGTTAGACTTGTTCCTAATTCGATAAGAGAGGCTTCTATGGCATTGGGGGTAAGAAGATGGAAGACCATACTATTCGTTGTACTAAGTACTGCAAAAAGTGGGATAATAACAGGCATAGTGCTATCCATAGCCAGAATTGCAGGTGAGACTGCTCCCCTTCTTTTCACTGCCTTTGGTAGCGATGTTTGGGCTACAGGCTTGAATCAACCTATTTCTGCTCTACCTTTAGTCATATACAAGTACGCAATTTCTCCCTATTCCAATTGGCAAGCCCAAGCATGGGGAGCAGCATTCATCCTTCTTATCATGGTGCTAGTATTGAACATAGGTGTAAGGTTCATGGCAAGAGGAAGGTATAGAAGGTAACAAAAAATAATCTTAATCACAAAACGATGAAAATAATCCTATTTAATTTTCTGATATTTCCTTAAAGAATCTTAGGAACTTATTTTGACGGCTCTAAGACCTTTTGATCATGAACAAGCTGTTCTGAGAACTGACCCTCAATGAAGTATGTAATAGTTGCCTTGTGGGCCTTTGGGTTAAAAAGAAACAAAGAGATGGCTTTGCTCCCTGCCATTAACTCAGCTACAAATTGAATAAGACTACATGTCTTTTGGAAACCTAGGGAAAGGATCATGTTAGTAAGATTATCAAAGATCAGGCAGATCTTTTCAAACCTTGCCATATTTTTTAGCGTCTCTGTCATCATCCAGAAATCTTGACTGAAGATTAGAAGTTCATCTTTTTGCGTATGCTTAGGTTTGATGAAACCTTCAACCAAGAGAATTAAATGTATATGACGTTGACCACTAAGCCTCTGATGCATATTACTCCCTTTCTGGGTAAAGACTATGACAGATTCACCATGGGATAATGCCTCCTTTACCAAGTCTTCGACAGCATCCTCATATTTTGATCTTGGATCGAACTCCAAGAGAAGGCGCTTACCTAAGAGCTCTTCATGGGTCAACTTTAAGCTCTTAGAGAAGGTATCGTTTAGGCTCGTCTTGGAATTAAAATCGTTGAAATTTTTTGAAAAATATGTTTTCAAGGTTGTCATGCAATCACAGGCTTCGTAAATACCATAGGCGAATAGGGCATAGCTGAAGGTGAAGAGCAAGCCGACTGGATGCCCATCAAAATAAGTTTCACTTGCTTTAGCAAAGACTGTGGAAAGTTCTGCGAAGAGCTCTATAAGAGGAGATATTAAAAGGGGTAGCCAGATTAGACTGAGCCATGCTTTGCGTATGAAAATGATAAAGGTCAGAACAAAAAGGAAAAGAAAGATGTCTCCTATAGGATAAGCAAGTTTGAAGAAAAGAACGTTAAAGCCTTCTCCAAGAGAAAGAATGGGCGTTAGCAAAGTATAGGCTAGCGCTAAGAAGATTACTCCTAATACTATGAATAAAATGAACTTTGCACAAGAAGAATGAGTTATAGGAGAGAGCTTTAAAAGAGTAAATAGAGCATAGGCTAATGGGAAGTATCCGGCTATCGAAACCATATTGGCAAGGCTAGGATAGGGTATGTTGAGAGAGCCAAACCAAAAGTAAACATTACGGATCATTTCAGCAATAAAGAATAGGGATATAGCAATTGTGAGAGAAATGAAGACTCTCCAAATCGGGCTGGAATAGGTCTTCTTGGTAGCTCTTATCGTTACAATGAGAGAGACTACTGTTGTCACGGCAGTCCCTACGTTTATTATGATTCTAGGGAGAGTTGATATTGGTTGAGCTAAGAAATAGATTAGCGATATTAAAGCGATTGAAGTCACAAAGACGAATTAAGAGTGACAGCCTTATCATCACTTTTTTGCCAAGGGCTTTAAACTAATGCGATTTATGTATTTTTGAGGATTTCGATCGAAATTTCAACTAATAAGGCTATTTTGGTTGATAATCACTTTTCTTTACTGTGCTGGATTCGATAAATTTCCTTCACTTTATCTAAAGTATCAATATCCATAGGTCCTTTGTCATAACGAATCCTCTTGATTCTAGGAAAGCGTAAAGCGTAGCCACTGTCATGGCGATCACTCTTTTGGATACTATCAAAGGCTACTTCTAAGACTATCTCAGGTTTAACTACTAGCATATAACCATGATCCTCTAAAGCCAAATTCTTAAGCCTATTCGTCATCTCAAGAATCTCATCGTCTGTCAAACCTGAGTAAGCTTTTCCAATCACTCTTAGCCTATCATCATCTTTTACAGCGAATGTGTAATCGGAGTATAAACCTGCCCTCTTACCATGACCGTACTCAGTTGCTACAATCACTACGTCTAAAGTATCAAATTCTTTCTTTAGCTTAACCCACCTCTTTCCTCTTTTGCCAGGAGTATAAGGAGAAGATGGGTCTTTTAAAACAAGCCCTTCATGGCCTATCTTCTTGCTCAAATTGAATAATTCTTCTATTTCATTGGCATTCTTTACTTTCTTCATATATGAGATTTTTATCGAATTGCCAAACCCTAAAGATTCAAGAATTTTTCTCCTTTCATAAAGAGGCTCATCCAAAAGAACTCTTTCATCAAGATAAAGCAAGTCATAGACGAATAGAGCTACAGGCACTTCATTTAATATGTTAGAATCAATCTCTTTTCTCCTAAGCCTTCTTTGAAGTTCATGAAAGGGTAAGGGTGCATCGTATTTGAAGGGGACTATCTCTCCATCTAGGATGAGATCATGATGAACCTTCTTAAGCCCCTCTAAAATTTCAGGAAAATCAGCGGTTATCTCTTCAAGCTTTCTTGAGTAGATAGATATCTTATCGCCAAGCTTATGGGCTTGAACTCTAATTCCATCATACTTGAACTCTGCATAAAGCTCTTTTTTATAATACTGCTCTATATCATTAGCACTAGGCATAGTATCGGCAAGCATATAGCTTAAAGGTTGCATGGGTTTCAGCTTTGCTTCATGAATCCTTTTCTCAAAGGCTAGAAGGGCTGTTGTGCCTACATCACCAGTGACCAATTGAACTTTCTTTATCTCCTTTATATCATAGTTGAAGGCTTTTGCTATAGCCTCTCCTACAAGCCCTTCAGTAAGACCGATTCGTAGCTCTCCTGTCAATATCTTTATCAAATACTTTGCTTCAATAGGGCTTGCATCAAGAAGAAGTCCTCTCAAAATACTCTTTCTTCCTTCTACTGCTTTTTTACCCATTATAGATGCCATTTTATCGAATTCTTGATAGACATCATTCAAAGTTAGCTCTCTTTTGACAACAGGTAGAACAGCTTTGTGGCTGAAGAGCTCTTCTGCTGTCGAGCCAAGGTCTCCATACCTCAAATATACATTCTCAAATTTTCTCTGATCACTGCCAGAAATTTCCAATATTAAATCTATTAAAGTAGAGTATCCAACGTAAACTTCTTTATGGCTCCCTTTTGGGAATATTGTTCCTGAAAGAAATCTAGAGACTATCGGAAGCGTGTTATTATCAAGATTTTGAAGATAGCTTGATAGAATTCCAACCTTCTCCAACTTTTTACTCGTAGCCTTTATCCTCTCACATATATCAGAAAAGGTCTTAAAAAGAAAAGGATGCAAGCCTATCACCTAAAAGAAGATTTACTCAAAAACTTCTTTTCTAATACATTGATTTTATGATGTGACTATTGCCAGTCTTATCTGCTTCACTCCTCTTTTTCTCATCAATTCTTGAGCAAGATCACGAATAGATTCAACTTTGCCTTTAACTGCAATAATCTCAAGGCAATTTCTCTCATCCAAATGAATGTGCATAGATGAACTGATTATACTGCTATAAAGATGCTCAGCATCTGTCAAAGATTCTTCTAAACCCTTGACTTCATGGTCATAGATCATAGCAAGGGCACCCATGACTGTACCTTTCTCCTCATGCATCCATCTATTCTCTGTCAAAAAATTTCTGATAGAGGCTTGAATGGCTTTTGACCTATCGTAACCCATCTGCTTTATTACTCTATCAAATTCATCGAGTAGATCAGGAGGTAATGAAATGCTAATTCTTGAGACCCCTTTTTTGGTCATACTGCCATTATTAGTAATATCTAATTAATATCCTTTGGTGGAGACTTTACTAGTCTAATATTTGAAATCGACTAGAGAAAACAAGTTTTTCGTAAGAAGGATGGAGAGAACCTTTTTGTTTCATTATGAAACAAAAACTAAAAAACCGAATAATATTGAGAAAGGAATTGGACAAAAAGAAATCTGCTCTAGGAATTAGTTTTTTTGGCAGTAATCGTTTTTGCTCTTTCCATTGGCTACTTGGCTTTTCTCAAACATGATCAAACTGATGATGTAATCCCATTGACCATAATCGATGACATTGGACAAAGTATTAACATAACTAAAACTCCCCAGCGGATAGTATCAATATCGGCTTCTTGCACTGAGATTCTTTACGATCTAGGATGTGGCGATAAAATAGTAGCTGTTGATAAGACAAGTGATTATCCTCCTGAAGTCAAAGACAAACCATGTGTAGGTCTGCATCTAATCTAAACATAGAAATGATAGTTAATCTAGATCCAGATATTGTCTTTGCTTGGGGAGGTAGCGAAAAAGCCATCAATCGTTTGAAAGAACTTAATATAACGGTTGTAGCAATTTATCCTAAGTCCATAAGCGGGATAATGGACAATATTTAGATTAATTGGAAAGATCATGAACAAAGAGGTGGAGGCAAACAATCTTATATGTGAGATGCAAGATAGGCTGGATATAATCAAAGGAAAATTATCTAACTTAACTATGGAAGAAAAACCACTAGTATACTATGAGTTGTACAAACCTGGCAGTACTACAAGACCATGTACAGTATCAGATGAGATGATTTCTTTGGCAGGTGGAATCAACATCGCAGCTAATCAATCCATGCAATATCCTACTTTAAGTAGTGAATACATAATCTCTATGAACCCTGATGTCATAATATATGGCTATTCTTCAATTGATGAAATAAAAAGTAGAAGTGGTTGGCAGAGCATCAATGCCATAAAGAACGACAGAATTTATCAAATCGATAAAGGGCTAACATCATTCACTCCACGAATAGTTTTAGGCATAGAACAGATGCCAGATGGTTCCATCCAGATTTATTCGAATAGGTGTTTAGAATGATTTACTTAATCTTAAAAGATGAACGAAAAATAATCAACGAGCTCAAAAAGGATGAATACTGGTTTTCTCGATATTATGAGTGGTTGGCTAGAGAACAAGAAAAGAAAGATAGACTTTTTGCTGCTAAGTTGTGGATCAAATTTGCAAAACTAAAGATCAGTAAAGGTAGCTTTTTTCTAGGCTCTTATGGCCTCTCCCAAGCAGGACGGATCTATGAAAACAATAATAGACCTATCGAGGCTACTAGGTTATAGGCAAAAGCTGCAAAATTAGCTAAAGAGAAAGTTAGCGGCCTTCTTTTAGTTGCGTTATGGCTGAGTGACTCAGCCAGATGCTGTCTAAACTGTGGACGAAAAAGGAGGCGTTCAAATATTATAAAGACTTAGGCGATTTATTCAAATCTGCTGAAAAATACTTTATAGCTGCTGATTTCTATGAACATGCTGCGGAAATTATGATAAAAGAAGGGATGAACCCCTCAAAACATGTGAACCCAAAAGAAATATGGATTAAGAACGCCAAATATCTTGAAGAAAAAGGAGAAATAGATGACATTGAATGGAGCCTGAGAAGAGCATCTAAATATACTGAATTAATTAACGAACTTGTTAAATCAAAACGCCAAAAAGTCCATAGGAGGCCAACAGAATCGATACTGTCAAGAATTTTGAGTAAGTTCTTCCTACTCATCTGTTATGAGGTGTTTGTTTGAGGTCTTGGATTTGGTGAGGTCTTCTTGTGTATTTAGATGGGATAGGGTTCCTCTATTTATTAAGGTCTTTGTTTCTCTCCTTCTCAGGGCTATCTTATAGAGGGGCTGTCGCTCCTTTCTTCGTATCTCACGAATCAGTAAGGCTATGGTGTATAAGAATAGCTGGTGCCATACCTAGACCTGAGAGGAAGCTGAGGGAGAAAGTGGCAGTAGACGAATCGAAACTAAAGCTAAGAGGCTACCTATTCTTCATATGGATAGCTAGAGATGTGAATACGAAAGAAATCTTATCCATAAGGGTATCATATAAAAGAAGCTCTTTAGACGCATATCTCTTTCTAAAAGATGTTATGAGGTACTGTGAGAAAAGGCCAAGAATAGTAGTTGATAAAGGACCCTACACATGGGCATTAGAAGAATTATTAGAATATGAGTATAAGAGGTTCGGTATGAGGAATAGAGTAGGCATTCGGAATCATAAAGAGAAGAACAAAGCTATTCCACAACAGCTTCCCTAACAACTCAACCCTAAGCTCAATAAGAGTATTCCTCGAGAGCTTCATAGCCTGGTATAACTGCCTCAAGATAGGGGGGTAATTCTTGACAGTATCGGTAAACGGAACCTCTTGCTAATTAAGATGTATAAGCATCTCACAATAAACTATTCCATCGTAGCATGGATCAAAACATGATCTTTGTCAAAGGGTTCAAGTTCAATAACTTGCTCAATCTTAAAGCCTGCTTTTTCAAGCTTTTCTTCCTCTTCTTTAAAGACTTTGGAAGGTTTCTTTGTTACGTCTATGCTTCTTGATTTGACGGCTAGAAGGAGATGGCCGTTTTTCTTTAAAAAATGTTTACAATTGGCAATTGCTATATCTGTTTGGTCTGGCTGAGCTATATCACAATAAACAAGATCAACCTGCCCAAATATAGAATGATAATTCTCATGCTTTCTTGCATCTTCGATGATAGGTATCATATTCTTTCTATACTTTACACATCTTTCCATGAATTCTCTTGCCACTCTGGGAGAAATTTCAACACAGAAGATTATCCCTTTATCTCCTATTATGTCCGAAACATGGCTTGCAGTAGTCCCTGTAGAAGCTCCCAGGTAGAGGACTTTGCTACCTTCCTTAAATGGTAAAAACTTGAGCCCATTTATTATGGCTGCAGAAAGCTTACTCCTAAAAGGGTCCCACAGCCTATATTCAATGCCTTTATTAACGATCAGTCTTTCGCCATAAACTTGAACTCCTGAAGCAAGGTTGATAGTGGCTATCTTCTCTTCACCATTTACCCTCAACCAATAAACTCCTTGAAAGTCACTTCTTTTTTCCAATTCTCTTCACTCTTTTTAACTTCTTAACTCTCTTTTCCTCTCTAGGTGGCTCGCTGTACTTTACCTTGATTTCTTCTAATCTTTTTTGAAGTTTCTGCTCGACTTCTTTCTCTATGCTTCCTCTAAAGGCATCGATTCTTGCTGCTATGGCTATCTTTGTTGCTAATGATCTTGCTATTTTGCCCCTCTGCCATTTTGGGGCTGAATGGACGGCTGGATGTTGAAAGATAATACCATGTTTTGGGGGTCTTGTACCAGTGCGCAAAGCCCTGAAGAGAGCCTTCTCTGCCCCAAGAACTTGTATAGTGCTGGCAGGTAGCATAGCTAACTTCTCTAAACCCCCTGCCTTGGCCATCAATCTAGCTCCTATAGTGGCTCCTACTATAGATGTTGTATTTGGTGCTATTGTTCTCATATTTCTCTCAACATAGCCTGAAAGCTTATCTCTAAGAGAATCCATTTTTATCACTTCTTCAGCTATTGCCAAGATTCTCCTCAAATCCTCTTCACGAAGATCTCCTCCCTTAGATTTTTCAGCTGAGATAGATACAGCCTCAGCCTTCTTTAGAGAAAACCCAAACTTTGCAAGTTCCTCTTCTCTTATATTCTTCCTCTCACCAAACTCTTTAACGAATTTCGAATATGTTAACGGATCGTCGATAAGAGAGCTGAGTTCAGGAAAATGTAATCCATACCACTCTTTTACTCTTGCAGCAAGAATGTTTAAGGTCTTGTCCACTTCATCAAGAGCCTGTATGGCTTCTATTACATGTAGGTCTGGCTTCGCTGAAACTTCTCTTAACTTGATTTCAGACAAAGTTATGGCGAAATCCCTAATTTTGTCTCTAGCATCATCTTCAGAGCTTGCTAAGCCTGATTTTATCATGAGTTCTATCTTTCTTGACCTAAGCTCATCCATCAAATTATTTTGGGGTTCTTCAACTTTGAAACCTTCTTTGCCTAGCTCTTTCCTTAACTCGTCTTCGACTATCACCAATGCATCCAAATTATTCATAGAATTTGATAGAATTTCTTTAAATTCTAAAGGCAGTTCTCCTCTTCTTAATCTCTCATAATTTTCAACCTTTGCATCCTCTGGATACTTCCACGTGGAGACAACATCAAACTTCTCATCTAATACTATTGCTCCAATCTCAGACAAGTACAATATGCCCTTCATCTTCTAGATGTCCTCAAGATAGAGAATATGGGTTCAATATAAAATGTTAGGGGTACTCTGGAATTGGATTTATACCATCACACTCATTTTTTAAATCAACGGAACTCTTCATGCTTATCTTGATAAGACTAGTGATTGAGAGTTAGCGTAGAAAGGTTAAGAATCTCGTTATGCTTCCGTAGTGTATAAATAAGTGAAAAACTTACTATTACATTTAATAGAGGTGAAGTTAATCTCTCAAATAGCAGAACACGACATCAAAATCTTAAAGGCAATATACGGGATGGAAAAGGCTACACCAGAAGAGCTAGCCAAAAAACTGGGCGAACCTTATACAGTATCAGATTTGACCGCCTATCTGAACCGTTTGGAGATGGAGAACCTTTTAGAAAAAGTTCTAGAAGAACCATCATACAAATTATCTGGCCTAGGCCTTATAGCCGTAGGCGCCTTGCCTGAAAAAGCAAGAAGAGTTTTTTTGTTGGTACCTCCAGACAAATCCTTCTTTTTTTACACTGGAGTAGGGCCAGAAAACTTCACAGGAATCATCGCTCGCAGTCTCTCAGACTTCAGGGAGAAGGTCAAAACAGTGGATGTGAAATCATTAGAGTTTCACATCCCAAGGCGTGACATAGAAAGATGGGTTAGAGATGTGTTAGAAGATGAAGAACTAGCTGAAGGAATTGAACAGATCAGACAGCTAAAACTTGAAGGTGAGCCGCTGAGAAATCGTATTTTAAATGCGGTGGATTTCCGCATCAAAGAACTAACTTCTGTCTTCAAATTCGGGAAAACAAGATTCACGTAGTATGCTCTTCTCATTCCCAGAGATGTATCTTCCAACAATTACGGGGCTTATTGAAGTCACAGTATTCCAAGGTGCCTAGAATTGCAATTATTCTAAAATTTTCTAATATATCCATCTGGCATTCAAAGTCTATTGACCAAGCCATAACGAATTAACCGAAAAACTTTAATTTTAATCCATATCATTAGTACAGACGCAGGAGATATGCAGACTACAAAACCTTGTTCTCCTACATGTGCATTCTTTAAGTGCGGTCGCAAAGCGTTACAGATAAGGGGTTCTAGGCCTTGGTGTAGCTTTACTAATGATTACTGTGATGTCAAACTTTGTGCATTTTTACAATGCGTAAGAGGTAAGCTAATCTCAGGAAACATGTGTGGGCTTATGGTTAAAAGGTTGACAATCGATAAGCTACGCCCTGAGGATTTCGGCATTGAGATAAAGCTCAAAGGAAAGCTTGCAAAGCGTTTGGGCGAAGATAGAGATATAGTGTAAAAATAAAAAAATAGGCCGTGTTGGCGTGTAGCCTACGGCATCATAGGATACTGGTTAAATTACTTGCCCAACTGCGTAGCTTGGTTTAACTTGGGTTATCTTTATCTTGACGCTATCTCCTTGCTTTGTGTTTGGCACGAAGATAACGAAGCCTTGAACCCTTGTCAAACCATCCCCACGTCTACTTATCTCCGATATAGTGATGTCCAGTTCATCACCAACCTTAACAGGTTTTGGCCTGAAGAAGGTTCTAGGAAACTTTCGACGTGAAAAGCCTTGCTGTTGGGGTTGTGTCTCGTCTTCAGACAATTACTGCGTCCTTCCTTTCTTGATGGACTTTGCGTCATGCCTATATTTAAGCCTTATTTTAAATCTATCAATGTCAAAGTTGGACAATTATGTTAAAGACGGAGACAATGTAGTAATCTACTTTACGGATAAGAAGAAGTGGTTAGTTAGAGCTAAAGCTGATGAAAAACTTCATACACATCTAGGATACATAGAATTAGGCTCTACTATAGGAAAAGAGTACGGCTCATCTGTAAAAACAAGCTTGGGAGAGAGATTTTGGATACTTAAACCAACCATAATTGATCTAATCCTTAAGGCTGAGAGGAAGACCCAGATAGTCTATCCTAAGGATCTTGGAATGATAGCAAGTATGACTGGCATATCTTCTGGTTTCACAGTTGTAGAAGCTGGCACTGGCAGTGGTGTGCTTACAACTTTTCTTGCCAATTTAGTAAAGCCTGACGGTCATGTATTCTCATATGAGATTAGGCCTGAATTCATAGAGATAGCGAGAAAGAACATAGAAAGGGCTGGTCTGAGCGATTTTGTCACCATTAAGCAGAGTGATGCAAAGAAAGGCTTTGATGAGAAAGATGTGGACGCTGTGATAATAGACGTTGGCGATCCTTGGACATTGGTAAGAGTTGCATGGGAGGCTCTAAAAGGTGGAGGAGTAATTGCTTCTATATCTCCAACAATGAACCAAGTTGAGAAACTGGTGGCTGAGCTTGCTAATGTTGGTTTTGTAAAAATAGAAAGCTTAGAATTGCTATTAAGAAATCTTGAAGCAAGAACTGGCATGACAAGGCCTTCTACGAGGATGATAGGGCATACCGCATATCTTACATTCGCAAGAAAGATAATAATGCATGAAGTGTAAAGGTTAAATCCATATCATAACACCGCTTAAAGGTGAACAAATTGGACAAGTTAGAAATGATTGAAGACACGACTTTTATCTTATACCTATCTCCTTTACTGATCAATGGTTTATATGCTCTTTACCTCTCATTTGCTCAAAACTTGCCTCCATCCGATGTTTACCTTGGAGTTGCTAATAATATTGTCATCTTACTGGCAAGCGTACTAGTAGTACTCATAGCATTAGTAATAGAGATAAGGATCAGTCCCAAGGATACTAGGATCAAGAAGATAGAAGAAAACGTCTCAAGAATGAGAATTTTGGCATTCCTATTCATAATTTTATCTCTCTTTTCTGTTTTCGTCACAAGTGGCAATTCTCTTGACCTTTATTTAGAAGGAAGATACGCTATACTATACCCTCTTTTTCTACTAGCTTTGTCTCTCGTTTTGTCTCCTTCAATAACGCATTTCTTCAAATTCTCTTTGATAATCTTCGAGATAATTCCTATCGTTTTGATGATAGCATCTCCTTTGTTGCTCTATATCCTTTGGCGCATGGGATTGTCCTACAGTATCGTTTTCTCCATTTCTCTTCTAGTGTTCATAGCAGGCGTTGCTTTATTCTTGTATGGCTCAAGAGTTGAGGGAAAGAGTAAAACTGCATCTACATCATCTTAAAATTTAGCTAATGTGCTTGTTCAAAAATAAGCGATTTGTCTCAGTCTTTACTTAATCTTACAATGTCTTCTAAAAGGATCTCTAAAAAGGACGAGTATTCAGAATCCTGAAATTCGATAACATCATAAGCATTCATTTGCTTTGCCATTCTTAACGCTAATATATGGTAGCAGACATCATCCTTTCCACTGAACACTCGATAATAAAAGTGCTTGCAGGAGCAGTAAGGTTGTGAATCATCGACTAGTTGATCTCCTTCTTTTCCAACAACTGTCCATATTTCACGCTTGCTTGGAGAGAACTTATGGAGCTTTACGCTCTTATCTTCCAAAAGTTTCAGAGCTTTTTCTAACTTTTTGCCATAGTGACCGTATTTGGCATAAAATTCTTCATAATTCGATTTAAAAATCAATGGAACCAATTATCCATAATTAATATGTAAATATATATATGTTCAATTGGATGAAATTTTGGCTCATCCCCCTAAGCTATCGGAGAGGATAAGGGCAAACCATTTGCCCCTTTCGTTCAATATCAAGCTTAGGAAGTCAAGGTAGCCTTGTAGGTAATTCTTTGATACTCCTCGATACTTTCTCAAGTATGTCCTCAGAAATCCGTTCCTGTTTTCGCAGCCGTTCACGTGTATGTCTCCTTTCGCCCACTCCTTCTTACAGTGATCGATTACTCGATGCTCCTTCACACCTTCTATCTCAGCTATCCCTTTATAG
>JBNAWJ010000037.1:0-15695 GCA_049699795.1 Nitrososphaerales archaeon | reverse complement strand
AGGGGCAAATGGTTTGTCCTCATCCTCTCCGATAGCTTAGGGAGATGAGCCAAAATCTTTACATGTGCAAGAAACTCATGCAAACTCCAACCTAATTAGTATTAACTTTAATTTAAGTCAGGCAATTATATGATTAGAGGCGCAATTAATGAGCATAGGCGTTGCCATTTTATCTGGTGGAGAGAGTAGACGCTTTCAGAAGCCAGGCTACACTAAAAAGGACAAGGCTTTGGAGATTGTAAATGGTAAAAGAATGATAGAATGGGTCATTGATACAGCCTATAAAATCTCGGATAAAGTCGCTATAATAGTAAGAGATGAAGAGCAAGTAAAGTTATACTCAAACATCTTCTCCAAAAATTATCCCAACATTGGCATAATAGCAGACTTGAAAGGTTTTGGGCATAGCCCCCTTGTAGGCCTTGCAACTAGCGCTAAAGTAATCGAAGATGATTTTATTTTGATCTTGCCTTGTGATGCACCATATGTAAGAGAAGATGTTCTCAAATTGTTAATAAATAAACCAAATGGTTATGATGTTATCTCACCTTTATGGCCGGATGGCAAGGTTGAACCACTTTTCTCCATTTACAGAAGAGAGCACGTATTGTTATGTTATGAAGCCCTCCTAAGCCTTAAGAGATGGAGACCCGATGATTTGATAAGAGCCAGCAGAAAATCATATCTTATCAGCGTAGAGAATATAAGAGAAATTGATAAAGAATTGAACTCTTTTTTTAATATAAACTACCCTGAAGAAATTAGCATTAAAAAGAGAATTAAATCAAATAATGGAATAAAAGAGGATAGAATAATTCATCCAAATAGAGTTCCTATAGAAAGAATAGAAGAGGTTGTAAAAACTATATTGACCAAGGATTTAAACCCTAATCTCATAGATGATTTAAGAAACTCCCATTTTTGGAAATCTGTCATGACATTATCACTTTGCGAAAATTTTGGGAGAAAGTATCTGGAATTAGCTGGAAGGAGTTTTGAGGATGAAGCCAATTACTATATGAGAAAGGAGTTAAAAATGCTGGCCCTTCATGCATTATTAGATGCTTTATCTTGCTGGAAAGAATCGAATGATGTTAGGAATATGAATAGATTATCAAAAAAGGCTTTGAATTTAAGGAAGCAGGTTAGCATAGACTTCAAAGGAAAATACTTGAATTCTCATACATAAATCATCAAAATCTTGATGTTCACTTCATGATCAATTTCCAATATGAAAAAATTATTTTGATAGATAGTAGTATGATCCTCTCTCCTTTTGCTCCCTGTCTAACTTGCTACCTGGCTTGTTGACTCTAGGCCTTCCAGTATCCACATCACGCCTATAAGTTATCCCTAAATCTTTGAGAAATTTATTCATGCCCTTCTCTTTTTCCATTGGGGATGTGGCTTCACCTTTAACCCCTTGCTCACCAGTGAATATCATGAGGGAGTCAGAAACAATGTCTATGAGTTGCACGTCATGATCCACTACTATTGCAGATTTACCTTGAGCTTTTACGAACCTTTGAACTGCTTTTGCAAAGGCTATTCTATCCTCTACATCCATAAAGGCTGATGGTTCATCCAAAGCGTAAACATCGGCTTCTCTCAGTAAGCACGCTGTTACGGCTACCTTCTGTAATTCTCCCCCGCTTAGATCCTTTAAAGGCTTGTCGTATAGTTTACGAACCCTTAAGGGATTGATTATCAATGATTGGATCAAACCTGATTCCAAATTGCCTCCTGATGCTCTATCTAAAAGAGTCTTGACATCTTCGTCAGACTCAGCATTAAGATACTGGGGTTTGTAGGATATTCTAGCTTTACATTTAACATCCCCTTCATCAGTTTTTTCCTCTCCCGCAATTATCTTCATGAAGGTCGTCTTTCCTAATGCATTTCCTCCTAAGATTCCGATAATTTCTCCTTCTTTCAGAGACCCCGTTGAGACTTTTAATTTAAAACTTGGATAGGATTTCAAAAGGTCCATATATTCTATTATGTTTGGCGTTTGTAAAGAATCACCCATAGGAGCGTATACATCAAATGTTATCGGATTGTCTCTGAACCTTACGTTTTCAGCTGGCAAATATCCATCGAGTAGAGCGTTGATTCCAACTCTTGCTGACATTACGCCAGATACTATGCCATAAGCTCCAGGATCTCCATACAAAATGTGCACATAATCGCTCAAATAGTCTAAAACTGTCAAATCGTGCTCAACAAGTAAAACAGATTTCCCTTCCCCAGCCAAGCCAGATATTACTTTAGCAACGCTCAATCTTTGGTATACATCATTATATGATGACGGTTCATCAAAGAAATATATATCAGCATTCTTTAAGGCACATATGGCTACTGCCAACCTTTGAAGCTCTCCACCGCTTAGTTCTACTACAAGTTTATGCAAAGATTCTTCAAGGTTTAGTTGTTCAACCAGTTCATCCATGATTCCTTTTTCATCAAACATTTTCAATAAAGATGAAGCGTCATCCTTCCAAACTTTGGCTAGCTCATATACTGTTTGGGGTTTATAAGAAATCTTTAACTCTTTACCATAAATCTTCTCGAAATGATCTTTAAGTTCTGTTCCTTGAAAATGATCTATTATTAGATCCCAATCAGGAGGATTGTCTATCATGCCAAGATTCGGCCTAATCTTACCAGAAATGATGTTTATTGCAGTAGTCTTCCCGGTCCCGTTTTTTCCTACTAAGCCCACTATAGCCCCTTTTCTCGGTATAGGCAACCTGTAGAGCCTAAATCCGTTAAAACCGTATTGATGAATCTTATCTTCCTTCAACTCCTCAGCTAAGTTGATTATCATGATTGAATCAAAGGGACATTTCTTAGTACAAATACCACAGCCTGTGCATAACTCTTCACTTATTATAGGCTTCCCATCATCACCGAATATTATAGTCTTGTCTCCCATCTTCACGCCTGGACAAAGCCTATGGCACTCTAACCCGCACTTTTTGGGCTGGCATCTTTCTCTATCCAGTACTGCTATGCGATGAACCAAATACCTCACCTTAACATGACAAAAACCATCTTAAGGTCTTTTAAACCAGATTTCATTTGCTTGAAGCTTAACCATTTATTGCTAACCATAAATAAATACTTTATAAAGCTAAGGGAATGCTGCTTTGTAGTGAACGCCTCTCTTCAAGCATACATCTTCTAATTTAACTTTTAATCTATGCCAATAATCTGAGTCTCTTGTAACAAGTGATGGTAAACGATCCTTAAGCCCAGGCCTCTCCTTTTCCAAAAATGAAGCCATAGAGTCTAATACCCAAGGTCTCAGGTTAAGTTTATCGTAGATTATTTTGCTCTTTGTCTTCTCAGCCAAATCGATTATCTGTAAAAAGCCATCATCATCGTCATTTATTTCTGGTATTATAGGGCCTAAAAATATCCACGTATTTATTCCTCTATCAGAAAATTCCTCTATAGCTTGAACAAGAGAACTTGGTGATGGAGCCCTTGGCTGTAATTTCTTAGCGAGATCATCTTTAAGAGTGGTTATAGTAAAGCCAACATCAAACCCTTCTGACCTGATCAAGTCTTTATCTCTTAAGACTAAAGGAGATTTCGTCTGTATGGAAATTGGAAATTTTTGGGTTGATAATAGTTCAATGCATTTCCTCGTCAGTTGTAACTTTTCTTCTAATGGTTGATAAGGGTCTGTGACTGTGCTTATGCCAACTGTACCCTTTGGAAGCTTCTTCAATTGATTGTTTAGAGTTTCAACCACGTTTATCTTTGCTTTTACGAATCTTCCCCAGTTTTTTGCGATTTTATCATCGCGAAAGACAGATGGACTGTAGCAGTAAATACAACCATGTTCGCAACCAAAGTAAGGGTTCAACGAGTAATCTAAGCCAGGCAAATTACTGCGCGAAATAGCATTCTTGCAAACAATATTAGAATAACTGATCAAAAGCACCATCCCAATTAGAAATCTGTAATCTTCCTTTGAAAAAGGCTCTTTTTCAAAATTACGCTATACTCTATCCATTTGTCAGGAGGTACTGTAAGAACCTTAAAAGCAAAATTTAAAGCAGATTGCAGACTATCGAACTTCTTTGGTTCCCTTTTTAATGCACTTCTCACACTTTCCCTGACATTCCAAACACCGACAGGTAATATGTAGCCTGGATGAATCTCTCTTAAAACAAGGACCTTCGCTTGTCTCTTCACCTCTTTTAGCTTCTCAGCCACTGCCAGCCTTGCGGAATAATAGCATCCACCTACATTAGCATAAGTAGACCTTCCCATGTAGCTTTCATAGTCACCCATTATGGCTGGAGTTTTTCCTCCAACATTCCACACAGTTCCAGGGAACCATGCCTCTATCCACTCAAATCCCCATTCCTCTGGCATGAATATTGCTAAGAATATATTATCTAAATTCCTAAAAAAGTACACTTCATAATCATCCAAACTATCGTATTGTTTTATTTCTTTTATTAGCCAAAGAGAGATTGTATCATCAACTACTGTAATGCCCCACCTCGTAGGAACTAACTTCCTTCTATTCCCAACTCCTAACATACCGACACTTAACGCACGTTGAATTCTGCTGACCAGAACCCCATCATCATACAACTTAACTATAGCTTCAGAAGCCCTCATATCTCTATCATAGTAGGCTTTTTCTATCCTTCTATCAACTTTCGTGTTAGAAGTTTTGAAAGATTTTAACAATGATGAAGGGCCAAAAGGTTGGGCATCCTCGCTAAAAGATATTACGCCTGTGGGTCTTTTTTTGAATATTGCCTCGGAATCTACAGGGGATATGCTCATAGATAACTCTTGAACTAAATCAAGCAAACGATTACCCTTAATGGCATCAAATATGTTCATTCTGATCTTACCCCTGATTAAACTGAGGCGATATTCTATGATTTCATCTATAGACTTACCTACCCAAAGCTCAGGAGTATCGAGTATCTTGGTATTACCAAAGTATGGAGGCAGCATAGGGCCAACGTAGACCTTTGGATATCCTATTCTCCCTACAAAAGATCCTGGTGGAGTTGAGCCCTCAACCCTCTCTGATGATATCAAAGAAGAGCTTTTTACCACTAATTTGGCTTTAGCTATAATAGGACACCTTAACTTTCCACATAGCATTCTTCCTCCTTTACAGATTAAGCATAATTTTGATACTTCTCCAGTTAATTTTATGTTGTATGGTAAGGATTCGTTCAATAATTCCTCTTTGATCCAATTATCATTCAATGGATTATACATCATTGAACTGATATATAATCCTACCATTAGAAAAAATTCATATTGGAAATCAAGAATGAAGTGAAGGTCAAAATTCAATATAAATATGAGTTCGATTCTTCTTAATATATGGCTAAATTTGCAATTCTTAGGACTGATGGTCGTAGAGTGATAAAATACAATCTTGATGATAATGAAAAGGACCTTGGCTCAATAATGAATCTTTGCATAAAAGGATGTGAATCTTTGTTGAAAGAAATCAAAAACGATGATGATAGAACCTTTGTTAGGCATGAGATTGCACTAATGAGACAGACTAAAGAGCAATGGCAGAATCTGATCAAAGCTTTTAGTAGGGTCAAGCCTTCACAAGAATTCATATGATAACTGATCATCGTGATGAGAAGACAATCAATCTATAAGACCCTTTATCACTTCAATCCAAGCTTTGGCAACATTATCAGGATTGTATCCTCCTCCACCTAGAGCAAGTATTCTTCCATTACATAATTCATGTGAGATTTTATGTAGCTTCTTTGTTGCATATCTATGGGCTTCTTCTGTATAGCATAGATGTGTATGGGGGTCGCCTTTCAACCCGTCTGCTCCGCATTGGAATATGATTAGTTCGGGCTTTACCTTGTAGGCAAATTTCTCTACCTTGGTGAAAGCTTCTTTGAATTCTTTGTCTCCAGATTTAGGAGCTAATGGCAGGTTCATCTTTGTTCCTACCGCTTCCCCAGAACCAGTCTCTGTGCTAAAGCCAGTACCTGGATAGAGAAATCTCCCATCCTCGTGTATATCAGCTATATATACAGCTGGGTCGTTATTGAGGTCATAGAAGACGCCATTCCCATGATGAGCATCTATGTCAACATACAATATTCTCTTAAGACCATAAGTCTTCTTGGCATAGATTATAGCTATTGCAGCATCGTTGAATACACATAATCCTTCAGACCTGGTCCTTCTTGCATGATGCGTTCCTCCTATCGGGTTGAATGTATGATCGAAATCCTTTTTCATGAGCATATCTAAGCTAAGAATAGTGGAACCTACAAGATAACTTGCTGCCTCGAAGATGCCCTTGAAGGCTGGAGTCTCTCCATAACCCCTTAAACCAAAACATGTAGGGGCATCTCCATAATCCAAGTAACCAAAACCTTGTTCTGAAGCCTTCTTAACGAAGTCTACATGCTCTTTTGTATGAAATAGAAGAAGAATTTCATCGCTTGTCAGAACCGGCCTGACAATTTTGACACTTCCTTTTTTGAAGATAACTTCCTTTTCGAGCATCTGCTGGAAGGCTTCTAGCCTCTCAATGGCCAGTGGAGAGTCTGGGAAGGAGTACTTTTTGAATTCATCCCCCAAGATCATACCAACGTTGCACATAACAGATTCTTTTGTAATTATGTTTTAAAGTTAAGCTTTGTGATAGCCTAAAGGGGGATTGTCAAAATAACGAGTTTAAGCTTAGACAAAAATAGACCAAATTCTATCTCAAAGATTCATTAGTAATTTTTGTCTATTTTTGTTCGCCTTATCTTGACAACCCCTCCTAAAGGAAGCAGAGTTATTGTTAGTAGCTATGAATGCAGAATAGACTTACTTCTTACTTTTCTAAAAGGTTCTTGATCGCCTTTTTAGCCACATCTATACTCAATCCAAAATACTTTGAGAGATTGTCCAATTCTTTTTCAAATTCTGGGGATAGAGAAGTGTAGAAAAGAATTTCTTCAAAAGCACTATTGCTTGCTTTTCTAATCATTTGCCTCTCAAGAACTTCTAAGTTAAGAAGTTCTTTTATGATCCTGATCTCTTTATTCCTTATAGATTTGAGTCTTCTCTTAAGATCAAATTTTTCATCTTCTAACCTTTGAAGAACATCGAAAAATCTTTCTTTAGGAATGTTAACCTCATGCTTGACCAATTCCTCTTCTTTAAATGCTTGGAAATAATCAACCCCTTCCTCGCTATCCAGACTAATTTGAACAGGGGTCACTAAACGGTATACCTTTCTGACTAAACCTATACTCTTCTTAGGAATTATATAATCAACGAGACCATTCTTTTTAAGAATTGCAAGATGCTTCATTACAGCCTGAGGAGTAATACTTAGCATGTCTGATAACTCCGATAAGCATCTTGGCCTCTGCATCAGTAGTTTGATAAGGCGAACTCTTGTTACTGAGCTCGAAATTTCAAGCATTTTCTCATACCTTTCCATGTTTATCACAAACATATTGCAAGGAAAGGTTTATAAGTTTAACCAATGGTTAATAACCCTAGGTAAGTAATGTTCGAAGGAAGGAAGAGGATTAGAGATATTCTCGACGAACTTGACAAACTAATAGATAGCATAGAGAAAGACATAGAAGATTCTTTGAAGGGTATGTATGAGTCTGGTTCAAAGTTCTTTTCAAAACCCATGATTTATGGATTCTCGATGAAGATAGAGCCTGATGGCAAGCCAGTTCTAAAGCTCTTTGGGGATAGAAAATTTTTGGGAGAAGGTTTCAGAGAGCCTTTTTATGATCAGTTCATGGATGAGAACAAAGGAGAGCTAAAGCTTGTCGTGGAACTTCCTGGTGTGGAGAAAGAAGATATAGATTTGAATGCTTTGGAAGATGAATTGACGCTATCAGCAGTTCATGGTGATAGAAAGTATAAGACGAAGATAAAGTTCAAAGCAATAGTAGAGCCAGAAAGTGCAACAGCATCTTATCACAACGGGATACTGGAAGTAACGTTTAAGATAAAGGATAAATCTAATAAAAAATATAAGAAGATAAAATTGGAGTAAGGAACAACATGAGCCAACAATACGTATCTGTAAAGGTTTTGGAGGCCTATACTAAGGATGTTGGCAGAGGAGTTGCGAGGATAGACTATGATACTATGGATGCTCTTGGTGCTTCTACAGGAGACATAATAGAAATCAGAGGAAAAAGAAGGACTGTTGCGAAAAGCCTCCCATTGTATCCTTCAGATGAAGGAAAAGGAATAATAAGAATAGATGGTCTTATAAGAAACAATTCTGGAGTTGCAATAGGAGACACAGTTATTCTTAAGAAGATAAGGGCTCTGCCCGCTGAGAAAGTAGTAGTAGCACCGTTAGAAGCCATACCTCCGATAGATGAGAGGTATTTGGCAGATGCCCTTGAGGGCGTGCCTATAACAAAAGGAGACAATGTGATGATACCTTACTTTGGAGGAAGACTGACTTTTCAGGTTGTTGGAATCAATCCTACGGCTGATGCTGTACTGGTAACTCAAAGAACCATCTTCGTCATATCAGAAAAAGGAGAGACACTTAGAGGGGTTCCACAGGTAACTTATGAAGACATTGGTGGATTAAAGGACGAAATACAGAAAGTAAGGGAGATGATAGAGCTCCCTCTTAGGCACCCTGAAGTCTTTGAAAAGCTCGGAGTTGAAGCACCTAAGGGAGTTCTGCTTTATGGTCCTCCTGGAACAGGAAAGACTCTCTTGGCAAAGGCAGTGGCTACTGAGAGTAATGCCCACTTCATAAGCATAAGCGGACCAGAGATTATGAGCAAATTCTACGGAGAGTCTGAGGCGAGGCTTAGAGAGATCTTTAAAGAAGCTAAAGAGAAGGCTCCTAGCATCGTCTTCATAGATGAGATAGACTCGATAGCTCCTAAAAGAGAGGAAGTTACAGGAGAAGTTGAGAGAAGGGTGGTAAGTCAATTGCTATCCTTGATGGACGGATTGGAAGCCAGAGGAAAGGTCATAGTCATTGCAGCCACGAATAGGCCCAATGCTTTAGACCCAGCATTGAGAAGGCCTGGCAGATTTGATAGAGAGATAGAGATAAAAGTTCCTGATAAGAAGGGAAGGCTTGAGATACTACAGATTCACACAAGAAACATGCCTTTGACCAATGACGTAAATCTTGAGAAACTAGCCTCAGTAACTCATGGATTCGTTGGTGCGGATCTTGAATACTTGTGTAAAGAGGCTGCCATGAAGGCCTTAAGAAGAGTTTTACCTGAGCTGAAGCTAGAAGAAGAGAAGTTGCCGCCAGACGTTTTGAACAAGTTGCAAGTCAATGCTGATGATTTTGAAAACGCGTTGAAGGACATCACGCCATCAGCCATGAGAGAGGTCTACCTCGAGACGCCGGACGTGAAGTGGAGCGAAATAGGAGGCTTAGAAAATGTTAAGAGGGAGCTTCAGGAAGCTGTAGAGTGGCCTTTGAGGTATCCCGAACTATATAAGCAGATGGGCTATACTATGCCGAAAGGGATTCTTCTTTATGGTCCCTCTGGGACAGGAAAGACTCTCTTGGCAAAGGCAGTGGCTACTGAGAGTGAGGCTAACTTCATAAGTATAAGAGGACCAGAGCTACTCTCAAAATGGGTAGGAGAATCAGAAAGAGGAGTTAGAGAGGTATTTAGAAGAGCAAGGCAGGCTGCTCCTTGTATAATATTCTTCGATGAGGTGGATTCTCTTGCACCTATAAGAGGTATGGGTGGAGATAGCATGGTCACAGAGAGAGTTGTGAGCCAGCTATTGACAGAATTGGATGGCATTCAAGCCCTTACAGGAGTTGTAGTTTTGGCTGCCACCAATAGAATAGACATGGTAGACCCAGCTTTGCTGAGGGCTGGTAGGTTTGATAAGCTCATTTACATACCTATGCCTGATAAAACTGCAAGAAAGCAGATATTGGAAATACATGCAAGAGGGAAGCCTCTTACGGATGTTGATCTAGAGAGAGTAGCTGAAGTAACAGAAGGGTTCAGTGGCGCAGACTTAGCTGCCATAATAAATACAGCCACTTCCTTGTCTATTCAAGAATTCATAAACAAATATCCTAACCCTGAAGATGCAAAGAAGCATGTAAATGAAGCACTGATAACATCAAAACATGTAGAAGAAGCCATAAAGAAGGTAAGAAGCTCAAGAGAAGGCAAGACCATGGAGAAAGTCACTGTTCCATACTATAGGTAGATTTTTAAGCCATTCTCATCAAACAATCATCAGCTTAAAGTGCCAAGGCATGGAGAGGGACCTAGCAAGGATAGGAAGAGGTACATGGATAGACAAAGTATGTAAGAAGATAGTTGAGAGAGAGGATAAACTCAAAAGAAATAAAGAAATTCTTCGCGTTGAAAGTGGGATAGGAGCGTCTGGGATACCCCATATAGGAAGCCTATCAGATGCCATAAGAGCCTATGGCGTGAAGCTAGGGTTAGAGAATATTGGCTATAAATCTGAATTGATAGCCTTCTCTGATGATATGGATGGATTGAGAAAGGTTCCAGCTGGACTGCCAAAAGACCTATCAAAATTCATTGGAACTCCTGTCTCTATGATACCAGACCCCTTCAAGTGTCATGATTCATATGGAGATCATATGAGCTCTTTGCTCAAAGACGCTCTGGATAAATGTGATATTGAATACAAATTTCAGTCTGGGGCAGAGGCTTATAAAAGAGGGTTATTGAACAAACAAGCAAAGATACTGCTGGAGAAGGCTGACGTTATAGGAAGAAAGATAGCAGAGATGCTGGGTCAAAAGAAGTTTGAGAGAGCGTTGCCATATTTCCCATTATGCAATAAATGTAATAGAATATACGTTGCAGAGGCCTATGAATACTTAGATGAAGGAAAGGTTAGATACAAGTGCAAAGGAGCTGAAATAGCCGGCAAATGGGTCGATGGATGTGGTCATGAAGGGGAAGCATCGATAATAGATGGCCAAGGAAAGTTAAGCTGGAAGGTTGAGTTTGCGGCAAGATGGTCTGCCCTTGATATAAGGTTCGAAGCCTATGGCAAGGATATAGCAGACTCAGTAAAAGTAAACGATTGGGTCTCTGATTATGTATTGAATTTCCCTCATCCATATCATGTGAAGTATGAGATGTTTCTGGACAAATCTGGAAAGAAGATATCAAAGTCTTTGGGCAATGTTTTCACTCCTCAAACATGGCTCAGATATGGCTCACCACAATCTCTTCTTTTACTCATGTTCAAGAGGGTTACTGGCTCACGCAATATATCTATAGACGATCTACCTTCTTACATGGATGAATACGATCTGCTTGAAGACATATACTTTGGCAAGGTAAAGATAGAAAATCCATCAAAGTTGATGAAGTTAAAAGGACTTTATGAGTATGTCAACTTATTAAAGCCAAAAGAAAAGCCGAGCATTCATGTTCCTTACAAGATGCTAGTCCAACTTGCATCTATAGCCCCTAAAAAGAATCGTTTAGAATACATCCTGAACAGGCTCTATAGCTATAAAATGATAAAAGAGACTAGCCAGGATTTGATTCAAAGGATAGAATTAGCTTCCAACTGGGCAGACGACTTTAAGACTGTAGAGAAGAGAAAGTTAATCTTGAAAGATAATGAGAAAAGAGCCATAAAAGAGCTGGCTGAGACCATCGTAAAAGTTGATGACGCTGAGAAGATTCAAGAAAAGATATTTGAAGTTGCTAGAAAGAACGAATTGGACCCTCCTATTCTGTTCAAATTGATTTATCAAATTCTAATAGGCTCTGATAGAGGTCCGAGGCTAGGAAGATACATAGTAGACATAGGAAGAGAAGATGTTGCTAGACTCCTATTAGGGCAACTATGATTTAATTTGAGACATAAGCTTATCTTTATCCTGTGATCAAATTGATAAAGGGCCCGTGGCCTAGAACGGATTAGGGCGTCAGCCTGCGGAGCTGAAGGTCGTGGGTTCAAATCCCGCCGGGCCCGCTATATCTTGATCTTTGACTTTTAATTGGCTATTTTCAAATTGACGATTTTCTTAAGGTTTTTATAGCGATTTCTAACAGTTACTTCGGTAACACCCGCTGCGTCAGCAATATTCTTCTGAGTTACTTTTATTCCGTCAAGAATACAAGCAACATACACAGCTGAACCTGCCAGCCCTATCGGATCTTTTCCTACCGATATCCCAGTTCTTTTTGCCTTCTTGAGGATTTTCAGAGCTTTTCTTCTGGTCTTTTCTGGAATTCCAGCCTTGCTGGCAATCTTTGATATGTATCTTACTGGGTTCACTACAGGCATCTTCAGGTTCAATTCCTTAAGGAGAATTCTGTAACTTCTAGCAACGTCTTTTATCTTGACCTCGCTTGCTTTTGCCACATCCTTCAAAGTCCTGGGCGTGTCGGTATCTCTACATGCAGCGTATAAAGAGGCAGCCATCATCGATGAGATCGTTCGACCCCTTATGAGATCTTTCTTCAGAGCTTTACGGTAGATGTAGGCTGCTCTCTCAACAACGTTACTGCCCACCTTAAGTTTATCAGTTAATTTGTCAAGTCGTTAAAGGCTCGGAAAAGATTCCTTTGAGAAGAAAATTGCATCTGAGTTCTCCTATCCCATGTCCTCATCCTTTGTACTCTTGTCTTTTCTTGAGGTTTGAGTCTTCTACCAGAGACATCTTTTTCACCAGCGCCTATCTTTGTAGCAAGACCTTTATCATGAATAGCCAAAGACGAAGGCATACTAGCCCTTCTTTTTCATCACTCTGCTCTTTTGTGAAGGCTCTCCAGTCTGGGCGAGTATCGATGACATTTTCCTTAACAACGTAGCCACAGTTTTCACAGAAGAATTCGCCACGTATGTAATCTTCTATCACAGGACCTTTTCCACAATTATGGCAGTTCATAGAATGCTTAGCAAGCTTTTTCTTATTAGAGGACATCTAAATTATAATAAAAACACTAAGTAATTAAGCATCTACCAGAAATGTGCTCGTGAACTTTGTCCACAACCGTCTGTAGCAGTTTCATGGCAATAGAGCTCCCTAGAGTTCTCAAATCTCTTTTCAATTCTATCGAAAAGGCTTCTATCCCCGAAGAATTGCCGAACCGTCTTATGAAATACCCACCCTTAAAGGGTATATCAACAGCCACTTTCAGATCATATTTCTTCAGAGCGTCAGTTACGCTTCTTATTAGTTTCTCTGACGCCGTAGTATAGCCTCCACAAGCTATGCAAACATCAGGCCATTTTCTAATACTCCTCATTCCGTGCAGGTCTATCATGGCCTTTACTGCACCTGAGTCAGTAATTTGGTTTATCCGCTTCCAAAAGTAACTGTCTTTTGCATACTCCTTGTTGAGGTTTGCATCAGGTGCATTCATGCCCTCTGGGGCGTCCACCTTACTTAGAGTGGGAAGCATGACCCAGCAATCTTTGGCTATTCCAACTTTCACAACTATCTCACCTGAGAAGAGATCGACGGCTGATGAGCTACGATAAAGATTTCTTAGCTGATCATGAAAACCAAGCCTCTTAAGCTTCCTCACCAGTAACCTATACCTATCTGTCCCGAAACCATGCAAGGCCGTGAGTAAGATAGGCTTTTGGCCTTTCAGCTCTATGTAGCCTTCAATTCTTTCTAGGTCCATCCCTCAACCCAATACTCTAGAGAAAAAGAGACTATTAATTTTAAACTTAGGAAGATAATTAAAATTGACTTATTCCTTGATCTCGGACCTTTTGAAAAATATCCATGCTACAAGCATTAAAGGTAATATGTATGCTGAAGCTACCCCTAACGCTCTAAGAGCAACCTGAGATATAGGTATGATCTGAGACTCATATAATATAGTAGGAGGTGGTCCTAGCTGATAACCAGTAACATAAGTTACATTAACATTGGCATTGGGGTTTATAGCGAGTTGGCTTAAGATTACTCCAAGATTATCTGTCCCTGTTTGGATGAACATTCCATTATCGACTATTATCCCAGACTGACCTCCGCTTGGTATATAGTCAGCTATCCAAGCCTGACCTGCAAAGACTCCTAATATTCCTACTATAATGCCAAGTCCAATAAGAATGCCGAAGGAACCCAAAGCCGCAATTATCGAGCTTTTAGATACTGCTCCTAGGAAGAAGACCATGGACAAGTAAAGAATTGTAGAGAGAAGAATTCCTAGAATAAGAATTGGAGAGAATACTATGTAATCTTGAGGACCATATATAGCGTAGGATAAACCCAAACCTATTAAGTAAAGGATTGTGTATGCAATAGTTAGTATTATGAGAGCAGCGGCTATCTTTGCAAGAAATATCAGAGACCTAGATACTGGCTTTGAAAATAAGATGTGAGCCCTGCCATGCTCGAATTCTTCAGGAATCGAATCCATCCCTATGGCTATTGCAATTAAAAATATGAAGAAGCCTGATGGTGAAGACAAAGCTTTGTAAGGATTTTGTTGAATGGCTTGACCAGTCATGGAAGAGAAGATCATTGGAACTATGAATGCAATCATCTGAATGATTATGATTATCAGTAATATTGCCTGAAACTTCCTCTTTCTTAAATTCCAAAGAATCTCGTACTTTAAAAGAGCCTTGAACTTGCTCAGACCACTTGTCTTTTTCTTTCTCTCCAAAGTTAAGACCCACCTTTCATAAGCTCTAAGAAAAGCTCTTCAAGACTTCTCTCTTCTGCTTTCATACCTATTATAAGACCCCCAGCATCAGATATGGCTCTTGATATTTCAACTCTAAAATCACCTGCCTTCGAGCATAAAATCTGAACCCTATTGCCAACCCAGTTCACCTTCTCTACAAAGCTGAGGCTTTTTATGGCGTTGATGACGTCAGGGGTTATCTTCTCTAACTCAACGGTAAATTCATGAGATTTGGAGAGCTTCTCGAGGAGATCTGGAATGCTACCTTCTATAATCTTCATACCTCTATTGATTACTGTAGCGTGAGAGCAGATCTGCTGAACTTCATTTAAAAGATGAGAGGAAAGAAAGACAGTTCTTCCCTCTGATGCTATCTTCTTAATTATCTCTCTAACTTCCACCATGCCAACAGGATCGAGACCAAGGCTTGGCTCATCCAATATTACCAAATCAGGGTCTCCTATCAAGGCTTGGGCCAAACCTAGCCTTTGCTGCATACCTTTGCTATAATGTGCAATCAAATCGTTAGCTCTATCGCTCAAACCAACTAGCTCCAACAGCCTTTTTACTTCATTATTCCTATCCATTTTCGACAGACCATAAATCTCTCCATATATCTCCAAGAGCTCTCGACCTTTAAGAAAAGGCGGTAACTTAGGAAGTTCTGGCATATACCCTATCCTTGATCTTACATCAATCTTCCTTCCACCACCATCGAAGCCAAGAACCTGAATTGAGCCTGAGTCAGGCTTTAACAATCCTAAAATCAGTTTAATAGTAGTAGTCTTGCCTGCTCCATTAGGACCTAGAAAGCCATGAACAGTTCCAACCTTAACTTTGAGATCGAGTCTATCTACCGCTATTATCCTTCCAAAGAGTTTCGTTAAGCCTTTGGTTTCAATGGCTATATCCATAACGATTATCCCTATTTAATCAAGCATTTTCATAATATGTGCAATTTAACTATTTTTATTCAACATGGCTTTGTAGAAAACCTCATTTCTTACTCTTCTCATAATATTGAGGGTGACATTA
>JBNAWJ010000036.1:0-16101 GCA_049699795.1 Nitrososphaerales archaeon | reverse complement strand
TAATAGAGAGTTCTAAAACTGATCAGATTCTTAAACTTGTAGGTCTTCGTAATTCAACCTAAAAATTTTTAATCCTCTCCCTTTTCATAAGTGAAATGATACTTAGCAATTCAGACATTCATAGGTACATAAAACAAAAAATTGGTGGTAGGCCCTCTTAATGAAGATACAGTGCGTGAAAATGGTATAGACCTGAGGCTTGGAAGCGAAATAGCGAGATTGAAAAGAACCAATGTGACCTTTGACCCTCACGGTAAAAATAAATATCAGCGATTTTTTAAGAAAGAATTTAGAGAATCTTTCATAGTAAATCCTGATGAGAGAATCCTTGTTTGCACCCTTGAATAATAGGATTAAAGAGTGATCTCATGGGATTCGTAAATCTTAGGAGTTCTTATGCAAGGATCGGTTTGAGCTTACCTCCTACGATAATAGATGCAGGCTTTAAAGGGCAACTGACTTTACATGTCACAGGAGGTTCGTTCCAAATAAGGCTATACGCAAAGGATAGGTTTTTTCACATTGCATTGGCAAAGTTAACATCGGATTCTGTTAAATATCGCGGAATCTATTTAGGTCAAAAAGGGGTAACATATCCAAAGTTTTAAATCTATACATTTAGCAATAATCATCTAGTTGATACTATGAGTTCAAAAAGCTCTAAAGAAGGTATAGCCAGCGCCAGAAAGAGAGAAGTCAAAAAGCTTCTCAAAGATTTAGGGTCAAGAATATACTCAGATATAGATAAAGGCATATTTCCAGAAATAAATTTTCCAAGCAGATCTGTGAGGAACATAGTTTATGATGAAAGACTAAAGCAATACATCCTTGGCAAAACGTCTGTAAGAAGATCAGCTCATAATATAAAACATATCCGCCCTTTTACTCAATTGATATGGCTGGCCTTTTTTGTAAACAAGTTGGTAGAGCAAGGAAAGACAAGCACTCTTAGAGATGTGTTTTACTCTGCTCAAGCCTATGATATGGAGTTTATGGATCAATCGGAATCTGATGAAATAATAACGGATTTAGAAGCATTATTGTCCAAAGCTAGAGAGGATTTTAACGTCTATCCTGAAGAGCGCTCAGCCATATTCGGCGACCTTACTATAGAGTATACTGTGCCAGGATATGAGGGGAAGAGATTAAACCTGGCCTCCCATCCAGACGGTTACTTAATAGGACCGAGCTTAAGTACTGCTGACTTTATAGACACATCTGCTGAAATGGTCTTGGCTGTGGAAAAGGGAGGTTTGTTCACTAGATTTGTCGAAGAAAAAGTGCACAATAGGTACAAAGCCTTAATAATAGATACAGCAGGTCAGCCCCCAAGGTCTACAAGATATATGCTTAGAAGGTTGAATCAAGAATTAGGATTATCAGTCTATATTTTGACAGATGGAGATGTTTATGGCGAACATATAGCCATGGTGATAATTTCTGGATCTGCCAATGCTGCTCATCTAAGAGAGTTGACTGTACCATCTGGTAAATGGATAGGAGTATGGGGTAGTGACATAAAAAAGTACAAACTTCCTAGCGACCCCCTTACAGATATAGATATAAAACGTATCTATGAACTGAAGAAAGACCCAAGGTACAAAGGAGGAATATGGCAGAAAGAATTGGACTTTTTCTTAAAGATAAGAAAGAAGAGCGAGCTTGAAGCCTTTGCTAAATACGGTTTGACAACAATAACTGATAAGTATCTACCAGAGAAGTTAGAAATCGCTAAAAGTCTTTAGATGATAAACTTATTTAATAGATAGATAGAACAAAAATCCAATTTGAAGGGCTCAAGAACTACTGAGAGGATTGATGTATTCATCCGCATTATAGGCCTCATATTCTTGATTCTTGGTGTATCTATAGCGTACTTTACAGCAACAACTCCTCTAATCCCTCAGATATCACCTATATACTACTTTATCTCAATCTTATTCATCATCTCTGGCTTGATTGCTTTAATTTCAAAACTAGATTAGACAAATAAGTTAACAATAACATTAAAAAGTAAACTAATATTACTCTAAGACCATGAGTGGCAAGATAAGAATAGCACTAATAGGTATAGGCAATTGCGCATGCAGTTTAGTTCAGGGAATAAGTTACTACAGTGAGAACGATTCTAGAAACGGTCTTTGGCACAGATTGATAGGAAATTATAGAGTCAGTGATTTAGAAGTAGTTGAAGCCTTTGACATAGATGCTAGGAAGATAGGATTGGACCTTTCTGAAGCCATATTCTCAAAACCTAACGTAGCAAAAAAGTACTTTGATGTTAACGCTTTGAATGTAAAGGTTAAGAGAGGCTTCTTATGTGATGATCTTTCATATCATCTAAGAAGCTCTTTTGATGTTAAGAATGATGAGCCTTGTGATATGGTAGATGCATTAAAAGAAAGCAAAGTTGACGTTTTAGTGAATCTAATATCATCAGGCTTGGATAAGACATCAAAATCTTATGCTGAAGTCGCCATTAAATCAGGGTGTTGCTTTATCAATGCAACGCCATCTCTAGTAGCATCTGATGAAAGCATGGCAAAGAGTTTCAAAGAAGAGAATTTAGTTGTAGTTGGTGATGACCTTATGAGCCAGTTTGGAGGGACTGCTTTTCATAAAGGAATCCTTGACTTCATGCACAATAGAGGGATAAGGATCATGAAAAGTTATCAATTAGATGTTGGCGGTGGGGCTGAGACTTTTAACACGTTAAATGAGGATGTTAAATTCATAAAAAGAAATATGAAGACAAAAGCCATATCCATCGAACTGCCTTACGAATTTGAAACTGTGGCTGGGACTACTGACTACGTCGATTATCTGCAAAATGATAGGACTAGCTATTACTGGATACAAGGAGAGGGTTTTTTGGGCTCATCTGTAAGGTTTGATATATATTTGCGCACATCCGATGGTCCTAATGCTGGAAACATCTTGCTCGATGTGATAAGGGCTGTAAAAGTGGCAAAAGACGAAGGAGACTTTGGTGCTCCTTTAGATATTTGTGGCTATGGTTTCAAACACCCCCCAAAGATTATAAAGTTGAAAGATGCTTACGAAAACTTTGTCTCAAAATACATAAGGTGAATCATTATTATGGCGAAATATTTTGGGCGATAGTATTATAAGTTAGGAGGATGAATTCAAAGATATGGCAAGCCAAAGTTGGACAGAGATCATTAAAGAGCGCAGAAAATCACTAGATGCTATGACTCCAAAGGATCGTCTCGGTTATGTGGAAGGTTGTATTCAGTCACTTTTGGCAATAAACCAAAGTGTTAACGGTTGGATGCAATGGCTATCGAACCCAATAAAGATGAGTAAATTTGATGAAGAGGAGCTTAAGACCTTCTTCGACAAGCTAAAGCAGTTCGCTATAGATTTTCTTGAGTTTGATGAAAAAGTTACTGAAAAAGATGAAAGAGAAAGGGAAAGAGAGAGACCTCGAATAGAGCACTTCAAGTAAATTAGAAATATCCTTAAAGTAAAGCAAAAATACAATCATATTATATACTTGAAAGAAATTTAGCATATATTTTCGGTTTTCGATCTAATTTTTAAAGATTTCTTAAATAATACCTTTTGAATGAGATTCACTTGACGAATATGCAACTCAAAACAAAGAAGAAGATATTAATAGCAATAATAAGCCTATTCGTTCTATCAATGCTTGCTACAGTGCCATTAGCGCTTGCTACTGGAACACCCGTAGACTTGACACTTGATTATGCGAAGGCAGGCGACACTATAAATATGCTGAGCTTTAATATTGTTGGACCAGCAGGTGGCACAACTCTTACATCTGTGAGCATAGCTTATACTGGAACTAATCTAACAGACCTCTCATGGGCAAGAGTATGGACATCAGCAGCTAATGCTACTGCTGGAACATCACTATCTGTAAACACTGCAGGGATAACAGACGCTAATGGAAGAGCTATCAGGATAGTAACGACTGCAACAGCGAGTAGAACCTTCGATTATGTATTCGCCTACCAGATAGACTAAACCCTCCACCCTTTTTTAAAAGTTAAATAATCAAATTATGAATACAAAGAGGATTATGTAATTTTGGCGAAGTGTAAGGAGTGTGGCTTTGAAAATCCATCTAATCTGAAATTTTGTGGCAACTGTGGTGCTAAGCTTGGAGCTATAGCTGAAACTCCTAAATTCGAAGGATTAGCAATATTACACATAACAGCTAGTGCATATTTGCTCACATCATTAGTATTCAACGCTCTAGTCCAAGCCAGCTTGATGTTTATTGTTCCATACATTGTATCGGCACTATTAGGATTATATTCTGACTATGAGTTCTATACAGGTAAAATCAGCATTAGCGATAATCATAGGATTAGCATTCACATTTCTACTATTCTGGATAGGTTTAGAGATAAGAGGAGTAATCGGTCCTGCATGGGTAATATTTATAATGAATACTATTATTCTATAGAAAGAGAGAGGAAGGCTATAGCACTATATGCAGAATAATATAAAGAGAAGTATGAAGATCGCTTGCCAGAAGATTATATTATCAAGAGCAAAAAGGTCAATACAGAAGTCATTGAGCTATTGCTTCGATAAATACTAAAGTTTAATAGATAAAGAGTTGAGGTATTAAATCATGGTCAAAGAAAAGGTCTTTACAGTAATGATAGAGAAGGATGAAGATGGATATTATGTTGCATCTGTAGTAGAACTTCCTGGTTGCCATACCCAAGCCAAAAGTCTGGATGAATTAAGTTCAAGAATAAAAGAAGCTATAGAGCTTTATCTAGAAACTGAAGATATTAAATTTGAGCTTGAATTCATAGGAATACAAAGAGTAAAGGTTAGCATTTGAAGAAGCTGAGACCAGTAAAAGCAGATAAATTAATAAATGCATTATCAAAGATAGGTTTTAAACCAGTTAGACAAAGAGGAAGTCATTTAATAATGAAGCATGATGACGGTAGATTAACCGTGATACCTATCCATAAAGGTGAAGAGATAGGTAGAGGCTTATTAAGAAAGATAGCATTTGATGCTAAGATCAAGCCAGAAGAATTAATGAAACTTATAGAATAAGTTTGATTCAGTTCATTATTACTTCATAATTTAAAAAATTCTCGTTTTTATCTAACACACCTTCTTCCTTCAACAGAGTGACTCTTGAATCACTAGCAGATTATAGTTAAGATGATGATTTTGAAGGGGTTCAAAAGGCGGCGAATGATGCTATGGAAAGAGATGGCAAGGCTATAGATATATACAGAATTATAAATACCCTCTTTGATATCATTGTCGATGGCAATAGAGAATCTGATGTGGGTGGAAAAATACAGACCCTTAAAGCTAGAAGATTTAGCGAATCAAAGTTCGATAGTTGAGAGATTAAAATCCATGCTTAATTCGCCAAATGAGATGCCACATTTGTTATTTGCTGGTCCCCCTGGAACTGGAAAGACGACAGTTGCTTTATGCATAGCAAGAAGCATACTAAAAGATTATTGGAGAGATTACACTTTAGAATTAAATGCCAGTGATGAGAGAGGAATAAACACAGTAAGAGAGAGAGTGAAGACCTTTGCAAGATATATTGATAAGAGAGTTGAGATTCCCTTTAGGATAATAATCCTTGACGAAGCTGATGAGATGACGAGTGATGCCCAGACAGCTTTGAGAAGGATAATGGAAGAGAGTTCAAGAATCTGTAGGTTCATATTGATTTGTAATTATTCTTCAGGAATAATTGAGCCTATTCAGAGCAGATGCGCCATCTTCAGATTTTCTAGAATAGATGAGAAGGATGTTGTAAACCATTTGAAGAAGATTTGCAAAAATGAGAAGGTTAAGTATTTTGATAACGCTTTGAGCCTAATTTATGAACTGAGTGAAGGAGATTTAAGGCTTGCAATAAACATGCTACAATCCTCCTCATCCCTAGGAGAAATTAGCATAGATAATGTAAAGAAGGTAGCAGGTATATCAGGAAAGGCAAAGGTAGGAGAGTTGGTAAAATTATCCTTGGAAGGGAGATTTAAGGAAGCAAGAGAAAAGTTGTTAGAACTTATGAGGGTTTATGGCATGTCTGAAAGAGACATAATAAAGTATGTAAATGAAGAGGTATTTAGGCTTAAATTAAATAACCTTGATGAGGTTGCAGAAGCACTGGCAAAGTACGATTATAGACTCATAGTAGGAGCCCATCCTGACATTCAACTGACTGCTATGATTGCAGAGCTTGGTAGGATAGGAAAAGAAAGCGGCTTTTCAAAAGTCAACGAAGAGTGATCGTCTTGACAATTCCTGTTAAAGTTGATTCAAGCAATTGGGAAGTAGAGATCAACAAATCGGAAAAGCCAGTCCTAGTAGAATTTTGGCATCAACGCTGTGTGTGGTGTAAAAAGCTGGATCCATTAATAGATGAGGCAGCAAGAATCTTTGCAGATAAATTAAAGATAGCAAAGATAGATATTCTATCAAGCAAAGAAAACACTCAGATTGCTGAATTTTTTGGAGTCATGGGTACACCAACGCTCATCCTTTTCTGTCGTGGAAGACCGATGGAATCTATAGTAGGCTATCATCCTAAAGAAACTCTTTTTGTAGAAATTCAGCGTATGATTGATTCATATAAGGAATGCTTTGGACAGCATACACCATTAGAGAAGCGCCTTACCTTCTACGGTTAAGAATATCATTAAACATTTTAATAACAAGATAGCAATCCATCACTAGAAAGGCTATCCAAAATGAAGTTTCAGTTACCTAGAGGGATGAGGGATTTAGAGCCCGAGGATTTTGAACTATTGGAAAGAATAAGAAGTAATTTTCTAGAAGTTACTAAGATTTTTGGATTCAAACTTATGGAGCCATCTCCAATCGAACTCTTAAGCACTTTGGAGGCAAAGAGCGGACCTACAATATCTAATGAGATTTATTGCTTCAAAGACAAAGCAGGGAGAGAACTAGGGTTAAGGTTCGATTTGACAGTAGGGTTGACAAGGTTTGTTGCTTCTCGCCGTGATCTTCAACTACCAATAAAATTGTGTTCTTTTTCAAGCATGTGGAGGTATGATGAACCTCAATTTGGTAGGTATAGATGGTTCTATCAATGGGATGCAGAAATCTTTGGCTCAAAGAGTATAGAGGCAGATGCAGAGATAATCGAATTTACAAATTTAATGTTTGATAGACTAGGTTTGAAGAATTGTATCATAGAGATAGGGGATAGAAAAGTAGTGGAAGAGTATGTAAAAAGAGAAATGAGGACTGATAATGAAAAGCTGATCTTAGACGCTTTAAGGGCTTTAGACAAAGTTAAGAAGAAAACCATTCAGCAAATCATTGATGAGTATGCTGATAAGGGCATAGATAAGAATATCATGAGTAAAATAATAGAATTTGGCAACTTGAGAGGAAAACCTGATGAGATTATAAATGCACTAAGGGAGCGAGGACTTCAGAATCTTGATGATCTTATAGACTTGACAAATTCTCTTGATGCAAGGGGAATAAGGAATTTTTTCTTAAGCATGGGGATAGTTAGAGGTTTGGATTATTATGATAGTATAGTCTTTGAAGTTTTTGATGGGAAGAATACTGATTTAGGAGCTTTGGCAGGAGGCGGCAGATATGATAGCTTGCCTGCGATTTTTGGGCGACCAGATTTGGCAGCAACAGGCGTTGCAGGAGGCGTTGAAAGAATAGCCATTGTGTTATCTAAAACATGCAAGGTCGAGAGCGAAGAATCACCATTGATATATGTTGCGTATACAAACAAAGATTTCATGAAAATTGCCACTCAATTGGCATCAAGATTAAGGAGAAGTGGAATAAGGGTTGAATTCGATCTATCAGGAAAGAATTTAAAAAAGCAGATGGAAATGGCTTCATCCTTAAATGCAAAATATACATTGATATTAGCACCAAGAGAATATTCACAAAAGAAGATTGTTGTAAAAAATATGATAGATGGAACAGAGGTACAAATAGGAATCGATGAATCTCTATCTTTTCTTAAGGATAAGATTAAAACTGATTAGCCTTATTTAAGTGAGAAGAATGACGGATAGAAAGATACCGAGAACTATGTCTACCCAACACCCAGATAACATTTGTATTCCTACATGGTGTAAAGGCGATGTGATTCAAGGAGATGATGAAATTTATGAGGCATATTTTGCATATAAAGAGCTTAATTGCCAAGAGGTGATGTGGGATTCTGAAGGTAAAGATGTTGATACAAGAGTTGTAAGAAAACTTTTAAATAATTACGAAGATTATTTTAAGGAAAATATCCTTGGAGAAGATGTATTTCTAACTTATAGAATTCCTAACCCTAAAATCGAGGTTGCAGAGAGAAAGATAGTTTTTGAAACTTTGGCAAATATACCAGTCGGCAAGGATATTGCCTCTTTATTTTATAATAAAAAGGTAGTACCAATATTTGAGGTTATACTCCCTTTTACTACCAGTAGTGAAGAGCTTGTTTGTCTCCATAACTACTACAAAATGGTAATTTCTAATGCAGAAGAAATTGAAATAAGTAATAAAATCAAGGTAAAGGATTGGATAGGATGCTTTGAACCAAAAAATATCCATGTGATACCACTCTTAGAGGATGTAAAAAGTCTTTTAACGATAGATAAGATAGTTGGGAAATACTTGGATCATGTAGATCAGGATTACATTAGAGTTTTCATAGCAAGATCTGATCCAGCGCTCAACTATGGCTTGATACCTGCGATCATACTTGCAAAGATTTCACTATCAAGGCTTTATTCACTACAAAGAAAGAGGGGGGTAGAAATATGCCCAATAATAGGTGCTGGCTCTATGCCCTTTAGGGGGCATTTATCCCCTAACAACATAGAAAGGTTTCTTGATGAGTATTCTGGAATATATACTGTTACCGTTCAATCATCTTTTAGATATGATAATCCCATAGAAGATGTAAGAAGAGCAGTAGGAAAATTGAATGAAAATCTCCCAAATAAAGAACCAAGAACCATAGAATTTTACGAAGAGAAGATTTTGATAGAAATTCTTGAAAAATTCATCTCAAAATATCAAAGTATAATAGAAAGTTTGGCTCCTTTGATAAATAGCATATCTTGTTACGTTCCCCAAAGGAGGGCAAGAAAGCTACATGTTGGTTTGTTTGGTTACAGCAGAAACTTAGGCAAAGTTCATCTTCCAAGAGCAATACCTTTTGCAGCATCTTTTTACTCTATTGGTATACCAGCTGAGTTCATAAGTGCTTCTACTTTAAGTGAGCTAAGAGATGAAGAATACAACATACTGAGAACATACTATAGGAATATTATTAAAGACCTTGAATCTGTCTCATGTTATGTATCTCGGCAAAATGTGAACATGCTACTTAGTAACTCTATGCAAGTTGCAAAAAGAGCAAAAATGAGTGAAGATATGTTAAAGGATGCACTTACAAAAATACTATCAGATTTAAACACAATTGAATCATGCTTGAATATAAAGTTAGGACCAAGAAACTTAACTTATAGAAAGTACGAAAACGCTATATCAAACTTTCTTATATCTTATATTGAAAAGAATGATAAAGATGCTATTAATTATTTTATTGAAGCTGCTAAGATAAGAGGATGTCTTGGATGAAAGATTTATTACTCTCTTTGCAACAGAGTTAAAACTGAAACTAATATGCAGACAAAGATTTTCTTACAGAGTATTTGCAGGATTAGCCTTTAATGACTTCTTTTAGCATATTGAAATTAGGTTCTATCACTATTGGCTCTTGATAGAATTTCATGGCACTATCTGGGTCTTTTAAACCATGACCTGTTGCAACGCAAACTACCTCTTCATCTTTATCTATTGAACCTGATTCAATAAGTCTCTTAAGACCTGCTATGCTAGATGCACTGGCTGGCTCTACGAACAATCCCTCTTTCCTTGCTAGCAATCTTTGAGCATATAGTATCTCTTCATCACTTACGGATTCAGCACCGCCTTTGGATTCTTTTATCGCAGTTAAAGCCTTCTTCCAGCTTGCAGGTTTACCAATTCTTATGGCAGTAGCAACAGTGTTTGGGTTATCCACAGGCTTTATGCTATCTCTCCCTTCCTTCACGGCTTGAACTATCGGGCTTGCACCAGATGCTTGAATGCCTATCATCTTTGGCAAATTCTTGACTAAATCTAACTCATGAAATTCTTTAAAGCCCTTCCAGTAGGCTGATATGTTAGCCGCGTTACCAACAGGGATTATGAATCTATCAGGGGCATGGCAATCGAGTTGTTCACAAACTTCAAAGGCAGCTGTCTTTTGCCCTTCTATTCTAAAGGGATTTATGGAATTCAGCAAATATAGTCCAAGGCTCTTGCTAGCCTCTATGATCAAAGGTAATGCCTCATCAAAATTTCCCTTTATCGCTATTACTTTGGCGCCATAAATTATAGATTGGGCCAATTTTCCCATTGCAACTGCTCCATGTGGAATCAAGATTATGCCTCTTAGACCTGCTTTTGCAGCGTAGGCAGACAAGGATGCTGCAGTATTCCCAGTTGATGCACATGCAACCTCTCTTACATTAAGTTCTCTGGCCTTCGTAACGCCTACGGTCATTCCTCTGTCTTTAAAAGATCCTGTTGGGTTTTCTCCTTCGTTCTTCAAATATAATTTCTTGATTCCAAATTCTTCTGCCAGATTGCTACATTTGTGTAATTTTGTTCCTCCCTCGTTGATGGTTACTATCTTATTTCTATCAAATACAGGGATAAGATCAGAATACTTCCAGACTGAGAGGGGCTTTGAAACTAAGACTCTTTTACTGATTAACTCTTTTGCTTTTTCTAAATCAGTTTGAACCTCAAGCAGATCGTTGCACTTTTTGCACCGATATATTATCTCATCTAAACTATACTCTGACTTACAGTTTATGCAAACTAGTTTGAACATCATCAAGATAGCCTATGATCATCATTATATTAAAAGTTCTTATTCAATCGAAATTCAAATGCTATATTCTATCAGGAGTTTCTATCCCTAGTAGGCTAAAAGCAGTTTTCACTGCGTTTTTAAAAGCTTGAACCAGAGCTATCCTTGCCTCTCTCTTTGTCTCATCCTTTTCTTGCAATACTGGCTTCTTCTCATAAAATACGTTAAAATCTGTTGCTAATTGATAAGCGTATCTGGCAAGAGTCTTTGGCGATAGATTCTTTACAGCCTCCTCAACGTAAAGATCAAACTTTGATATCATTTTTACCAATTCTCGCTCTATAGGATCGTTTAACAAGGAAGCGCCATCAAGAGTGATTATCGGTACTATTCCAGCCTTTTGAATTATGCTTGATGCCCTTGCATGAGCATACTGAACATAAGGACCAGTTTCACCCTCTAAGTTTAAGGCTTCACTCAGATCAAATACTATCATCTTGTCTAAATCTTGCTTTATGAGATCGAAGCGAAGGGCAGATATTGCTACCTTCTCAGCTATGTTATGATGCCATTCTTCACTCTCATTCGGATTTCTCTTCTTAGTTTCTTCATAGGCTTTTTTGTGCAAGGCATCAAGAACATCGTCAGCGTTCATGTAAATTCCTTTTCTACCAGACATATGTATGAATTCTTTCTTCTCCATCATGATTCCAAGCTCGTCAGCAGTTCTTTTGCTCAAAGAGACAACTTCATAACCAAGGTGCAAATACTTCTTCTCCGATTTTCCTCCCAAAAGAGATAGGATATATGATATTATTTTCTGAAGTCTACTCTGCCTAACATCTATTACAGTTATGGCAAGGTCTGAATTACCGAAAGAAGGATGCTCATCTTTACCTTTTCCTGATACTGAAGACCAAAGGTCTTTTCCATTGGGCTGTTTTATGAATATATCATATTGAAAAGGATCTTCTATCAAGCCTATCTTCCATGCAGCGTAAGGTATGTCTTTAGCGATATATGTCAAGGTACCATCGCTCCTTTTGAGTACTTTCTCCTCATCCTCGCCTTCCATTTTTATGACCCAGCATCCAGAAAGCTCGCCTTCCTTTACGAATTGAACTATGCCTTTATCCTTCATAACATTGAACAATTTATCCCAGATTTTTGTCTCTATTATGTGAGACTCAAAGTTTAGACAATCATAATACGCTCCTATTCTCCAGCATGTCTTAAGCTGCTCTTTCAGTATTCTTTTCGTCAGTTCCTTTGCAAAGTCTGCTATATCTGAGTTGCCTTCTTCTATAGCCTTTAATACTTCTTTCTGCCTCATGACAAGCTCGGGCTTTTCAGCGTATAATTCGTTAACTCTCACATAGACATGATCACCACAATAATGGTCAAACTTTTTACCCTTTGGCGGCTCAAGAGGAAAGCCTGCATACTTGAAACCGACTACTATATCTGCTATCTGTGATCCTGAATCATCGATATAGTTCAATATTTGAACATCATAACCTGTGAACTTCAATACTCTATAGATAGAGTCGCCAAGAACTAGGTTTCTTACATGACCTATGTGCAAAGCTTTGTTAGGATTGACGCTTGTATGCTCGACACAAACCTTCTTCCCTTTTCCAATGTTCGATGAGCCATAATCTTCTTTAGAAATTGCATCAAGGATCGATCTGTAGGCTAGGTCTGGGTATCTTACCTTAAAGTTGATGTAACCAGGTTCATGGACTTCAAAGTCTGCTATCAAGGAATCCTCAGGTATTCTTAACTTATCTCCTATGGCCTCTGCCACTTCTAGTGGATTAAGACCTAGTTTATTGGCTATTATGAAGGCAACATTTACTGATAGATCGCCAAATTCAGGTCTTGGGGGCTCAAAAGGCTCAAAATCTATCAACGGATAGTCTGATTCACCTATGGCTATCTCTACGCTCTTTTTGACATGCTCCTTGAACTCTCTAAAACTCAAATCTTATCACCTCTATCTAATCTTCATGAATTTCTCAGCAACGTGCTGAATCGCTTCGACAAGCCCATCACCCATGCTTGAATTAACAGAAAAGCTTGCCTCATTCTTCAGACTATCGGGCGAGTTTCCTAATGCTATGCTGTAGCCACATATCTTGAACATAGGTATATCTATCTCGCTATCACCAACGGCTATTATCTTGCTTGTATCGATACCAAGATGCTTTACTGCTAACTTTAAGCCTACCGCCTTGTTCACACTTTTATGAGTGAGATGATACCCATATTTGCTATCGTTAATGGTAACTGGTATGCCACTTTCATCAAGAATCCTTTTCCCTTCATCGATATCGAAGGTTCTCTCCAAAACAATTTCTGTGAAGCGAGGGAAGACAAGCTTCTTTTTCACGTTTGAAATCTTCTTTGATAAATAGTCGTAAGCCATCAAGCTATAGGAAATATCTGCAAGTAACGTCATATCTAATGGAGAAGTTGCAACAACTCCTCCATTCTCTCCTACTACGACTTTTGTCGTCCCGAGATATACTGATAAGGCATAAGCCTCCCATGCACTCCTTCCACTGACCAAAATCACTCTATAATTCATCTTCTCCAACCAGCGAAGAGTATAGGCAGCATCGAGGCTTATCACTCCACCGTCCTCTGTTATGGTTCCATCTACATCTACAGCGAAGCCCTTTATGTCCATATCAGCACCTATTATAGGTCCAATTGCAATATGGAATAAAAAGTCGTAACTTTTTAATTTTATTAATATACACACTGAGCTGATCAAGTTTTAGGGCTCGTCGCCTAGCTTGGATCAGGGCGTCAGCCTCCGGAGCTGAAGGTCCGGGGTTCAAATCCCCGCGAGCCCGCCATTAATAAGAGTTCAAAGCACCTTAACCCTTATATAACGAAAGGATTTTATATTTTGGTGTAAAGTGGGTAAGCATGCCAAAGCCACATTTGAACCTTGTAATTTGTGGGCACGTCGACCATGGAAAATCGACAGCTATGGGTCATTTTCTTTATGACCTTGGCGTGGTTGATGCACGCACTATAGAAGAATATGCAAAAGAGTCAGAGAAGACCGGTGCCGGAGATACTTTCAAGTTCGCTTGGGTTCTGGACAGATTGAAGGACGAACGTGAGAGAGGAGTCACCATCGACTTGGCTTTTCAGAAGTTTGAGACAGACAAGTATTTCTTCACTCTCATAGATGCACCAGGCCATAGAGATTTCGTTAAGAACATGATAACAGGAGCAAGTCAAGCTGACGCTGCTGTATTAGTGGTATCTGCCAAGAAAGGCGAGTATGAGGTAGGCATAGGCCCTGGAGGACAGACTCGTGAACATGCCTTCCTTCTAAGAACATTAGGAGTGAACCAAGTAGTGACATTCATGAGCAAGTTCGACGACTTTACCGTCAACTATAGCAAGGATAGATATGAAGAAGTCAAGGCAGGGGTGGAGAAACTTCTCAAAACAGTAGGTTATGATACGAAAAAGGTTCCGTTTATACCTGGATCGGGCTGGACGGGTGAAAACCTTGTCAAGAAATCAGAAAAGATGTCATGGTATACAGGTCCTACGCTATATGAAGCTCTTGATCAATTAGTTGAACCTCCAAAGCCTATCGATAAACCTCTTCGCCTCCCTGTTCAGGACGTCTATTCTATAACAGGCGTAGGCACAGTTCCAGTAGGAAGGGTAGAGACAGGTGTAATAAAAGTTGGAGATACAGTAGTTATAGCACCATCTATGATAACAGCGGAAGTCAAGTCTATAGAGACACACCACACAAGCATTCCCCAAGCCATACCTGGAGATAACATAGGCTTCAACCTAAGAGGCATTGCCAAAAAGGATATTAAAAGAGGAGACGTAATTGGTCATCCTACTAACCCGCCTTCAGTGGTCAAAGAGTTCATTGCTCAGATAATAATTGTATTCCATCCAACAGCGATAGCAGCAGGATACACCCCTGTATTACATGCCCATACTGCTCAGGTGGCTGCTCAGATTACTGAATTAATATCAAAGATAGACCCAAGGTCTGGGCAAGTAATTGAAGAGAAGCCCAAATCCCTAAAGACAGGAGATTCAGCCATAGTAAGGATTCAGCCTGTAAGGCCCCTTTGCATAGAACTGTTTAAGGATATACCAGAGTTAGGACGTTTCGCTCTTAGAGACATGGGCACAACAATAGCTGCAGGGGTTGTAAAAGAGATCACTCAAAGATGGACTGTAGAGAAAGTAACAGCAAAGGCCTAACTATATTTAAACCCAGCCATTATAATTGAAAAGGTATCGCTTGACATCCGGTAGTAGCATTAAGCGAACTTGTTGAGTTTAGATCACGCCAAAGGGAATATGGAAAATTATCCATAAGATAGAGAAGGGTAGAGGATTTTGTAATCTCATGAGCGAAGGAGAGTTTAAAGATAAGAACTCACCAATTAATTTAGACATGAAAATTCGGAATACGATAGATGGAAAGAGTGAAATCAAGAATTAGATCTCAATACTTATGAGGATAGGTGTTATGAACGCCTCTATGAAGGCTGATAAGAGAAAAAGGGGCAAGATAAAAAGAATAAAGAACCTCAATCCATTTTTCAACTCAGATTTTAGCTTTATGTCTCTACCATCGAGCTTCAAGACTGTTTGAACGCCCATTCTTAGACCTATGGCAACGCTCAGCAAGAAGACAGGTATCTCTACTACTCCATGTGGCAGTATCGCTGACAGGATAAAAATCAGTCCATTTTCTTTTGCAACATCGAAAAAGATCATTCCTATCAAGAGACCATTAGCAGTAACGAAGAGCAAAGGGAATATGGCAAGGAAAAAACCAAGCAGTATCGCGAACAGGCTTTTAATGGAATTGTTCAGAAATATAAAAAGCATTAAAACAAAAGGGTCTAAGCCTATAGTCCATTGGAAGACATCTCCAAACTCTTCAAGTATGCTTACTTGAAGATATTCTGCAACAAAGTACCCTATCATTATAGAAGAGAAAAAAAGAATCGTTGCTAAAATCACATAGTACTTAAGGTTATAGAGATAAAGCTTGGCGCTACTTGCCATATCATTATAACCTCAGAACTAATATTTATGCCGTTTTCACAAAAATAAAATCGCTAAATCTAATGGACGTGGCAACTTAAGCTCACCTTCTTAAGTGGTTGTAGTATAGGGTGAATAGT
>JBNAWJ010000035.1:0-16324 GCA_049699795.1 Nitrososphaerales archaeon | reverse complement strand
AGGAGGATAACCTTGTTCAGGTACTGAGGAGGTGATTATTGCCCCACCCTAAATATTTTATAATTACAGGGATAATTATTCTGGCATGACTTTGCGTGATACTTTGGACACAGGATGGCTTTTGACACATAGTTCAAACTTGTCTCTCCAGCCAAAAGGTGTCTTTAAAACATTATAATTCTTAGAATTGAGATGAAGCTTTACACCGTCTATTATTCTCTTAGCTATTTGTGGAGATGACAGATCGTCCGATAGATGTGCAAAAGAGTGCAAAGCAATGTTCTTCTCTTTAACTTGCTTTGCTATATTTATGATTTCTTCTGCAGATTTCTTGGCAACTTTTGCTGGATCTTTTTCATCGACTTTTTCTGAGCTGATTAATACAACAAGAACCGATTCATCAACTTTTCCAATCATCTCTTCCTCGTCGACTTCCTCGGAAAGGCGAGTTCTCTCAACCACCTCATATCTGAAATAGTCGCAATGGAGTATAAGCAATCTCAATTCTGTATCTTGTCTAAATAATATCAAAAATGGTTATTTAACTTTAGAGTTGTTAAAATCAAATTTCTTCAATTGATAGCTTTAGAACTCTATCAGGAAAAATGGCTAGACCCACAAATGCGAAAATCATGGTTGCATGTAGTCAGTATTTAGAATAAATTTAGTCAATTGACTAAATTGTATGATTGAATTTTTGGATAGGATAATGTTTTTAAGCAAAAAATTATTAAGTATGCCCCAAAGAAATGGTTGAAGTCGCTTATCATTACCTTCCGAAAATAGAGGTTTCAACTCCTATCATTGATCAGCAAGTCCTTTATGATCTGGCCACAAAATATGGTACTCCTTACTTTATTATAGATGAGGCTACACTTCACTCGAAATTAAGGGAACTGAAAGATGGATTCAAAGATTTCTCTAATACTGTCAGAATCGCTTTTTCTATGAAGGCTAACTTTAACCCTTCAGTTATAAAGGCCTTTATTTCTGAGAATGCTCTCTTTGACGTCACATCCATAGGAGAATTATTCTTCTACTTAAATTGTGGTGGAGCAACTGAAAACGTTATTTACACAAGCGTCACAGAGACCAAAGAGGAGTTTTGTGAAGTACTGGAAAAGGGCGTTAGGCTTATAGTAATTGGCTCATTCAACGGTCTTTTAAACCTGATCGATGCCGCATCAGAAAAAAGAATTATACCAAGTGTGATGATTAGAGTTAATCCTGAAGTGGGCGTAAAAGCCGAAGTAAGAGCAAGCTATAGATATGGTAAATTTGGGGTCCCTCTCAACGGTCATACTACAGACAGCGCTTCGAATTTGCTAAGAAAGATCATTAACAGCAAGAACCTGATCTTCGAGGGTTTTCACTTTCATTTAGGTTCTCAGATAGAGAATCCTATATGCTTTGTTAACGCTTTAGAAAAACTAGAGACATTCATCCTAAAAATGCGCAAAGAGATTCCTGACCTACATATTAAGATCATAGACATTGGTGGTGGCACTCCTGTGTCATATGGCAGTCCTGTACCCAGCCCATCTGAAATCGGTAGTATTATAACCAAAAAACTCAACTCAATGGCTCAAAATCTTGGAGATCGATTCACGCTTATTGTTGAGAGTGGAAGGTTTCTATCTGCTGAAGCTTCTGTCTTAGTCTCAAAGATAATAAACCTAAAGGTCTACGAAGGGCATAAGTTCATCTTTGTCGACGCTGGTTATCATTTGCTTTTGGATGCTGCCTTACTTCGTCAGGAATATCCTCAGGAAGTCGTGCCCTGTGTAGAGGATACAGAAAACCTAAAGATCAATCTCGCAGGTAGACTGTGTGATACTTATGATATCTTTCCTCTATCCCCTGCTTCTAAGCTCTCAGGAGCTGAACTAGGCAAGCTAATAGTATTCAGAAATGTTGGTGCCTATTCTATAGTCTTCAATATGCCATTTCATTGTCAGACAAAGCCTCCTATATTGTTTAGAAAAACAAATGGTGAATTCGTTTTAGCTAGAAAAGGTGAAACTATAGAGGAGCTTTTCGAAGAGGAAGGCGGCAACATTAACACTGAAGTTTAACTTAGCCTCTCAGTCCGTCACATTATTTTTATTATTTCTATTTTAGGCAGATTCGGTCATAGTGAACAAGGTTAAAGTTGCAGATCCAAATAAGGTGGATGAGGTCATCAGAGTAGCTTATGGGTTAAACCCGAAGTCAAAGATCCTTCGTATGAAGTCTGAAGTTTTTCTCGATGAACCTGAGTTTGTAAGGGGAAAAAGTTCTTGTCATAGAGAATAGACCAACTATGACCCATGGTGAGCTTATGGAAGGCGCAGGCGCCTTTATAGTCAAAAGTTTAGGGGCAATCTTGTTGATCTTAAACCTCATGCTTAGGCTCTCACAAGAAAGTATTTAATAGATATCAGATTGGAAAAGTTCTTCCCGCTTTAGGTTATAACAAAATTCAGTTAGAGGAGCTTGAGCATATAGTTAATGCTATCGATTGTGATGCCGTAGTTCTGGGCATTCCTGCCGATTTAACTCGTCTGATAAGCATAGACAAGCCTGTTACAAAAGCTAAGATAAAAGCTGTTGATACAGATAAGCTTGACTTAGAAGATATATTGATGGAAAATTATTTCATTAAAGAAACTATCAGAGGTAAAACTTCTGCCCCCTTCAAGGTCTTTAAGCTACCTTTGGAAGCCTCTTTTTCAGTAAACCTGCATGTGCCATCTTTGGCTTTACCAATTCCAGATATGAGCAATGGTACAGGGTCTGCACTATGATTCTTAATCTGACAAGGTGTTGAATGATCTGCAGATATGGCGATTATAACGTCATCTAAACTGATAAGATTTATTAAAGTTCTAAAGAACCTTGAATCAATGTCTTCTATCACTTTTTTCTTCAAAATAACATCTCCATCATGTCCAGGCTCATCAGGTCCTTTTATGTGCACATAAACACAATCATAACTCTTTAGCAACTCAGCAGCCTTTTTTGCTTTTATTTCATAATCATTGATTCCACCAGCCTCAACCTCTACCATGCCAGTTAGCCTTGCTATCCCTCTCTCTACAGGCATATCTAATAAGCATGCGAACTTCAATCCGTACTTTTCATCAAGCCTCTTAAGTCTGGGTAAAGAATTTCCTGCATCCCTTAACAATATTGCATTGGCAGGCTTCTTGCCAGATTTCTCTCTAGACAAATTTACAGGATGATTCCTCAAAACTTCAATCGATTTTTCAGTAAATTCATTAACCAAATCAGCAGATAGCTTTGTCTCAAATCTATCATCCAAGGCTTGAACTCTCTGTAACTTTAGAACCTCTTGCCCTGTCTTTGCAACTCCAATCCCTCTCAACCTTAAGTACGCTGGATCCGAATTAGATATGTTCGATGATAATAATACACCTTCCACTCTGAACAATAAAGTTGCTCTATGGGCTACAGTCGATACGAATTCAAAAGAAGTCTTTGGGTGAGATAGTTTTACTTGTTTGTTGATAGATTCTGCAAGTATCTTAGCTTCTTCACTTGATAAATCCCTTCCAGCTCTTCTATCTAATATAGTCATACCTTTGTCGATGGTGGCAAAATTAGCCCTTAGCGCAAGGTCTCCGTCTCTAAAATTAACCCCTGAGCCAATAACCTCTATAACTCCTCTTCCAACATAGCCTTCTTTGAATTCATAGCCAAGCATGCTGAATACAGCTATATCCGATTCGGGCGCAATACTCTTGCCTACGGGATAAACAAGACCGCTGAACCCTTTTCTAGCCAAAGAATCTAAATTCGGTGTATATGCTGCCTCAAGAGGCGTAATATAATTTAGCCTAGGGTCAGGTCTATCGCCCACACCATCAAGCAGAACATAAACCAATCTACTCATGACTTATCATCGTTATTTTCAACCATAAGAACTTGTCGAGGTTTGCTGAAGCTTTGACTTTCTCATTCTCTGGACTATCGTAGCTACTTTTCCTTCAAAATCTGTAAAGGCTGAATTAAACACGGCAAAAGCTTCAGCTGGAGAGCTATAATAGCTATAATATGGCTGCGCTAATTCTAATTTATTTGACATATAAAGAAGATAATCGCTTTGCTGGAAGATTCTCCATATCTTAGTAATGCCAGCATCATTAATCTCTTTTATATAAGGCGCTAGATTTAAAATCCTATTAAAGCTTATTCTTTGCATTGGATTATCTAGCCATGGGCTCATATCTTTGCTATCTGCCCAAGATATAGTCTTAACTTCTGGGATTATAATAGTTCCAGTCGGTTGTAGATTTCTTATGATTTCTGTTGGCATACCCCATTCTAAATTATCTTTTTTAGCTACCTCTATTGGCAACTTCTTTAGAAATTCGAATATTCCTGTATCTCCAGTATTGTATTCGCCAAATGTCTCTATCTCTAAAGCAATTGATATGACATCTCCAGGTGTAGCAGCAAGCCAGTCACAATACCTCTCAGCCGTTAAAGGGAATTCATCCCATGTATTATCCGAAAATCTGAAAGTTATGTCATCTGACAATCTGTGATGCCTAAAGAACAATTTGAGTCCCTTATCGCCTGGCGAAGAATATACATAATTGGGAGACTTCCAATCAAGGATACCCCCCACCTCTTCTGTCAAGACTCCTTCATAACCAATTTTCTCTACAGCTTTGGCTATAGAATCATTGTAAATAAGATCAGTATTTTGGAAAACACTTGGTTCTATTCCAAACAATTTCTTCATCAGTTCACGGTGCTGTCTGACCTGTTCAATAAACTCTGTCATATGTTCTGGATAAACGCCAGCCAATGAGTGATAGTAATTTCCTCCAAGGATCTCTACATGCTTTGTGGCAACTAGCTTTCTTAAAATCCCTATCAATTCAGGCTTATACTTTATGGCTTGTTCAACGAAAAGTCCACTCAAACAAAGAGACAATTTAAAGGGTTTATCTGACTTTTCAGTAGAAATTATCATTTCCAGTAAATAATTAAGAGTTGGATTGTAGCATTTCTTGAATAATCTGTTGAAAACTTCTTGGTTTAATTTATCATCAAAGTATCTATCCATTAGGGATGCTCCTTCTGCCATCCTTTTAACTCTCTCGTAAGGAAAGGCTTTGTTGAGCCTTATAGGTTGATGCATAATAAGATAGAGACAAATATGCTTACTATCCATACGAACATCTTTTTCTTGCATCTCCAAATTACTCGAGTTTTTCATCTGGTTGTAGGTTCTTACTCGCCTTTATAAGCATAAAAGCATCAGAGCCTATAGAGTTTGTATAAACGTGTAACACTTCTTTTATACCAAAACTACCAATCATCATGCACATATTCTAAAACATCCATAAAGACTATTATAATCATAATACTTAAGATAAGTAAGATAAAGATTGGGCGAGCTTAGAAAAGATTACTTTACTGATAGATTAGCAATAGTCACAAAAGGCGTAACTAAACGCCCTATAGCTCTTAGATTTGAGGAAGAGATTAGTAAGGAGTGCCCCTATTGTCCTGGTCATGAGGATATGACCTTACCGGCAGAACTTGTACTCGTTCAGAGAGAAGGGGCTCTAATTAAGCTTGCCGATACGGAAGGAGAAATCATAAGAGATTGGTGTGTGAGAGTCTTACCCGATAAATTCCCTGTAGTGGTTCTCGACGCTGCTACTACTTATGGTGATGAACCTCTTTATCGTGAACCCGCTTATGGTTATCATTACATCATTGTAGCTAGCCCAAAACATGATGAGTTCTTTTCAAGGATGAGTCTAGACCAGTGGGTAAACGTACTCTCAGTAGTTCAAGATAGAGTTAGATGGCTATATAGTCAAAAAAACGTGTCATACGTCTCAATTTTTGCTAATCACGGGAAGGATGCTGGCGCTTTGATCGAGCATCCACATCTCCAGATTATCACTTTACCTCGCTTGCCTCCTGTTATAGAACAAGAGGCATCTAAAGTACAAAAATCTATGAGTGAATTAGGCATCTGTCCCATGTGTAATGTATTGCACATTGAATCAGGCGGTCCAAGACAAATTCTTGCTACGGATCATTTTATTGCCTTTAGTCCATGGGCTCCATCCTATGCTTTTGAATACTGGATTTTCCCAAAGAAGCATCAGACTAGCATCCTTAGAATCACTCAAAAAGAAATCAAAGATTTGGCGTTGACACTAAGATCAACACTAGGTGGCTTATCCAACGTTCTGAACGATCCATCTTACAGTATGATATTTCATATATCTTCTGAGAAAAAAACTACAAGACAACTTCATTGGCATATAGAGATTTACCCGCAGCACAAAAGGCTGAATGGTTTTGAGATAGGTACAAAGACATACATAAATCAGCTTTCGCCAGAGCAGGCAGCTGAATTGCTTGGTAGTGCATCCAGGAAGGAACTTGCAAAACTCCTTGGCATCTCTTAAAGTGGAAAGTAGGTGAAAAAATCTATGGCAAAACAGAATCTGAAAGCTGTAATCTTGGCGGGAGGTCTTGGAACAAGACTTCATCCATATACACTCTTCATGCCCAAGCCCATGTTGCCATTGGGGGATAAGCCTGTTCTTGAGCACTTGATATCTTGGCTATACAATAATGGCATAAAAGAGATGGTTATTTGTGTGAGCTATCTGAGAAGAATGATAGAAGACTATTTCAGAGATGGAAAGGAACTAGGAGTTAAGATCACCTATGCAAGGACAAATACGCCTATGGGTACAGCAGGTCAATTGAAAAGTGCAGAGAAGTTCATAGATGGAACTTTTCTATGCGTTTATGGAGACTCAATTTATGATTTTGACGTTAAAGACATGATAAACTTTCATTATAAAAAAAAGGCACTAGCAACCATAGCTTTGTTGCCATATAAAACAACTCTAAAATACGGTTTCATAGACATAGATAAAAATGAACTTGTTAAGAGATGGAGAGAGAAGCCTAGCATAGAAGGCCTAATTAACATTGGTTGCTACGTCATGGAGCCAGAGTTTTTAAATTATGTGCCAAAAGATACCAGGTTAGGAATGAATTTTGCCTTCGAAAAAGCCATGGAAGGAAAGGAGAAAATATATGGCTATAATGCTAAGGGCAGCTTTATAGATATTGGGGATAAGAGAGGCTATATTGGAGTTTATAAAAAGTTTCTAGGTAAATTGGGCGATATACTTTGATATAGAATTCGGCTTAACTTGGCTACGATCAAATCTCATCTCGATTCAAAATCATGTAAAAGTTTACCATCTCTTGACGACTCAGTCAAATGCCTTTATCTCATTTGTTCAGATTAACTCTGAAACATCATCGTCGTCTTAACTATTATCTCTTTTCGCGTTATTATACTTTATTTTCCTTTTTTGAGGCTGAATCAAGCAAGGCTATGATGTCTCTTAAAGAATGTATGAGATAATCTGGCTCTGCTTCAACCAAATTTTTTATATTTGATACGCCAGTCGGTACAGCCACAGAGATGACTTTAGCTACCTTAGCTGCAAGAATGTCTATGACACTATCCCCGACATATATCGCTTCTTTTGCATTAATTCCTAAAACTTCTATAGCCTTTTTTATGCTACCCCCGTCTGGCTTTAGTTCCTTTGAATCCTCCCTTGTGATTATTACATCGAAGAAATCATTCAATCCAAACTTTTTTGTGACGATGCTTGTTGCCTTACGCCCATTATTCGTCACTATTGCCAACTTCAGCCCAAGATTTTTGATTTTTGCTAGAGTTTGAAGCGCATCGGGTTGAATATTTGTTTCATTTGCAGCCCTTAATTCTATCTTCTCCAAAATATTCCAGAAAGACTTTTTCAGATCTGAGAAGGTTCTTGCATCAGTACGCTCTTCTATCACCTTAAGCATAGAGTATAAGTTTAATTTTTCGGACAAATTATCAATGTTTATGCCTTTTTTTCTTATCGCTACAATAGCCTCTTTGCGGGCTTTTATGAAATCTAATGTGAATTTTACCAAGGTCCCATCTAGATCAAAGATTACCGCCTTTATGCCCAAACTCTCTATCATAACCTTGGATAAGTCAAGGATATTAGCATGTTGTTATCAAAGGAATCTATGGCAACAGTTTCTGACAGGGTTTTATTATTATTATCAATAAAGGAGGAAGGAAAGCGCATAGACATAGATCATATATTCGAGAAAGTTCGTAGAGATGTATTGTTCGCAGATAAAAGGGAGATCGATAAAGATGAAGTGGAGAGGACTATAAAAGACCTGATCTCTAAAGGGCTAGTAGAGCGTTTTGATGGCGGTTACTCTTTAAGCGAAGAAGGAGAAAAGATCATGGAAAAGATAATCCTCGAAAAGGAGAAGGAATTGAACCGCTCTTACACCCTGGTCTGGTTGGCTAAGAAATACTATCCACATGTTGCGAGGCTCATGATACCCTTCCTTAAGGATAGAGCAATATCTGCTGTAAAAATATTCTCTGGAAAGAAGGACCCTATAAAAGAAGTGAATGCTATATTCGTGCGTTATGCGAAGTATAAGCCCAAGCCAGTCCTTCTAACCATAGATTCAGAGAGTAAGCTCATGTCATTGGTTTTTGATCATTGTATAGATTTCATACCTTATGTGCACAAAATTGATTCTAATGAGCCAGATTTCTTCATTCTTGATCTTGATGCAGGATCAGAAATACTAAAGAGTCAGAAGGCCTTTGATTTCATAAAATTCGTTGCTTTTGAATTATCGAACCTACTTATAGAACTAGATGTAGCGCCTATGGCTAAGTTCAGTGGTTCAAGGGGCTTTCAGATATGGGCTAACTTTGACAATAGTGAATTAAGGGATAGAGGTGATTTATTCAAAATTTATAGAGAGATGGCCATAGCCATTCAAAACAAATTAGAAGAAAGACTTCAAAGTAAGATTGATCAAATGGTTTCCATCTTTCCGGATATAGCGCATCGTGGCAAACAGATAACAACATCAACAGTTGCTCACAAAGAGGAGAGAGCCTCCCAAATTTTGGTAGACTGGTCATCTTTAAAGCCAATGGGAGATGTAAGGGCTCCTTTTTCAATTCATTACAGGACAGGCTTAGTATCTTTGCCCATTCCTATAGATAAGATAAATGATTTTGATGTAAAAGAAGCCTATCCAATAAGTATCGTCAAAAATCTTGGAAGATATGAGAAAGCAGCAAATATGGAAAAATGCAATCCTCCAAAGCTAGTCTAAAGAGATTTTTCATAATTTATTTATATGCTTGATATGACTATACTTTTAAGGAAAGCGTATCATGAGTACTCATAATCTTCCTATACTAGAAGTCTTGAACCTTTGGAAAAGTTACAATGGTCATCAGGCAGTAAAAGGACTCGATCTTGATGTTAAACGAGGAGAGATCTTCGGATTGCTAGGCCCCAACGGGGCTGGTAAGACAACTACGCTGAAAATCATAGTGGGGCTCTTAAGGATGGACAAAGGAACAGTCAAAATCGATGGGGTAGACATATCTGAGCAGCAATACGATTACAAAAAGCAGGTTGGCTACTTGCCTGAGAACCCTACTTTGCCTGAGTACTTGACCGCTGAGGAATTTTTAGGGTATGTAGCAAAGATAAGAGATACTCCATCAAATGAGATTAAGGACAGGATCGACTACCATCTTAATCTCTTCAACCTTGAAAAAAGAAGAAAAGATCTCATTGTTGCATTCTCAAGAGGCATGAAGCAGAAATTGGCCCTCTCAGCCGCTTTGATTCATGAGCCATCTCTCCTAATCTTAGATGAGCCTCTTATAGGGATAGATCCAACGGGGCAGCACCAAATCAAGATCAAGTTGAAGGAAATGGTGAAAGAAGGGCGTTCAGTTCTTGTTTCAACGCACATGGTCGATACAGCAGAAAGGCTTTGTGATAGAGTAGGCATAATAAATAACGGCAGAAATGTAGCCTCTGGTAGCTTGGAAAAGCTAAGGCGCATAGTTGAGATGGGCGAGGATTCTACTTTAGAGCAGATATTTCTGAAGCTGACTGAAGAGGCTGAAGAAGTTATCGATGAGAAACCTGTGCGAAGGAGACTTTTCGGTCTATTTAGGAAGAGAAGATAATGGGAAAGATTACAACTATTTTAATCTTTAAAATAAAGCAGTACTTTGGCCCCCTCAGATCATCAAAGGCTAGTCTTCTTTTAGGCATCTTAACGTTCTTGGGTCTTAATTTTGTAGGATTTTTCTTTGGCTTAGGTTTACCTAGTACGCCTTTTTGGACAGAGCCTGATCACCTAATTGACATACTCTCAGCCTTCCTATCTGTATTCCTTGCAATAAGTCTAATCTTGAGCTTAAGAGGAGGAGTTACAGCTTTTCAAGCAGAGCTGGACTTCTTCTTTACGTCGGCTATAAAGCCCAGGCAGTATATTTTGTCAGACCTGATCTTCCAATTCATAGTCCTTCACATTCTATTTTCTCCATTTATCCCTTTTATCATAGGTTTGGCTTTGGGGTTGGGCATAACTGCTCTGACTGCTTTGATTGCAACTCTCATCTACGAAATGTTTGTCTTCCTAGTGTTACTGAGCATGCAATCTCTTGGTATCCTGAATCTCATTGCCCCTTACAAGAGGACTAAGGTCTTGATTATAGCGATAATGATTGCTCTTCTCTTGCCGAGCTTGAGTTTTATACACTCTTTTCCTCTTAAATATTCTGATTTACCATATCCATCTACTTTTGCAGCAAAAGCAATTGTCCATTTGTTAGAGCAAAGTTCCGTTGAATTGTTGGGCATATATTCTCTTGGAGCTTTTGTTGCCCTTGCTTTTATTTTTCATTACATAGTATCGAGAAAGGATCTTTTTTACTACGTCAGACCCACTGTGATGCTATCCTTTTTTGAGAGCAGACCTCAGGCTCAAGCTATTCAGCAGAGGAGGATGCTTGAAAGATTTGGACCCATGACGACCTTTCTGACCCTAGACCCTACAAAAGGTTCATTGACAAGTTTTATGATAAAAAAGCATTTTATACGTATACTCAGAGATGGAAGTCTACTCCCTTTGATCATACTCTTCGTAGTTTACGGAGCAGTTAGCATGCTTTCTTTGAACTTTTCACCAACTTCAAGCGCAAGGGAGACTGAATCGGCTCTTTTCACTTTGACCTTCTATAGTGCTTTGGTTCCTTCTATGCTGGCTATGTCATGGAACTCTTATGAAAGAGAAAATCTATGGATACTTTTGACTTCTGGTGGGCGAATAATCGAATACTTTAAATCCTTCTTTGTAGCCTCTTTGGTTCTTGCCCTCATCATGCCTTGGGGGCTTTTAATCATCTCCCTTCCATTCATTGGCCTATCATCCTTATGGCTCATATTAAGTGCACTTGCTATTGCTTCCTTCTCTTCTGCTTTTGCAATTCTAACTCTAATCTTAATAAGTGTACCAAAGGAAGGTAGCCTATCTGCTGGGTACCTCTTTGTCATAATCTTGCCTATAATAGGTGCTTATATCGGGGCCTCACCGTTTTTGGCCATGCTGGTAATAGTTTCAGACTATCCGATGCAGTTTCAATTATTATTCGCTGCAATTCTGATAGGATATCTAGCATTAGCATTGTTTGGGCTTTTGAAACTGATAGAAAAGAAGGCCAAATCCATCAAGATATGATTTATCATTTAACGATTAAAATCATATCAAGCATACCATCAAGCTCATTAAGAAAATTAGAGAATTTATCAATTGGCACTATAGGAACCTTGTTTACAAAGAAGACTTGCTCACTACAGAGTGTGACTATTACAGGAATTACATATAATAAGTTAAACTTTTTAGATTCATCAGCCCTTAGAAGCTTCTCAACTCTTTTTATCTGGGCTTCTACTATCTTCGATATGCTTGATGCTCCTATCGAGCGATGCCAGTGCTTACAATCTATGACCAAACTCTTTCCATCTTTAACTGCCAATACGTCTATCTCTGCTCTGGGATGCTTTAACCTAAAGTTCTGATGAACTCTGTAGCCATTATATATCATAATAGTAGAGATGAATTCCTCGAAGTCCTTCCAGCTCAAGACTCTTGAGACTTCATCAATGCTCGAACCTAGCTTCAAGGCTAAAACTGAAACCAATAACTTTGCTCCCTTTTCGAATTCGACAGCATTCCTATCAAACTTAGCTATATTCTCGCCTTCAAGAAAGATCAGTATTTCTTTTAAAACTTCAAAACCTAGCCCACTTTTAGAAGCAATCTTCATCAAATCATGCTTACCATTTACAATAAATGGAATCAATTTGATTAAAGCAACGGGCCTCGTCTTGATCTCCTCTGACCAAATTCTTTTATTTCGAAAGCGCAATGTAAAAATTTATCTATTCAATTATTAAGCCTAGAGCGAGAACTAGGGCATGAGTGAAGAAAAATCTCAAAGTGGCCAAAACGATCAAATTAATAGGAAAAATTTGATCAAGGCGATTACTTACATTGCAATCATAATAGCCATCATGGGCATCGTCTGGCTATTACCAAGAGTCGCTTTGGGGACATCTACACCCTTCTTCAGCGTATCTAGTGAAAGCATGGTCCCTACTCTAAATGTTGGCGATTATATAGTGGTTAAGTATGAGCCATTCAATGAATTGAAAGTGGGCGACATAATAGTATTCCATAGTCCTATAAATCCTAACGATATAATAGTGCATCGCATCAACGATACCAAAATTTTCACTGGGCAAGAAGTCCTAATAACCAAAGGGGATAACAATCTTTACCCCGATCCTTGGTATGTGGAACAGGAACATTATATAGGAAAATATACAGGTTTCAAGATTCCTTATTTAGGTTATCTTGCTTTGCTCTTCCCTTTTCCTGTTAATTATATATTCATCATAATTGTGATTTTGATAATATTTCTTATTGAATTTCTACCTGAAAAGAAAGAAAATAAGGTGGAGTCTTAACTATTTAAATAGTATTTAAATACTAGTCTATTTTAAATGAAGTGACCTTCCTTGCCAATTACAAAAGCTATCGTAAGTATAGAAAACGTAGTTGCTTCTGCCACTGTTAATCAAACTATCGATTTAAACACTATTACAAGGCTCTTTCCAGACGTTGAGTATCGCCCAGACCAGTTCCCAGGGCTTGTATTCAGATTAAAGGCTCCTAAGACCGCCACTCTAATCTTCAGTTCTGGTAAGATGGTATGCACAGGCGCAAAGTCTGAGGATCAAGCCGTAAAAGCCGTCAAGACTGTTGTTAGCAAGTTAAGGAAAGGTGGCGTTGAGATACTAAACGATCCGATCATAGAAATACAGAACATAGTCGCCTCGGCAAGTCTTGGCGGAAAGGTTCATCTTGAAGAAGCAGCTAGGCTGTTGGAAAGATCCATGTATGAGCCTGAACAATTTCCTGGCTTGATTCATAGGATGATCGATCCTAAGACAGTTATACTCTTGTTCGCAAGTGGAAAGCTCGTCTGTACGGGTGCAAGAAAAGAAGCTGACGTCTATAAAGCCGTTAATAATCTTCATGGCTTACTTGAGGAAAAAGGGCTTATGCTATATTAACACTATTTTTTATTGTTTAGTTTTTACCATGCTATATATTGCCTTTCTTTGATCCTCCCTAATTACGTCCATATCATAGAGGAGGTCTGCGAGCTCAGTTATCTTGGCGAGAGCCTTGAGCCTTATATTCGAGACTGCTAACCTCTCTCTTCCTCCTTCCATTCTATCTATCAGAACCAAAGCATCTTCTACGATTCCTCCCTCACTTCTTATAGCTTCGGCACTTCTTAAGATTGAGCTACCTGTGGTTACAAGATCATCTAAGATCAAAACCTTCCAGCCAGGTCTTAACAGCCCTTCAACCCTCTTTTGAGTGCCATGCTCTTTTGGCTCCTTTCTAACGTATAAAAGAGGTTTTTCGAGCTTGTATGCTACTGCTGTAGAATAAGTCAATCCAGCGGTGGGTATTCCACCAATGGCGTCTATTCTATCTAGACCTATCATGTTTTTGAGGGCTTCAACGAAGGCATCGATTATCCTCTTGAAGATTTCAGGAAGGCTGGGTACTATACGAAGATCGATATAATAGGAACTCATCTTTCCACTTGTTAGAGTAAAAGCTCCGAATCGAAGAGCCCCTGTCTTAACAAGAACTCTCCCAAGCTCCCTAATCAATTCGACTCTTCTCTTATCCCAGCTCAAAAGAATCACTTTTTCTCTACATACCTATTTATATAAAGATAGTTTAACTTTTTGTAAATGGAAATCTGGTTACCTTATGGTCAAGTTGAGGTTGCCGTTGACATAAAGGCTGAAAATTTGGCAGAAGTATTTGAGTCAAATTTGCAGAAGCTCGATGATAGATCTCTTTATGAGAAATTGAATAGCATTGAAATCACAGAGAAATCGATGATAATGCTGTGCGATGTGACAACTGCAACGCTTAAGGTTTTGAGGTCTCTCATGGATTTACAGAAGGAAAAAGGGAGATCGAAAGATATCTTCATAACTGTCCAGAAAAATCATCTCAAAACAGTGAAGAAAGCCCTTGAAGAGAAGTTTGAAAACATCATTGCCATTGGGGAACCTCTTTTAGATTCTGGCATAGCTGATGGTTTTCCAGTTAAAGTGCCAAAAGCCTTTTCAGAGTATAGAAAGGTTATGATCTCGGAAGTTAGCTTTGACCCATTGTTCGGCTTTGGAGGAGGACCTTCTTCTCTTATTAGAGCTATAGACCTTAAATTAGTAGAAGAAGCATTCAAGAGACGCCTTGACGATAACCCTAATCCTGGATCGGATACGAACGCATCTTGGTTTGCATCAAGGGTAGCAGAGGAAATCGGTGAAATCTATTCTATAGAAGTTCTAAATACAAAAGGCGAAGTTTCAAACATATTTCTTGGCGACATAATTGATGCCCATTCAGAAGCATCGAAGAAGCTTTACGAATCTGGGAAGAAGGTTCTACACCAGCCAGCCCGTGCGATGGTCGTAAGTTTAAGCGACCCTTCAAAGAGCTTGACTTTATCCTCGTCATTGAAATCACTTTGGAATGCCATAGGAGGTTTAGATGAAAAGGGAATAGCTGTTCTTTTAGCAGAGTGTTCAGAAGGTCTAGGTTCAGAGGCCTTCAAGCTTTATGTTACGAATAGGTTGAAGTTAGAGGAGTTTATCAAACATGGAAAGTACGTTGTAGGTCTTGAAGATTTATTATATCTTAAAAATGCTCTGCAATCACATAACATTGTGCTTATCTCTACCTTACCAAATTATTACTCAGAGACAAAGCTAGGATTACGCACTTTTAAGAAAGTTAGCGATGCCTTAGATCATGTAATAACTAACCTTGGGGCAAGAGTAAAGCTATATGTAGTGGTAGACGCATCTAACACTCTTTTGATGACTCAAAGCCGTTAATCAATTTAGAATGAGATAAGCGTAGGTGCTAAAATAATGGCAAGAAGTATAAGGAGTATGAACAGGTATTTCTTTCCTTTAGATATGGATGTAACGTCATACCAAGGTCTTATTCTATTCTCCTTGTAGATAAAATTAGTAAGAGTAGAACTATCAACCAAAATCCTAACAAGATAAGAACTATTATGCTTATGGTCGTGGCTACTCCGTGCTTCTTTCTTCCTGGCACAGCCCTTGTGATGTGCCCATCGTCAAGCTGCCAAGCTGGCAATATATTAAGGAAGGTTATGATAAAGCCGAGCCATGCAGCAAAGCCTAACGTAAATTGACAATACTTTGCTATTGTATCATAATCTGATAGGGCATTTCAAGTTTGACCCTTTCCCATTATGAATCAAGTTTCCTACAGTTTCCTAACTTTTAAAAGTTTTAAAGCCTATTTGTGGCATAAGAGTCACGTGATGGAGTTGCAGAAGGTATTCCTTAGGAAGATAGGCGATTACATGATAAGAAGGTGTAAAAGAGAGGACATACCTTTCGTCATCTCGATAAATCTGACCAGCTTACCTGAGCATTACTCAGACCTTTTTTTCGAAGAAATTTTGAATGAATTGCCTGAAGCCTTTCTCGTGGCTGAAAGGAATGGCATAGTAGTTGGCTACATAATGTGCAGGATTGAGTATGGCTTATCTATCCTCCGCAAGTTTGGACTAGCTAGAAAGGGGCATATAGTCTCTGTAGCAGTGCTAGAGGAACATCGCAGAAAGGGTTTAGGACAGGGTCTGGTTGAAGAAGCATCACAAGCATTGAAGAATAGGAACTGCTCAGAAATCTACCTCGAAGTAAGGGTCTCTAACTCAGAAGCTATAAAACTTTACGAAAAGCTGGGTTTTAAGGTCGTATCTAGGCTCAGATGGTAC
>JBNAWJ010000034.1:0-17200 GCA_049699795.1 Nitrososphaerales archaeon | reverse complement strand
ATAAAGTTAAGGTGATTGTATGCTAATCGCTGCCATATTAAAAGCAGGAATAGGCAAGTCTGATACTTTATCAGGTTTGATAAAGAGGCTAATATTTTCAGATGTAGAGCCAGGAATTGAAATTGTATCTGCATATATGCTCATAGGCTCCTTTGACGCTGTGATAATACTGTCAGCAACAGATGAAGAATCCGCTAGGCACTTTATATCAAAAATTGAGAATGTATTGGGCTCAAGAGCTTTAATTCATTTTGCTTCTCCTATCAAGCCATGATTCTTAATTGACTTCTTCTATCAATGGTATCGAAGACTTCTGGTCCAGTGCTGATTATCGATAAAGGCACTTTTAGTGAATTCTCGATATCTTCGATGAACTTCTTAGCGTCTTTTGGCAAGGCCTCAAAGCTAGTTTTACCTCTAGCATCAGGAAAGATTACATCCAATTTTGTCAAAGCGATTTGGGTTGCACTGTTCAGCATAACAGCCCTCTTTGCCAATTCGAAGTTAAAAGGGGCTGATCTTCTCACTCTACCAGTAACAGTGGCTACCTCTCTCCATCCTCTCTTAATTGTCTCTTCTTCGCTGAGTTCTCCAGGTAAAAATCCTTCACCAACTCTAGTGACATAGGATTTAAAGACAATCAGAACATCTTCTACCTTCTTAGGTCCTATTCCAATATCTGAGCAGATGGCAGATGCAGTCACATCCTTAGATGTGACATAAGGATAAGTTCCATGGTAAAGGGATAGAAAAGTGCCCTGAGTTCCTTCAAGTATTATCAATGTTCCATTGTCTAACAATCTATTTACTTCAAAAGCCACATCTCCAACATAATCCCTCAAAGAATCAATGTCCTTAGCCATCTTTGCTATCCTTAAAACTCTGTCAGAATTTGCTGGACCAGTTCCAGAGCCTGTAGTACCAATTCTTTCCTTCAAATATCCCCCTCTGTCACGCTCTATGTGAGTATTCTCTATTATTGCGCATTGTGAATCTATTAAAACTCTTGATCCAGCATTAAAGGTCTTTATCTCATCTAATAGCACATCGGGATTTACCAATACCCCAGCGCCTATCATCAATTTTGTTTGCTTGTTCAATATTGCACTTGGAAGCATCCTAAGCTTGTAAGATTTTCCTTCATAAACTACAGTATGACCAGCGTTTGGACCGACTCCACCTCTAACTGTTGCAGAAGGATTGTCCTTCATTGCCAAATAAGAGATTATCTTACCCTTTCCTTCATCGCCGAAGAAGCCACCAACTATTACCATTGCAGGCATCTTTATCGCCATCGCTTTTGATTTGCTGGTAATTAAAGGTAAAATAGAAAGTTAAATATGTTCAAGTCAGCAATGTTAAAAGTCAAAATTGAAGGGATGATGAATTTTGAAGCTTCTACTCGATGAAATGTACTCAGGTCTTAAAGAGTATTTTGAGACTTTAGGTTGGGATGTGCTTACCGTCCAAGATGTAGGGTTACAAGGAGCAAAAGACAAGGACATAATAGATTACGCAAAGAATAACAACTTGTTGCTCGTGACTCAAGATCTAAAATCAGCAGATTTGGCAGATCTCAAAGGAGTAAAATATGTATTGATCTCAAATGCTATGATTGCAAAAATGGCTGATGCCAAAATAAGAGAGAAATACCAGAATAAAAAAGAGAAATGACGCCATAGAAAAAAGGATAAACTGGCGAGGATATAATAAGAATACATATTAATGGACTTCTTTTTGATGCTAAGGTATGGTAAAGATAGAGCTAGGAGACCTAAAAGACAAAAGTGAAGATCTGGCAGCTTTCTTAGAGAAAAGATTGATGATCAAGCCATACATAGAAGGGAGCATGATAATTCTTGATGATACAAAATCAAAGGTTAAGCTGAAGAAGAGCCTCTTAAAGGCTTATCTTAAAAGGTATCTTCACATAAATGAATTAAGGAAGAGCCATAGAGTATTAGTAAAAGAAGATGAATTTAGGCTCGTTGGATTAAAGGTTGAAGAAAAGGAAGGTTAAAGATTACCCTTCTCAATTTGAAATAAAGCCAATTTCAGTGCATCTCTAGCCGATCTTGAATTCATAAGAACTTCATGAAGATCAGAATTCATCTTGTTAAGAGCGTTGACTAAATTATCTGATGCTTTAACTAACAATCCTCCAACATCGGAAGGGTCTTCTAAAGACTCTTGCCTTTGGCTGAATTCAACACCGAGATCAAGCTTAAGAAGAATTATGGCATACTCTAATTTACTGTATGCTTCCCATACCATATCAGCTATATTCATTGGATTACTGCTTTTTGAGAATATCATAATAGCTTCATCGTTTATCCTAATGGCGCTATTTATCAAAGCCCTTGCTTTATCAACTCTCTTACTTTTCAAATAGACTCGCCTTCATTAAACTCAATAATTCATCAAACGAATTGAATTCTTTAGAACTTATCATTTTTATGGCTTCAGAAAGAGTAAAAGTCTTACTATTAACTCTTATCAAAAGATAGCCCCTCTTATCAGATATCTCTTTTGCCTTGATAGGAAATCTTATCCCTTTTAGAATTATTCTTAACCTATCTTCTAAATTCTTTCCCTCAAGGGCTGATACAAATCCGTCTTCTACTAATCCTTTAAACCTTATAGCATCTTCACGCATAGATAAATTGTTGAACATGACAAAATTATCTTGGCAACCTATTCTCTTGATTTCCTCTAAAAGCTTAAGAAGTTCATCATCATGATACTGATATCTATAATCGAGCCTTTTGCTCAAGCCATGCAAACGATAATAACCTATTTTGTTCTTCAGAAAAGGCTTCTTTACTAGAGGGTCTACTATATGAATAGCTTCTATCTCTTTTAACGATTTCTCAAGCATCTCTTGTTTTTCATCCCATGATCTATGCCTTAATTCTATCGCTACAGCAAAAGGCTTCTCAACACTTTTAAAAAAATCTACGATATTTTTGGCATTTTCCTCATTGTATATAAAGGATGGCGGGAGTTGAACAATACAAACTTTAGCCTTTAATGCTTTACAGATCTTGACAGTATTGGTCCAGCATTCAAAGTTCTGCTCATTGGGCTTTAGATGACCATAATTCTCAACCTTTTCTATAGGTTTTTGGCTACCAGCCTTTCTCCAAGTAGGGCTATTTATTGGGTGAGTTATTCCTTGAAAGGCTTTCATAGTGAATATGAAATCTTTTCTAACTTGCTGGCGCCAATTCTCTGCTGTATTTATCGATGGTAATCTGTAAAAGGTCGATTGAATCTCTATTGCCTCAAATTTTTCAGAATAATCTCTGAGGCTCAAACCAGCATTACCACAGCATCCCACAGTTATCTTCAATTGCCCACCCTCAAATCCTATTCTAAACCATTCATGTTAGTAAATGTATTAATATATAGAGAGTTTTTAACAATAACTATGTCTACTAAGGTAGGGCTAAAAAGGATAAAGCCACCTTGCTTTGTCGAGCTTTTAGATTTAAAGGACTTGGCAAGGTTAACCTGTGCCTTTGAGAAGACGCCCATACCTATCTTCTCTTTTCATTATGATAATGAAATTTATCTCTCTACTCAGTTGGACATATTCATGGGAAGACCTATATTCTATTACGTTAAAGCAAAGGAAGAAAAGCAGTTTCTTGGCTACAAGAACTCTGGGGGCATTGAAGAGACTATCTCAGTAGATTCTCCTCTCTTCCCTGCATATATCTATGCACCAGTGATACGTCTGGAAAAGCTTCCAAAATTATTTCAGAAAGGATTTGAGTCCATCAAAGATAAAATGGAAAAATCCCTCTCAATTCAAGTCAGAGATTTGGCTAGTTTAGCAAAAGTAAGTTCTTATAAGGTTCTGTTTGAAGAGCCGCCTTTACCCCTCTTCTCATTCAAATCCGATGATAGCAATGTCATAGGAGCCTTCACTCGTATAGACGAAATTGATGAGAATTCTATCTTCTTCTACACAGTTTTACAGGAAATGCCAGCCTACAACTTCCTCAAATACTCTGCTTCAAAAGTTGGAGAGGTTGGTTTTACGAATAGAGTTGATGAACATGGAAACATTTACATCAAGACAATAAAATTAGCGAGAAAACATCCTTTGGTAGAATTAGAGAAATGAAAGAAAAAAGCTTTGCAGATAGAATCATAACTTCATCCAAAGAGCGTTCTAGCAAAATAGTCTTAGCCCTTGACATAGTTGCTTATGAAAGGTTTCAATTGATGGAGAGGGCTTTATCATTATTGAACAAATTATCATCTCATGTTGCTGCAGTGAAGCTAAACTACCATCTTCTTTTACCCCTAAACCTTTTCACAGATGTTAAAAGAATAGTTAACAATGCTCATGATCATGGATTACAAGTCATAGCTGATCTGAAGCTTAATGATATAGCATCAACAAATTTGGTAGCTTGTGATTATCTGTGGAGAGCAGGCTTTGACGCTATCATTGCTAATCCATTCATTGGTTACGAGGAAGGACTTGAGCCTGTAATAAAGAGAGCCCATGATATGAATAAAGGAACAATACTATTAGCGTATATGAGCCATAAGGGTTCAAAAGAAGGCTATGGATTGACAGTTATTAACCAGAATCTAAAGCAAGAGAAGGTTCATGATCTATTTGTTAAAAGAGCCATTGATTGGAATGCAGATGGGATAGTTGTAGGAGCCACTGATTTACAAATACTATCATCAATAGCATCAAAAGTGAAAGGAAAGTTATTGATATTTTCTCCTGGAATTGGAGTTCAAGGTGGAGATGCTATAAGAGCAGTTAAGGCAGGGGCTGATTTCATAATAGTTGGGAGAGCAGTAATAGAATCAAAAGATCCTTTATCTAATTTGGTTGAGATAAATAGGGTAATTTGTTCATAATTTGTTACAATTATCAGTTATATTTTCATATATAAATCATCAAAATTTTATCTTTCACTTCATCAACAATTTCCAATATGAAAAATTTTTCCATGAATATCTAAGGGATTGTCAAAATAACGAGTTTAAGCTTAGACAAAAATAGACCAAATTCTATCTCAAGGATTCATTATTGATTTTTGTCTATTTTTATCCGCCTTATCTTGACAACCCCAATATCTAATTAAGTAAAGGTTATTATAATCTATGAATAGAGTTAAAGGATATGAAGGCTAAGGTAGCTATAGTTGGAGTAGGCAACTGTGCTTCAGCATTAGTACAAGGAGTTCATTACTATAAGAATTCTAATCCAGATGAGGCTATAGGTTTAGCAAAGTATGACCTAGGAGGTTTAAAGCCTTATGATATAGAGTTTGTAGCTGCTTTTGATGTTGATGAAAACAAAGTAGGCAAGGATTTGGGTGAAGCCATCTATGAATATCCAAACAATACCATAAGAATATCTGATGTTCCTAAACTAGGAGTTAGAGTTGAGAAAGGAGCAGTCATAGATGGGATAGGAAAGTATGTGCGAGACGTAATAAAAGTATCTGACAAGGATTCTGTGGATGTTGCATCTGTAATAAAGGATAGTGGAGCAGATATAGTTGTTAATTATGTTCCAGTAGGAAGTGTAAAAGCCACTCACTTTTATGCAGAGCAGGCTCTAAAAGCAGGAACTGCATTCATAAACGCTATGCCAGTCTTCATAGCATCAAACCCTGATTGGCAGTCAAGATTCTGTGATTATGGATTACCAGTGGCAGGTGACGATGTCATGAGCCAGATAGGAGCCACTATTCTACATAAAACTTTGATAAAATTGCTAGTGGATAGAGGTGTAAAAGTTGATGAGACTTATCAATTGAACATTGGAGGGGATACAGACTTTCTTAATATGCTAGAAGAGGGGAGGTTGATAGATAAGAGAGAAAGTAAGACAAGCGCAGTCAGAGCAATGGTTCCTTATCAAGTTCCAACAAGGATTGGGCCCAGCGATTACGTTGGATTCTTAAGAAACGAAAAGATATGTTACATTTGGATAAAGGGAAGATACTTTGGCAATTCTCCTGTTACTATGGATGTTAAGCTAAGTGTTGTAGACGCGCCCAATAGTGCAGGAGTGATGATAGATGCAATCAGAGGTACGAAGATAGCCTTGATGAGAAATGTTAGCGGACCCTTGATAAGCTTATCTGCCTACTGCTTTAAGCATCCTCCAGTTCAGATGCCCTTTGATGAGGCAAAGATAGCCTTCATGGATTTCATAGAAGGAAAGAGGGATGTGTAAATTCGTTTTAATACTACCATCATTAACTAATAAGACGACATAAGATGCCCATAGAAGTTTCAGCAAAGGATTTGCAACAAGTATTAAAACTTATAGAGGAGGAAGTTAAACCAGAAAAGATTTCCCTCCTTTCGTTCGAGAGGAAGATAAGAATCAAGGGTAAAAACATTCCTACTGAAATCCTCAACGATATAGTAAAGGGAGTTAAGAATTTGGTGGTTCCTCTAAAGCCTGTATTAGGAAAGTTTCTGGTTGTGAGTGGCATAGACAAATCTGGTAAAGAGACCCAGTGCTTTAACCCAAAAGGGATTGAAGGAGTATTATCAATATATGACTATTTAACACAGTCATCTCATAAAGTGAAAAAAGTCTCTTTGCCATCTTACGATACAAACCTTGGAGCACTGGTAGCATCTTACCTAAAGAGAGAATCAAACGTAATCATAAATGGCGAATTATCAAAAGATTACGCATGGATTCTATGGTCTTTGGATAGGGCTCAGCACAACGATGCTATAGTGAATTGGTTAAAAGCTAGTCCGAAGAATATAGTTCTATCAAGAAGATGGTTGGAGAGCAATGTTGCTTATCAGAAGGCTAATGATTTGGATGTAAAGAGAATATTGGATTTAGAGAAGAACATAATAAAGCAGGACTACACATTCGTAATAGACTTACCTGCAGAGATAGCAATAAAAAGAGTAGATAAAATTGAGAGTGAAAAGGACCTTTATGAGGATGTAGCCTTTATGGAAAAAGTTAGGAAAATCTTCCTTAATCTACAAAAATATTATCCCTTCGGTAAAGCATTCATAATAAATGGAGCAAATCCTCTTCATGTTGTAAATAAGCAGATCTTAGACTTGTTGAGAGAGTTAGGATTCTAAAGATTTAAGGATATCTTCTACGCTCTTTTTTCCAAGTATTTTTATCAACTGATCTCTAGATTCTTTTCCCTTCCATGATTCAAGGATGCTTATCACAGTATCTCTTACACTAGGGCTTAGGTCATAGAGAGCTTGTTCTATGAGCTTCCTTCTTCCTTTGATGATATCTTTGACTCTAAAGACTTCTCCCATTTGATTTATTTATGATAAAGCTTTAAGATAAATATTCTGAAGATTATAGCCTATAAAAATTTTTCATATTGGAAATTGCTGATGAAGTGAAAGATAAAATTTTGATGATTTATATATGAAAAGATCCTACTCTTCTAATAGTTTGAATGATTTTAAACTCATTAATATCTTTAAGGATATATAGCCATAGCACAGATACTAATGTCAAATTGAAGTTTATAGCAGAGATAAGGGACCCTGTCCATGGATATATCCACATAACAGATGTAGAGAGAGAAATAATAGATACGAGCATCTTTCAAAGATTGAGAAGGATTAGACAACTTGCAGGAGCAAATCTAACGTATGCTGGCGCTCAGCACACTCGCTTTGAGCATTCCTTAGGGGCGATGTATCTTGCTGGTTTAGCAGGCTCTTCTCTCTCATCAAAAATTAATGTTACTGATGATGATATTCAAGAGTTGAGGCTATCAGCATTACTACATGATGTTGGTCATGGTCCTTTCTCCCATCTTTTTGAAGAAGCCTTGACAGAAAAGAGGAACATAACTCATGAAGATATCTCGAAAAGGATCATAAAAGAAACCGAGATCAAAGATATAATAGAGAAGAATGGCTTCGATTCTAAGGATATATCTGAACTAGCTTTAGGACTATCATCAAAGAGACCAAAGTTCATGAACGAGATAATTGCAGGAGGCTTGAGCGTTGATATAATGGACTATCTACTTCGAGATTCTTACTTTACTGGTGTAGAGTATGGTAGAGTGGATGTTCATAGGCTTATAGATTCATTTGAGATAGTTGATGAGAAATTGGCTATAGATCAAGCAGCTCTTTATGCATTTGAAGCCTTTACAATAGCCCGTTATGAGATGTTTAAAGCAGTATACTTTCATAAAACGGTAAGGGCTGCTCAGGCTATGCTAACTCGCTCTATAATCCTTGCTGATGATGAATTGAAACTTACAGATGTTAGTAATTTGGAAAATTACCTTCAGCTTACAGATGAATTGACCCTTGCAAAGCTTGTTGATTTAGACCCTAAGAGTAAAGAGTTGAGTAGAGCAAAGCAACTTGCCATAGGATATAGAGATAGAAAGCTGATAAAGTGTGTTTTTGAGAAGATAGTTCAAAGAGAGGATAGGTTCATAGAGAAAATTCTCAACCAAAAGAGCATAAGAGATAAGATAGCGATAGAGATTGCTAAAGAAGCAGAGATCGATTCTGATCTGGTATTCTTCGATGTTCCAACAACGCCTTCTGTGCCTTATACATCCTCACGCCAATCTTTATCATCTATAACTCTAGTCTACAAGACTATGGAAGGTAGGCGCTATGAAATCATTCCTATAAAGAAACTTGCCTTAGTAGGAGCCATTACAGGATACATGGACATAATAAGAATATACACACAATCAGAGCATAGGTCAAGAGTTGAAAAGGCTGTCGAGGCTTTCTTTGGTAGAGAAGGATATGCCACTAAAGTTTCTATGTAGATATTATTTCAGTAAACTTCCATCCCACCACAAAATTTTGTCATGTATTCTACTGCTATATTTTTAGCATTTATCAAACTATCTTTGCTTATTCCAGGAACGCCACATACCATCAGTAAAACATTTCTTGTTTTCTCATTCAGTTTAGATTCATCAGCATCCCTGTATGGGTAGATTGCTACCAACTTCACATCGTCTGAGACTACTATCTCCCCACCTTGCAATTCCTTTGGCTCATTCATACCTATACCAAAGAAATTCTCTCCCTTTCCTGCAAATCTCATGACCAAATCGCCTTGAATTTTATCTTCATCGAAGGCTGCTAACGCTATCTCAGTCTTTATTGATGCAAGATTATAGGCATCTACTACATTATTTATGCTAGGTATGGATTTGCCTCCAAGAATCCTTCTTATCAACGCTTCAGCAGCAGGTCTAACCTTAGTAGGATCTATGCCAACTCTCCAGAAGAAATCTCTGTAAGCCCTAAGAATTGGTACATCTTTCAATCTTTCAATATTATACTTTTCTTTTACTTCTTTTATGATCTTATCCTTAAGAACTTCTAAATCAGTACTGCTTTTCTCAACTTTTATCCCTCTTATACTGGTTATAAGGGCTTGTAAACCAGTGAAGCGCTCTGCTAAATCTGGCGAGATTTTTAGTTCCATAGAATTCTAGCATTAATAATAAAATAAAAACTTATTCAATATATTATCACAGAACCGTTGCTTCCATTCACCATAAGAAAATCTCCTTTTCTGATAAGAGATAATCCTTCAACCATGTCCACAAGAGGTATTTTAGCAATGGCACAACCAGAGACGATAACATTATCAGATTTTAAGTTGATAATCGCAGAAGGAGCTTTGCCATTCTCCTTCAATTTGTATAGCACATAAGCTCCAACACTACTACCAACGCTATAAGGGAAGATGAGGACTTTTCCATCTATCCTCAATCCAAAAAGTTCATGAGATTTATCTATGATCTTACCTTGCTCTGGGTCTACACCTTCTAAAAAGGATATGGGAGATTTTGAGATTAATGCTTCTCCCCATCCTAAACCATCAACAAGCCCCCTAGCTCTAAAAACTCCCTTCATATCATCTACAACTCTCCTTTATGATTTCATTAGAATCTTTGAGGGATATGCTTACTTTATGGACTCTTTTAATGTAATGGGCTGCTTTGCACGAATTGGTAGCAATATTATCGACCCCAAGGCTAGAGATTATAGGTGTGAACACAGCACAAGTATTGCAGATGAACTTTCCTCCTGCTTTTTCGATTCTATCAGTATAGCCTTTTCTCCTTGCCTCTTCGTAAGTCCTTCTTGAGCAGAATATAAGGCACTTTTTACTGAATTTTCTATCCTTGATAGATTCAGAAATTTCATTTATCTCATTCACATTAAGATGGGGGCAGCCTAAAATTATTGCATCTCCTTTTTCAGCATCGTTAAGTTCATCGTAAACATTCTTAAGTTCATTATTGGTAAAATCTACTCTCTCAACTTTATCCACTTTTTCATTTATCATGAACATCCCAGAAGCTCCAGAAGTCCCAATAGCGGCGCAGATAGCTTTAGCCTCAGATGGATTTGGATTCTTTATGTTCTGAAAAGCCACAGGTCCTCTTGTAATCTTCCCTGCAAAATAGCCCAAAACGCCAAATTTTACCGAGTTAGAAAGATTATCGATTTTGATTTGAATTGAGAGAGTTGGCTTTCTAAATTCTTCAATGTGCAACTCAGAGTAAGGAGTTTTGCCAGTAATCGCACTTGCTAGAGCACTTAAAGCACTCTCACGATTAGTCATCAAATTCAAAATAGAGTTTGCATAGACAGACGCTGAACTTTCAGCCCAACTAACATGGCTACCTTTTGATGGTAGATAAAACCCTTCGTATGGTGTGCATGTAAAAGAATCTGTTACTCCTAATCTTTTATAAGCTTCGATTATCTTCATCTGTTCTAAAACATAATTATCATTAATATTGAAATCACAAGGATTTTGATAATCCAATCCTACAGGGTTTACAGTCGTAGGGACAGAAACTTTAGCATTAAGGCTTATTTTCTCCAGAAATTCTTTACCATAATCACCAATAGTTGAATATGAGACTCCTGATACATGGGCTGATGAGATTTCGATCAAATGACTTGCATTTGTTAAGCGACCTATTGAAGATAGTATTCTGTAACCTATCTCAAGGGCTTCTCCATACTCTCCTTTAAGGGCTCTCTCTTCATCGTTGGTAAGGTACAACTCTCATCGCCAAAGTCTGATAATCTTTCATCGATTAAGCATAAATTCTTTATCACTTTTATATAGGTCTTTGATTAAACTTGAACAACATCGATAATAGGGTGATGGTTTGGATAAAACTATAGTTTCATCAGATCAAAGGAGTTTCTTAAAAATACTGGAAAGAAGTGGTCAGATGATAAGAATAAAGAAAGAAGTGTCTTATTTATATGAGGCAGCAGCCATAATGAAGAAGCTCGATAGAGGTCCGGTTTTATTCTTTGAGAAGATAAGAGATTCAGACTATCCTTTAGTTAGCGGTTTATGCAATACGAAGGAAAGAGTTTGTTCAGCCATAGGCATAAATTCAAATGAATTTAACGAAAAGATATCTTCATCAATAGCAAATCCTATGAATCCCAAAATCCTTGAAGATGCTCCATTTAAAGAATATTCAAATAAGCCAAAGTTGAGTAAGTTGCCAATAATCAAGCACTATGAGAAGGATGCTGGAAGATACATAACATCAGGGGTAGTCTTTGCAAAAAATATAGAGACAGAGACTCAGAATGCATCCATACATAGATTGCTCCTTCTTGATGATGAGCATTTAGCCATAAGAGTAGTAGAAGGAAGGCATTTATGGAAATGCCTAAAATTATCAAAGCAAGCAAGAAAGCCTCTTGAGGTGGCAATAGCGATAGGAGTTCATCCAGCTGTATCCTTGGCAGCTGCTTGCCAAGTGCCCTATGGTGTCGATGAGATGAGTATTGCTAACTCTCTTTTAAATGGCAATCTAACCATTTCAAAGTGTAATAGTGTAGACTTGTTCGTTCCATCTTATTCTGAGATGGTTTTGGAAGGAGAATTTATGATGGATAGAGAAGAGGAAGAATTCATGGCAGACATGCTGGGCACTTACGATTATCCTAGAAGACAGCCAGTAATTGAAGTAAAAAATATTCTTCATAGAAAAAATACTTTTTATCAAGGATTGTTGCCAGCTGGTAGTGAGCATCGCTTGCTCATGTCCCTTCCAATAGAAGTAAAGCTTTTTCAAGGAGTAAAGAATACAGTTCCATCCACTAAAGCTGTTCATCTCACTGATGGTGGTTGTAATTGGCTACATGCAGTAATTCAGATTAAAAAGACTCATGAAGGAGAACCAAAGAATGCAATACTATCAGCCTTTGCCAACCATCCATCCTTAAAATTGGCGATAGTTGTTGATGATGATATAAATCCCTTTGATATGAAAAGCGTAGAATTTGCTATTGCTACTCGCTTTCAAGGTGATAAGGGTTTGACGATCATACATAATGTAAAAGGCTCTAGTTTAGACCCATCGAGTGATCAAGAAAACCTTCTCACTACAAAGGTTGGAATAGATGCAACTATAAGCCTCTTCAAGAAAAGAGAAAGGTTTGAAATAGCCAAGATACCTGGCGAAGATTTAATTGATGCAAAAGAATATATCGCTTAAGTTTTGCAGAGTTCTTTTATTTCTTCCAATAACCTTTTTGCTATATGAGCATCTATAGGAGTTATTGTGTATAAAGATGCTATGACAATACCATCTATCATCATAGATATACTCTCAGAAAATATTCTTGAGTAAACATCCTCAAACTTGCTCGGAATGATGATGCTAGAACTTGCCCTATTGTCAATCTTCAATGATAATGCCATAGAGCCTAACTTCATCTCTTCTCCTTCACAAACGATCAAGAAACAGCCATTCTTGGCTCTTATCATATGAATGTTAAAGAGTCTTCCATCTGCCTCTATTTTCTTATTCAAAAAAGAGTTCAAAGCCAAGTTCAATCATCTATGCTTTTGAATCATTAATAGTGTTCTTTATCACGTTTATCAGCCTTAAATAAGAATTTATCCCAGCCCTTAACTGAGATACATCATCTCCTCTTAGATTTACGATTAATTTGTCTTTATCATAGGAAATGTTGACCAATAAGCTTGATTTAGGGGCTTTGTCTATATCAGGCTTCAGAGCAAAGTAAGCAACTTTAGCCAAATCTTCTAAACTGACTTCTATCTTGGCTTCTAATCCTTTAATTATTTTCCCTTTCCTAACCTGAGGAGATGGGCGTTGGAGTGATGTCATAAGCCCTTCCTGCTATGACTAAGCCGCAGGATCTACACTCCCATATTCCCTTACTCTTTCTCTTTAACTTCCATGAGCCACAGTTAGAGCATTTTCTTTTCATCTTTAAAGTAGTGAATATCATACCATACTTCTTTCTCAGAGTTGAGCCATACTTGGCGCCAAGCCCTTTTAAGCCCTTATCCTTATCTCCTGGCATCCTTCATTATCTCTCCTTTTATGATCTCTCTTATCTCCTTCGCTTTGACTTTAGCTATGTTAGTTGCTAATTTAACTTGGTCGAAGGTAAGAGTCCCAGGCTGACCTTTTTGACCAGCGCATAGATTCCCATCCTCATCCAATACAAGAGTTATTCTAGCATCCATAACAGCCTCCTCTTCAGACGTTGGATCCACTATGAGCGTATCTCCTATTCTAGCCATAGTTACAGATACAGGAATACCATTTATTGGTAATGAGATAATCTCATCTGATTGCTTTATCTGCCCTTTTTCATCGACATAAAACCTTGGCATTTTACTTGTAGCGATAGAGGCAACGGTAGCATATGATGTTGCATCGAGTAAGTTGCCATCGGTATTCAAAACATTTACGTCGACGAATACAGCAAGTACTTTTTTCCCAGGGATGAGTACAAGCTTTGAAAAGTCTATCATGTGGGATTCTCTAACTCCTCTGTCTACAACTCTAGCCAGCTCTATGGCATCTTCATCAGGAGGACCAGGCTCTGCATATGCTGAAGCTAGAGGCAAGACTTCTGTATTTACCACTAAAAGTCCCTTATCAGGTGTATCAGGGAATGGATCTCCTATCTCTATCTTCACGCCTGCTATGACTTGAGTATTTCCAACTTGAACACGAGCTGAGCCATTAGCCTTCTCTATTATGCCTGTCTCCATAGTAATAGGGCGAAAGTCCATTAAGCCCCTATTATCGAGTCTCTTTTCCTTTGATAATAACTCTATCATCTGAACTTTTCTTAACTGTTCAACCACTATGGATTTTTTAACAGCAGACATTCATTCCTCACCAACTTCAGCCTTACCAAAGTACTTATCCATCAAAGCTTTTCGCTGAACATTATAGATAGCCCGACAAGCGTTAATAGCCATTTCAAAAGCCTTTTCAAACTCTTCAGGGGTCAATATACCATCCAGCTGAAATAGAGTTAGTTGATTCAGGTTTGGCATTATAGCAATGGGCATATCAGCTTCTCCTTCCTTATCCTCCACGTCGTTCAAATCTATTACAACCTGACCTGAGGCTTTACCAGCAGCGCAAGCCACGACCATGTCACGCATAGATATGCCAGCATCAGCCAAGGCAACTGCAGAAGCAGTAATACCAGCACATCTTGAGCCACCGTCTGCTTGCAATACTTCTAAATAGACATCTATAGCAGTTCTTGGATATTCTTCCAGCATTAGAGCCGGTTCAAGAGCTTCCCTTATCACTTTTGATATCTCTATTTCGCGCCTTGATGGCTGAGGAGGTTTACGAGTATCTGTAGAGAAGGGAGCCATATGGTAGCGACACCTTAAAACGGATCTATCAGGTAGGGCTTGATGCTTTGGATGAACCTCTTTAGGACCATAGACTGCAACGACTATCTTATTCTTACCCATCTCTATGTATGAAGAGCCGTCAGCGTTCTTGAGAACTCCAACTTCTATCTTTAAGGGCCTCAGCTCATCAACTCTTCTCCCATCTATCCTTAAACCCTTTTCATCTATCAATTCTTTCAACTTTGTTCCTCCTTATACTTTGACAGGAAACTTTGAATATTTTTAGTCAAGCCTGCCAGATGGGCTTCCGACTCGACCATCTTTATGGCTTGAGTTGCCAGCAAGATACCATCAGGCGGACCTACTATTAAAATGATTCCGTTTTGACCTGTTATAAGTTTACAATTTGTAGCAGACTCTATCGTCTTGATCATGGACCCTTTCTTGCCTATCAACCTAGGGACTTTGGCAGGGCTTATCCTCACCACTTCTCCCTTTGGTATGCGTCCTAATCCTGGTCCGGACACGCTCAAAAGAGGGTTTCTAGTTCTATCATAAGCAATAACCTTTGCATATATCAGATCACCTATGGAGAATTTCTTTAAAAGAGATTCACGATCGGGCGAGAATTCTTTACCAAAAACGCTTTGAGCAGAAAGATATGCAAAGAAACACGAGTTTATATCTACTTCCCATGAAAAGGCTGAAAAATCGACTATCTTTCCTATTACTAAATCGTCAACTCTAGGGATGTAAGGTCCAGTCAAGGGAATAACACGAATTCCCTCACGGCTGATTTCAGCTAAGCCTACTTTTGTTGCGTAGAACCTGTTGTTGATTCTAATCACATTACTTATGGACTTATAGTTTCCCTCAGCGATTAGCTCGCCAGGGGTTACGTATTTTCTTTCAACTTCAGGCATATTTCTCTCACTTCATCAAAGTTATTTCAGAGGTTCCCTTTGTAATAGAACCCAATTTATCTATCAAAGAAGAGTGAACTCCAGCAGGAATCTCCACAATCGCACTTAAAGAGCCGTCCGACAACCATTCTTCTTTTTGAATCGTCCCATAACTCTTTAACGTTCCTAAAGCTTTAGGAGCGAATTGAGGCTGAATTTTCACCATGAGCTTTATCTTCTCATGCTTAAGGGGAAGAACGGTCCTTAACTGTTCCACAACGGTCTTCGCTTGCTCTTCAGCACTCTTGAGAGGATCGATGGAAACATGAACCTGAGAAAGAGCCTGCTCGATCCTGGTTTGAGGATGTGGCAAGCCTGTCCTAGGATCTACAAAGTTTTTACTTATGATGGAGATTATCTGCTTCCTTTTTTCTTCTATTAACGAGCGCCTCTGTTCAGCAGTAAGCTGAAGCTCTCCCTTTTTCAGTATGATCTCAGCCACTTCTGAAGCATACGTCGTATTGAAGAACTTTTTCAACTTTTCCACTGGGATGCGTAGCCCTTTCGATGCATCAGAAAAAACCTCATCGATGGCAATTATCTTTGATGGTTCGATTTGGCGACCCATCTTGTAATCTAGAGCACTCTTGGGGTCTACTAGTATCTCAAACCTCTCGCCATCTAACACTAGCCTAACTACAGTGAATTTGCTACTCAAATTAAGAAAGCACCGACTAAGCCTTGCCTGTAGTAGAAAGCCTCTCCTTTGCCTTCTTTGCAAAATTGGCTATCTCTTCGTCTGTGAGACGCCTCATCTTCTTGCTCTCTGTATCTATCAGAGCTATCTTTATGTGCTTTGTACCCACTTTGTCCTCACTCACTAGATATACACACTCTATGGCTAATATACAGGCTTCTTCTAGGCTCATGTTAGGATCGTATCTTTTCTCGAGGTATTCTGTCACCTGATCACTCCCAGCCCCAATGGCAGCCCCATCATAGCCCAAGTAAGTTCCACTAGGGTCTGTAGAGAAGAGCATCGCTCCATTTCTATCCACGCCAGCGATGATCAAGGAGACGCCGAAGGGTCTCACTCCTGCATACTGAGTGTATTGCTGATTCAAATCTCCTATGCGTTTTGCAACAGCCTCAACTTCGACAGGTTCATCATATATCAACCTGTTAGTTTGAGCAAAGACTCTTGAGACATCTACTTGAACTCGAGCGTCTGGTACGTAACCAGCAGCAGCTATACCTATGTGGTCATCGACTTGAAATATCTTCTGGCTTATGTTCGGGTTCTGTAGTTTTCTTGTTCTCTCTTCAACTGCCAATACTACACCATTCTTTACCTTTAAGCCTAAAGCTAGTGTCCCTCTCCTAACGGTCTCTATAGCGTATTCAACTTGGTAGAGTCTACCATCTGGGGAGAAGATCGTTATTGCTCTATCGTATCCAGTGCTTGGGGCAAACATAACTACTCACTTCTACAATAATTATCAAACTAAGGGTTTAAAACCCTTTTCTAATAAAAAAATGACATATTTATTATTTGTGTTATTGATCTGGGATGCTGTCAAGAATTACCCTCCTAGCTTGAAGTAGTTATACCAAGCTGTAAAGC
>JBNAWJ010000033.1:0-19297 GCA_049699795.1 Nitrososphaerales archaeon | reverse complement strand
ACATCCTATTGAAACTTTTAATTTTTCAGCTGTTTAACCTTCTTCTAATATCATATAAATCTGTTTTTTTAAGCTCAGGGAGGTTCTTTTTGATAGTTTCCCAGACCAATTCTAGATTTACACCAAAATATTCATGAATTAACTTATCCCTCATGCCAGCAATATCTTTCCATTGAACTTCACGATGCTTTGCCTTTAATTCTCTGCTCAAATTCTTTGTTGCCTCACCAATTATCTCCAGTCCTCTTAAAACAGCGTACTGTTTCTCTTTATTTTCATAAAACCCTTCTTTAGTTATACCTTCTGTAAACTTCTCTATATCTAAGATCACATCTAGTATGTGTTTTAAATACGCTTTATCTTTTCTCATAAATAACCTGCATCTCTTTTTTTACATCTTCTATTATGTAAGGGCTTAGGCTACTGAAAATTCCGAGGTCTACCTTTCTTTTGAATATTTTTCTCAATTCACCTTCCACACGAACCAAATCCAAAAGGCTTTTTCCCTTATTTTTATCAAACTCAATTGCTATATCGATATCACTTTTTTTATTTTGTTCTCCCCTAACAAAAGAGCCAAATATAGCCATAAAGACTATATCATTCTTTTCGCAGATTTCAGCTAATTTTTCTTCTAAACTTCTTTTCCTTAGTCCTTTTGGCAAATTCCCAATTTCAATTTTCATATTTGTTTATTGGAGATTCCTTGAACTTAAGCCTTTTTCTCATAAAGTTTTCTGAAACTTAAAATTCCTCTTCCTAAATCGCATTCAGCCCTCTTTCTTTTTAGCAAAGATATTTGAAGAGATAGCTAAGAAGAGAGAAGGAAAGAAGGTCATTAGAGTCTTTGTCGAGTAATTTTATTTATAAGCGAAGGGGGGGTAGTCATTGACACAACGCAGAATCAACGATCAAATAGCTGAAATAATATTTAATGATCCTGTATTATTCTGTGAAGTGATACTAAAGTGGAAGCCAGATTCAATAACTCTTAATAGGAAGAGAATACAGAAACTTTTCTGATGAAAATGCTTAAAAACCTCTACTCACACTCTATCTACAGCTTTGGTTTTCAGGGTTGCAATCAATGAATGGTTCAAGCTACCAAGGTTAGGAAAAGAATTTTTCGTAAGTTTAATGAAGGCAGGTTTAGTTTATGATAAATCCAAGGGTTTCAAAGCTGATGCAAATAGTAATCTGATGGCAATATCATCAATATTAAAGAGGGCTTTAGGAGAAGATTTTGAATTCGTTCCAAGGTGCTTTATATGTAATTCTATGATAGAGTGCTACTCTTGTGCATATTATCTGATCTGCGATGTTAAGAGTTCAACTTCAAGTTGCCTTTGTGATAATTGCATTAGTAATGAAGATGTTTTTGCGATTTATAGTAAAACTTTGATGAGAAAGATGAGTTGATGATAAAGCATATAGTTTTATTCAATTTAAAAACAAGCACAATAAATCAATTCGATCAATTTGCAAAGATAACAAAGGAAACATTATCAAAGATTCCTGGGGTTCAGAACTTGTCCATTGGATCATCCATCAAACCAGATGCAAGATACAAGTATTCTATAATAATGGACTTTGCTGATGAAAGATTGTTAAAGGAGTATAGAGATCATCCAACTCATGTAAAGTATCGTGATGAATATTTCAAGCCGAGCGTTGAGGAGTATATTTCTCTTGATTATAAACTGATATAAATTAGCAAGGCTTGAAATAAGGCTCACGACTCATTACAGATTTTAGATAAGCCTTAAGAATTTTAGAATGATCAATTTTAGTAATGGCATCGTTTATGTATACTTTATTATCATTCCTCATCAAACATGGCTTAAAGGCACCATCACTTGATAAACGAATTCTATTACAAAAGGCGCAAAACTCTGTATTATCGATTGGATGGACTACCTCAACAATAGCATTACCAAGATCATAGACCCTTCTTCTATGCATGCTTTCTCTAACCCATGATTTTAAGGCTCTATTCTCAAGAATTCTCTCAATAAAACTTGGTTCTAAATACATCTTATCGTAAAGTTCACTCTTTATCCTCAAAGGCTCTAACTCAATAACTTGAATTTGCGCATTAATTTCACTTGAAAATTTTATGTAATCATCAAGCTCATCATCGTTTATCCCTTTCAAAAGTACCATGTTTATCTTCACAGGCATCAATCCATGCTTTACGGCAGATTTAATTCCTCTTATAGTATGCTCAAGATTACCTTTTGTAACTTCATGGTATTTTTTTGGATTAAGAGAAGGTATATTGACATTTACTCTATCCAAACCTGCTTTCTTCAAAGGCTCAGCCAAAGGCTCTAATAGAGATGCATTTGTGACCATAGATAGTTCTTGAATTCCCTGAACAGACGATACTCTGTTCACTATTTCAATTATATCCTTTCTGATCAAAGGCTCACCTCCAGTTATCTTTACTTTTCTAGCACCATAGCTTGTTGCAATTCTTACTATTTCTTCAATGCCCTCTGGCGTGAGCTTATCTTCTAGAACATTATTTCCTTCTTTATGGCAGAATATACAATTTAAATTGCACTTTGAAGTTACAGATATGCGTAAATTATGAGTTAGCCTTCCATAAGAATCTAAAAGCATATAACATCTCCCAATCTCTTTTGACCTTTTTATGTTGTTCTTTTTTCTTCTGATGAGCAACCTCTTTTCTTATATGCATCTATATCATCTCTGCTTCATCTTCTATATCCCTAATATCTAATTTTTCGTTTGCTCGCATTATTTCCATTTCCAATAAAGTTGAACATCGTTACGTTTCTTGAATCTATATTCCACCTTTTTATCATTCGTTTCTGTAAAATCTTCAACTTTTAAAATTTTATAATCTCTTAATTTACTATTCTTATCTAATTCTATAAAGATAAAGAAATGCTTATCTTTATTTTCCCTTGCAAATTTCCATTCTGATTCATCAACAAAAGTATTTGTAAATTCTCCTTTTGATTTGACTATTCTGCCTTTTACTTCAACATATTTTTCATTACCTTCTGAATCCTCAAATTTCAAATCATAGCGCTTATGAACTACCGGAGGTTTAAATTTCCAACCAAACTTTCCTTCTATTAATTTTATCGCCTCTTTTTCCGCTTTAATTTCAACTTCCTTCGATCTTCGAAGCATCTTTTCACATCCTTATAAGATAGACCATGTGGGATAATTCTGGCAAAATCAGGCTTAAAGCTAGTTCTACAGCATTTGGCGAGCCTGGCAAGCAAAATATGAGTTTACCACTTAAAGTTCCTGCTAAAGCCCTTGACAGATAAGCTGGGGAGCCTATCTTCTGATAGCTTAAAGCTCTGAACAATTCTCCAAATCCTACTATCTCTTTATCCAATAAAGGCTTTATGGATTCATAAGTTACGTCTCTTTTCGCTAAGCCCGTTCCACCTGTTAAGATTACGGCATCAGAATCTTCATCATATAAACTGCGTAAAACTTCTAACTTTATCATTTCTTCATCATCATTTATCAGCTTTCTTGATACTATTTTATGGCCACTTGCTTTTATCATTTCTACTGCTTTCAATCCGGATTCATCTTCAACAGCTATTCCTTGAGAAGCCTTCTCATACCTAGATGAACTTACAGTTATTACTGATACATTTACGCTCTTTGGGGCTAATTTCTTATGCTCTTCATAAGACTTTGACATTTCCTCTCACCATGATAAGCGCAAAAAGAGCTCCTCCATTCATGGAGGATATGAGTCATGCTATGGTATATAATTGCTTAGCGGTATATAAGAAGTAACTTAAAGGGAAAGATTCAGAACTGTTTTACGACTTCGTTAAATATTTCAGTAAGTCTTTTGACAGCGTTGTCTACATGGCATTGCCTTGAAGTATAGAAGCCATTCTCTCCCATCTTCATAGAGGCTTCTTTGTTCGTTAACAGCATCCCAATCTTTTCTGCCAAATCCTTTGGATTATGAAAATCAAAGGTATAGCCGTTCACCCCTTCATTTACAAGTTCAGAAGAGCCTGCACCTCTGCTTACTATGACAGGTTTTTTGTAGAGCCATCCCTCTATCGTAGTGAGGTTAAAACCCTCAGTGTAAGAAGGCACAATAACTGCCTCAGCCAAAGTGTATGCAGCTTTAACTTCTTCACTCTTCAAGTAACCTGTGAATACCACCGAATCTTCAACCTTAAGTTCTTTGACAAGTTTCTGCAACCCCTCACGCCAAACAAAGCCTTTTGGATGAGCAAGCCCTCCTGCACTGCTACTCGTAAAGCTACCATCTCCAACTAGAACGAGCTTCAGATCAGGAAACATACTCTTCAAAAGAGATAGAGCCTTTATAGCAACATCTTGACCCTTTATCCTGTCCATTCTACCAACGACGAGCAAAAAACTCTTATCTTTTAACGCAAGTTTATCCCTAAACTTATCTAAAGCTGCACTAGATGGTCGATCCCACTTATCAGGATCAACATATGGATAAACTTGATAAGCCTTCCCATGATAGCCTGCATGTATCAACCCTTCCAGTTCTCTTCTTGTACTCACTATCATGGCATCAAAAGCCTCTATGTTCTTTAGAATGAACGTTCTTAACCTCTTGGATAGGTTTTCGAGATAGAATGGAATATGCCAACGGAGAATCGCAGGAGCAGACGGTCCTATCAAGTTGCCTATCTGTAGTTGCTGAAAATCATGTATGAAGAAAAGATCCACTTCGGGCAATAATTTGAACAAGATTTGGGCTGTAGTCCAGTTATATCTTGTGTATGCCTCATACTCTGAAGGTCTTATCTGCATCTGACTTAAGCCATGAATCTCTTGCCATATGCCCTCCTTGAAACTAGAATAAAGGGGGATATCTCTATCCTCTAAAGATACATTATATAACCTTATTTCATCCAAAAATACTTGCGACGGGGCATTTGGACCGAGGGATACCCAACTCGGTTCATAGATTACACCTTCTTTAATCATCCTTTTTAGGAGAGGGTAGAGCATGGCTGTTACTCCTCCTGGTGTATACTCGTAATCCTCACCTTCGATGAGCATCTTCAGGTCGATGGGTTCTTCAAGAGTACCGTACTTCTCTAGAAGTTCAGGATACCCTAACTTGAACCTTATTAATGGTGTCTGGCTGTTGACACAGATCTTGAGTCTTTTCATTATAGTTATGTACTTCTAACTCCGTTAAATATTTTTTAGGCATTTGGAAAGCATCTAAACAAGTCAAAAATTGAGCAACCTGTGAAGGAAATTGTGCACATCTTCTGAGCTCTTAAGGTAGTATCTGGCATTTGATCGCCTCCTCTTGCTGGAGACGAGAATCGTCAAACCCTGATCTATCTTCTTAAAGGCATCCTCGTCTGTCTTGTCATCCCCAATGTATACCGGGATTCCATCCCCTCCTAGCTTTTGAATTAGCCATAATGCTGCATCGCCCTTATCCCAAGAAACCTTTGGTCTTATTTCAACTACCATCTTCCCATGCCTAATTTCAAAATCTATATGTGATCTTACCATACTCTTAACAACCTTCTTTATCTCACCGATCATTCTTTTCGGTGCCATCCTGTAATGAATGCTGGCTGTCAATCCTTTATCTTCAACTATTACTCCATTAATGGATTCGAACTTCACTTTCAGATTTTTACATATCTTTGAGATTATGGGTGAAAGTTTCTCTGCAACTGGATGTATGAAGTTTAGTGAAGGACCCTTTATCTCCAATCCATGATTACCAATGTAATAAACTCCTTGAATTTTAACGAAGTTGATGATTTCTTTGAGCGATCTCCCAGTTATTATAGCTAATATGAACCTTCTATCTTTTGTAAAAGTTTTCAATAAATCTCTATTATTTGAATTTAGAATTGCTTGATCAGGATAATTTACTATGGGTGTTAGAGTTCCATCGTAATCTGCTAGAATATACACTCTTCTATTAGACTTCAAGAGTGCTTCAATCTCAGGCCAAAATTCGAATACATACTTCAATTTTTTACCCTTCTTTGCCATCGAATTTTAAGTCAAATTTAGAGCTGAATGAGCTTTCTTGGGATTAGCTCCAAAGTCAGATACATTAATAGATGATCTCTAACATACCTTGTCATCAGGAAATTCTTTCTCACATGCTCCCTTCCAGCCTTCCCCATTTCTTTAGCCTTTTGAGGATTCATAAGAAGGAATCGAACTCTATCAGCAGCCTCTTCGATGCTATTGACAAGAAAGCCATTTACTCCGTTGATTATTTGGAGAGGTATACCTCCAGTATTCCCTCCCACTACAGGTGTGCCCTTCCAAAGAGCCTCACTCACTGTCAAAGCAAAACCTTCTTTCAAAGACTTTTGGAGAACTACATGGGAAGCCCTCTGTATCGCGTTGATGTCAATATCTGCAAAGGGTGGAAGGATCAGTATCTTAATATCCTTATCACCTTTTACCATTTTCACAACTTCTTGGTAGACTTCTTGCCCCTCAGGATCGTCTTTAGCTAAACCTCCAGCAAGCAAAAGTTGACAGTCTATGCGCTTCTTAACAGCCCGTGTTAGATCTAAAAAATCATCGTCTCTAAAGAGCCTAAACACATCTACTACCTCACCAGGATTCTTCACACTCTTATACATACTGACTACGCCTGCAGGATCCTTTAACCTATCGAATCGACCTATCTGAGATATTATGGGCTTCTTCCTCTTTATTCCATGCTTTAAGAGAATTCTGTCTATATCGTCAACACTTATCTCTATATTTTTTGGGCTTAGAGGATCAATAGATGGCGGAATTATAAACTGTCTTATCAAAAGGTCCTTCTTTGCAAATTTATCAATATGAAAGACTGCAGCATCGTATTGAGAAACAAAAGTTTTGAGAAACTCCCAAACCCTAACATTTGGCGTTGAGACATCGATATGGCATCTCCATATCCACTTTCCTTTTCTCTTAGGAAAATGCTTTATCATCGCAGCTGGTTGAGGATCATGGATAACAACAAAGTCTGCCTCGCTTAAATCCTCCATTTGTTCTGCATTCTTCATGTTAACTTCAAGATAATGGTCAAGCATTTCTTGGCTTATCTCTAAATCTGCTCCATGAAGCGCATTATGAAAATCTTTTGTGATTCTGAAGAACTTGTCGTCTCCTTCAATGACACGCCATTCAACATTTAATTTACAATCGTTTAGAAGAGGTAGGAGCTTTTGGAGTATTTCTGCAACTCCCCCTCCAACCTTTGTTGAATTTATGTGGATGATTCTTCTGCCTGCCAGCCTATCCCCTAGAGCCATTATCTCGTTGATAACATCAGCTCCAACAATCTTTTCATAATCCCAAAGAGAAGGCATTTTACTCATATACTCAAAAGTGATTATTTCTTTCTTGCTTTTAAATTTAATACGAATAATGAAGAGTTAGAATTTAGAGCTTATGAGCGTCTTAATCTCATTGGCTAACTTCTGGGCATCATCAGGCTTAAGATGAACCTCATATAACCTTTGACCGCCGTGATAAGTGCTTTTTATGACCAACTTCATGAGCTCTGGGCTGCCTGGAGGGCTTGGCATAGCTTCTATTATAACGTCTAAGATATCTGTGATAGGTATTATTGGGCGATGAGCCCATGTTAAAAGGGTCAATACAGCCTGATTGAGCATATGATCGCCTTTTGTAATCTGCTTTAGCCTCTCAACAATTTCGGGCTTGAGCGTTATGATTAGGAAATCTTTAGAAAGTGTAATTATCTGACAACCAGATTCAATTTGAATATTATCTTTGTTCATTGGTATGTTTTCTTAGGTCAATGAGCATATAAATCTTAACAAAATGTTTTATGGTATATCGATTTATTAATTTGAGCAAACTTAAGTGCCTTGGCAATTGACCATAAAGAACAACTCCATTTATAGGCGTATAGAGAGAGCCCTTGTCAAGACAGTACTGTATCTTATAACTTTGATAGGGATAATCATAATCAGTTACTCCATTCTACCATTGCTAAGATTTTCCTTCGAGATAAGCTTGCTAGGCATCGGAATTTCTCTTGGCACAGCCATCTACATTACCATTTTTGCAATACTGTGCTTCTTCTTCATCAAGTTTGTGAGTAGTGCTCTTCGTCTCCTAGGTTTCAAACCAGAGAATCTTGCTGAATTGATTCCAGATGCCACTTCAGAGCAAGCGAGGCATGCAATCAGAACTTTGGTCAACCTCCTTTTCATCATCTTCATTTTGATAGGCTACTGGTCTTTTGCTCCATTGCTTCCCATGATCCCTGTAGTAGGTTACATCATCGCTCCAGCATCTCAATTGGTAGTAGCTGCTATACTAGTGCTCTTCTTTTGGAATATTGGAAGAAGGCTGACTCGTATAGTAGATGAAGCAATGACAAGATTAATACATGAGACAGGCCATGGTAACACATCACAAATAGAAGTTAGAGAGCGGATTCTGAAAACAGTCGTATATTTCATAGCCACAATCGGACTCATAGTTGTGAGTTACTCATCACTACCACTGATTTCAATCACTTTCAATATAGCTATCCTAGGTACAGGAATAACGCTGGGTATGATAATCTTGGTGATTCTACTTGCTATAATCATGTTGACTGCTTTTAGGTTTGCAGCCAACGCATTTGCACTTTCTGGCGTGCACTTTAAAACTTTTGCTCGTATGATGCCAGGGATAACTTTTGAGCACTCTAGGGCATTTAAGAGGGTTGTTATAGATGTCTCTTTGACAATACTTGTAGTGGTAGCATACTGGGTTGCATCACAGTTGATAGCCCTTGTACCGAGGATAGGATCACAACTGGTGGTGGCGGCACAAACCGTGGCAGTGGCTATAGTGGTACTATTGGTTTGGGATATAGGGCGAATCTCGTACAGAGGGTTAGAATCAATGGTAGAGCGTGCAGTAAGCGAACTTGACTAAGTCTATCTAAACCTCAAATGAAGTGGATGGTTTAGAATCTATATGTAAGCCTTATTTTCATCAATAAGGTTAAACTTCAGTCATGCCTTCTTTATTTTCTTGACTACTCTAATGTTCGTGATGGCTGTTGTAGGATACTGGCCTTTATCATCCTTTTCATACTTTTTAACTACGTCCCAAAGATTGAGCAAAGCTATTACTGTTGCTGTCAAAGCCTCCATTTCAACTCCAGTCTTGCTATTAGCGATTACCCTTGCTTTTACAATTATTCTATCATCTTTTATGCTAATATCAACATCAACATTTTCAATAGGTATAGGATGGCATAAAGGCATTATAGTTGGTGTAAACTTTGCTCCCTGAATTCCTGCCAATTTTGCAATTTGAATAGGATCTCCCTTCTCGACCCTTCCCTCTTTTATCAGCTTTATAGTCTCAGGCTTTAGTTTTATCTCCCCATGGGCTATAGCCTCCCTATACTGCTCAGGCTTCTTCGAAACATCTATCATCTTGACCATTTTGATCACTTTTGCTAGTGAAGGAAGTTATCTTTGATTGAGTATAGATAGATTTCTTTACCCTTTTATTCTTTGGAAGATTCTTGAGGCTTTTGCTCAATTCTAAGCTTGTCATATCCATTATCCTTTTCACAATCGGGTTAGGAGACTCGAAGGATTTTTTGAGCAAGACCTTAAGCCTAGCCATCCTAGATATTATAATGTCTAGCCTACGAATTATCTCATTTTTTTCTTTTTTTAGCGTTAAATCTTGCTTCAAGTCTGATAATAATGAAGAAAGTTCTTCATAAGCCTTCTCTGCTGTCACAGATTTCTCAGGCTTGAGCAATAGAATAGTCTTTGTAGCCTTATGACTTTCATTGTTAGCCCTCCTTATGAAGTTACTGATGTCATCAAGAATTTCACCGATAGGTCTAAGCAATAGATCTCTTCTAATCTTCTTTACATCTTCCATCAATTCGTCAAATCTTCTTATGTTGGAAAGGCTTTCCATATCGATTCTTTTCCAAATTTGAACTAAAAGAAGATTTGATATCTGATAAACTTTCCTTTTACCACTTAATGTAAAATTTGCTTAGTGATTACTATCTGTATCATCAAACTTTTAAAATGCCTTAACCTAAAATTTAATGTTGAGCAAGATTATTGAGGATATGAATTGGCTAAGAGTTAGGACTCATAACGTATCAAAGGTTCTAAAGTCCAGTGAAGGAGAATATGTTAGGCTATTGGGCTGGATAGCATCGAAGAGGATGATAGGTAACATAGTATTCTGTTTAATAAGAGATGGAAGTGGATTCATTCAGGTTGCTGGAAAGAAAGGAGTTACTGATGAAAATGCGCTTGGTGCTATGAAAAGAGTCAGCCTAGAGTCTGCTGTGATGGTGGGAGGCTTGATAAGAGATGATAAGAGGGCTCCTAGAGGCAAAGAAATATTAGCGAAAGAGTTTCAGATAATATCGTTAGCAGAAAAGTGGCCTATTACCAAGAGTGCTATAAAATCACCATCCTTTCTTTATGATAATAGACATCTTTCCATAAGAGGGAGAAAAGCCAGATCGATTCTAAGGATAAGGTCTGAGTTAATCTACTCATCTATAGAATTCTTTACAAAACAAGGCTTCTTTTTGATCAATGCACCAACATTAGTTCAATCAGCCTGTGAAGGAGGGGCAACTTTGTTTAATTTAGATTACTTTGGTAAAATCGCTTATCTTACTCAAAGTGCCCAACTATATGAAGAGGCTGCCATATGCTCCTTCGAGAAGGTATTTGTATTGCAACCTGCCTTCAGAGCAGAGAAGTCTAAGACGGCTAAACATCTAACAGAGTTCTGGATGCTAGAAGCAGAGCAAGCCTTCGCCACTCATGATGACATAATGAAACTAGAAGAAGATCTAGTATCTCATATAACAAATAGCGTAGTTGAGAAATGCTCTGAAGAATTTGAGATTATAGGGAGAAGGTTCTCACCTCCGAGTGCTCCTTTTCCAAAGATAACCTATGATGAAGCCAGAAACATGGCCATGAGCAAAGGCATAGAATTTGAATGGGGAGAAGATATACCAACAGAGGCTGAAAATATCATATCGAAGAGTTTTGAAAAACCGTTCTTCATAACTGGTTATCCGATAAGTGCTAGGAGTTTTTACCACATGGCAGACCCTAGAGATGAGAGATTGACTCTGTCTTCAGATTTGATGGCTCCTGAAGGCTATGGTGAGATAGCAACTGGGGGGCAAAGAATACACGATTACAATACTTTAATGGAGAGAGTAAGAAAGCAAGATCTGCCTACAGAATCTTTTTCATGGTACCTTGATTTGAGAAGATACGGCTTACCTCCTCATTCAGGCTTTGGTATTGGCATTGAAAGGCTTGTGAGATGGGTCTGTGGTTTAAAGCATATCAGAGCATCGACTCTATTCCCAAGAACTATAACGAGGATAAATCCATAATTTCTTTTTACTTATTTCATTAAATATAGGTTAACATTAATATCTATGCATCAAAATTATTAGATGAGCATGAGCGAAGAAGAACTTGAACTAGAATCCCTTGACGGTGTAGGACCAGCGACAAAGCAGAAACTCACAGATGCTGGCATATACAGTATACTGGATTTAGTATCTAGAGGACCATCAGAAATTGCTGATGCAGTTAACATCGACCTAAGCAAAGCCATAGATCTTATCAACAAGGCAAGGGCAAGATTGGTCGAGTTAGGGAGGCTTGAAAAAGAGTTCGTATCTGCCACTGAACTTTACAAAAAGCGCCAAGCCATAGATAGGATAAGCACTGGATCGAAGAATCTTGACGATCTGTTGGGCGGGGGAATTGAAACTCAAGCTGTGACAGAGTTTTATGGAGAGTATGGTTCAGGAAAGACTCAGGTGTGCCATACTTTATGTGTTAAAGTTCAGATGCCAAAAGGGCAAGGTGGATTAAATTCTGGAGCCATTTATGTTGATACTGAGAATACTTTCAGACCTGAGAGGATAGCAGAGATAGCGGAAAACTATAATCTGAAGCCTGAGGATATACTTAGCAAGATAATAGTGGCAAAGGCGTATAATAGTGCCCATCAAGAGCTGATAATTAGAGAAGTTGGAAGATTCATAGAGAAGGAGAAGATAAAGTTGCTGGTTGTAGATTCTGCCGTTGCCCACTATAGAGCTGAATTCTTGGGTAGAGGAACTCTAGCGGAGAGGCAGCAGAGGCTAAATAGGTTCATGCATAACTTGCTAAGAATAGCTGAAGTTCATAATTTGGCAGTAGTAGTGACCAATCAAGTTCAAGCAGCCCCTGATGTATTCTTTGGTGATCCGTCTAGACCTACGGGAGGGCATGTAGTGGCTCACACAAGCACTTATAGAATATATTTGAGAAAAGCTGGTAAGAATAGGATAGCAAGGATGATGGACAGTCCTTACCATCCTGAGAGAGAAGCTGTATTCATTCTAGATGAAAAAGGAATCGATGATCCGCCAGAAGATATTCCTAAAAGAAAATAATCATAGTCGTGTTAAAAGCAAGTTTATCCTTTTCCTACACTAAATAGCTAGATAGAAAATTACACCCAATGACTTTTCCGTTAAGTGATGATTCTCTGTTGTTAGGAATACTTTAAAGATATGTCTCATTTAATCAAGATTCATGGAGCAGCCCCTTGGATTTAATTTCAGAGAACTTAGCCATGAGAAGTTGATCAAGTATGCTGAGTTTCTTCTAAGGCAATATAGACTTGTAGACGCACACTGGTTTCTCAAAGTTGAAGACAATTTTGGACTAGACTTGGCTTCAAAGTTTAATGAAGAGATTTGGGCGAAGCTTGGCGAGGTCTCTGCTAAAGACATTATTAGGTATATAGGAGTTGAGAAAGGAGACTTAAAGAGTGTATTAGAAGCATTGAAATACTTTCCATGGACGATCATCGCAAGCTGGAAGATAACAGAATTTTCAGATAAGAGGGCTGTTATCCTAGCTGAAAGATGCCCTCCACAAGAATCCCGTTTGAAAAGTGGTAGGAAGATCTTTGCATGCAAGGCTATGCAGCAAAGTTTCTTCGAAAACTTTGTAAAAATATTCAATAGCAGTATTAAAGTGAGGTGTCATAACGCTCCACCAGACCCTAAACCTCAAGGCTATTGGTGTAAGTGGGAGTTAATTCTTGAATAGCCAAATATAACTTAAAGTTGTAACTTGTGTTTCCTTTTCAACATGTTGAATATGGCTTTAGCATCAGAATCAGTTATGGAGTTTTCTACAGAAGCCCAGAATTCTGATAACTTTTCCTTATCATAACCTTCCTCTTCATACTCAAGGGCTTGAAAGACCATCTCAAGCTTGTCCATCTCTCTTACGGTCTTTGCTTCTGCTGATGCCTTATCTTGAAAATCTTTCCAAATAACAGAATAATTCTTTCTTATATCTCTAGGCAATAAGGATAGAATTCTAATCATAGCATCGTTTTCTAACTGCCTCTTTTGTAACTCATCTCCTTCGTCTTTAGTCAAATCTCCTATGATAGATTCAGAAGCATCGTGAATCAAAGCCATCTTTAACATCTTCAAAGTGTCGAGTTTCTTCATATCTCCTATGATCATGCAGAGAATAGATGTTCTGAAGGTGTGATCTGCTATGGATTCTGGCTCCTTAACACTGACTTTTCTTATCCATCCAGACCTTTTTATCTTCTTCAATCTACCTATTAATCTAATGAAATTTATTATGTCTTCTTTTTCGTTTTGCAAGCCATTTAATTCATTGACTCTAGGTTCTTAAGAATTTGTCTTGACAAAATATGAGATATGGAATTTTAGACCATTATTGAGACGAAGTCTTCCATTCTTTAACAGTTTCAACCATGGCTTTAACGTTATCGAGAGGAGTTGGTAGTAAGATTCCTTCTCCAGCTTCGACTAAGTCAACACCAGCCTCTAGAACCTTTTTGACCTCTTCTCTTACAGCATCTGAAGTATTTAGAGCGAGGTTTTTTGATTGAACATTACCCAAGATTTTAACATCACCAATCAAGGGTCTGATCTTTCTTATGTCAAGAGGCTCTTCTATGCTTATTCCATCGAAGCCACAATCAGCCATATCCTGTATGATGGGTCCAACCTTTCCACAGATGTGTAAAACTTTTAGTCCTTCTAACTCATCAGCGATTCTTGTAAGCGCTGGCTTGACATAAGTCTTGAACATCCTTGGGTCTATCATGTCACAAGATGCATTAGGCTCACAAATTGCTATTATGTCCGAGCCTGCGTTATATTGGGCTTTTGCATACTCCAAAACGATGTCAGTGCTGAACTCTACAAACTTCTCTACATAATATGGATTCTTTAATGTCCACACCAAGAAGTTCGTTGCTCCTACAAGCCCCCCACCGAGGGTGAAAGGTCCAACCATGAAGCTTGTAATAGGTAAAGATTCTCCAACCTCTTTTTTGATGATTTTAATGGATTCTAGCACAACAGGAATTCTACCCTTTTCAAGCAGATTTTCTGGCATAACTAAATCGTCTGGCGTTTTGTATGTATGAGTTAATATCGTCAATTCTTGATCGATCTTATCAGGCCACTTGATAACACAGCCTAAGGCTTCAGGCTCTACAACAAAATCGAAGGGAACTCTTATGTTCTCAAGCCCTGTTAGGTCTTGACTTGCCATGGCAAGCCTAGCCATCTTTTCAGATTCCTTATGAGCTTCTGGCAGATAAATTCCCGTAGCTTTTTGAACATCCACTATTAGAGTACCTTCACAGCCTCCTATGGAAGTCACAGGAGGTCTGTCCACTTTTTCACCCTTTAATGCAGCGAAAACTCTCTTTTTTGGGCTAAGTTCTTCCAAGATTTCACTAAAGTCATAATAACCATTATTTTCATATATTCTTTATGCTCTTTGAGTAGCCTTTTAAGGATAACGTTTATCTTATTCGTAAAAATAAAATAAATTGCTTGAAGAAAGCAATTCTTGTCACATACCCTGATAAATTTGTAATACAAGAAGCCTTGGGCTTGGCTGAAGCAGGAGGCTATGAGGTAACTAGGCTCATTACTCAAAGGTATCTATCCAAAGCCAAGTATGGTATAGGCTCGGGAAAGGCTGAAGAGTTGAAAAATATGCTAAAGGATTTAAATGCTGATGCAATTCTATTTGATGAGAAGCTAAGATCAGTTCAAATCTATAACCTTGCAAAGCTTACTGGAGTAGAAGTCATCAATAGAGAAAGACTAATCCTTGAGATATTTAATAAAAGAGCATCCAGCGCCGAGGCGAAGTTGCAGGTTCAACTCGCTGAGCTAAGGTACGAAATCCCTAGAGCGAGAGAGAAGGTAAGACTGGCTAAGATGGGGGAGCAACCAGGATTCTTTGGCTTAGGTAGGTACGATGTAGATGATTATTACAGGATGATAAAAAAGAGGATAGCCATAATAACGAAAAAATTGAAGCAGGTCAGCAAAAGACGTGAGCTATACAGATTTCAAAGGCTTAGAACTAACTTGCCTCTGATTTCTTTTGCAGGTTATACTGGAGCAGGTAAAACGAGCCTTTTTAACATACTTGTAAGCGAAAGAAAAGATACAGACAAAGGTCTCTTCACAACTCTTACGACTACTACGAGAAGTCTGCAATTATCGGAATCAAGAGTTTTAGTATCGGATACAGTTGGCTTTATCAGCAGACTCCCACCATACATGATAGAAGCTTTCAAGGCAACCTTAGAAGAACTGACTCATGCCAACTTGGTTCTTTTGGTAATAGATGCCAGTGAACCCCTTGAAAATATGATTAGAAAGTACCAAAGCTGTGTAAGCATTCTTGCCGAGCTTGGCGTCTCTCCTTTAAATGTTCTTCCTATCTTCAACAAGTTCGACCTTACGAATATGAATGAAACTGAAGATAAGATAAAAGCCCTTGGCATGATACCCCAAGACGTTGTGATAACTTCGGCAAAGACTGGTTTTGGCATGGATGCACTAAAGTCTAAGATAAGCGAGATGGTTTATGCCCGTGTCCCAACTTCTTTAACTAGAATATGAATGAATTGTGAAGCAAAATGGCAGAAGTTGTAGTCTTAAGATGGGGGCATCGTTTAAGAGATGAGAGATTGACCACTCATGTTATATTGACTGCTCGTGCCCTTGGTGCATCTGGAGCGATACTATCTGATGTGGAGGATAAAGACATCAAAAACACTATTGAAAAAGTTGTAGAGAAGTTCGGTGGACCTTTCTTTCTTAAGATGGGAATCCCATGGAAAAAAGCAGTAAAAGAATGGAGAGAGAAAGGAGGAATTGTTGTTCATCTAACAGCCTACGGTGAGAATATAGAGGCTAGCGATGTATTGGAAAGGATAAAATCATCGGGCAAGGATGTTATGGTAATAGTAGGCAGCCAAAAAGTTCCGCCAGAATTTTACTCTGAAGATGTATCTGATTTCAACGTTGCCGTTGGTAATGAGCCTCACTCTGAATGCTCAGCTTTGGCAGTATTCTTAGATCGATACTTCGAGGGCAAAGAGCTATCAAGAAAGTTCAAAGGAGCAAAAGTGAAGATAATTCCTGAGAAAAGAGGTAAAAAACTGGAGAAGATTACTCAGAACTAAAACATCGATTTATGGAAAGTCTTAAAAGCAAATTCAGCATAATTAATAGCGTTAAACTCTGAACAAGGTCTTATAGGAGGAAAAAGAAATGTTGACTAAGCACTCAAAGATCGAGTACGAAGATGCTTTTGTAAAGATATCTGGTCTGATTGGTGGCGAAGATTATGTAAGGGTGGCAAGAGCTTTACTTAACAATGAGAATGCAACGGATGAAGAAATAGCCAGCGCCACAGGGTTGAAGATAAATGCTGTTAGGAAGGCTTTGTATGATCTATTTGGAAGATCTCTTATCACTGGAATAAGAGTTCGTGACCTGAAGAAAGGCTGGTTTGTTTATAGATGGAAGGCTCAAAGGGACCAGACAGATAGCTTTATAGAAACTCAGAAGAAGAAAGCCTTAAGGAAGCTTAAGGATAGGTTAGTTTATGAGAATACTTATGAGTTTTACCATTGTGGTATGCTTACTTGTCCAAAAAGGACCTTCGAAGAGTCTATAGATCTATTCTTTAAGTGTCCCAACTGTGGAAAAATCCTTAATCCCATAGACAACTGTGAAATAAAGAAGGCTCTTGAGTGGAAGATAAGAGAAATAGCGGAAGAAATGGAGAATATTGATCAGAGAAGCGAACTAAAGAGCTAGTTTAAGCTTGGAAATCTTATTAAGAAGATACCCTTTGCCATAAGTGCAAGATGAGAAGAATGTGATGAGTGAGCAAGAAGCCATAAACTTGCTGAGGAAAGAGAAAAGCCCTGAAATCCTTATCAAACACAGCGTGACTGTAAGCGAAATCTCGACTATTTTGGCCTTGGCGTTCAAAGAAAAAGGCTATGATGTAGATTTAGAGTTAGTAAGGGCGGGTGGATTATTACACGATATAGGTAGAGTTAAGACTCATTCAGTTCGCCATGGATATCTTGGCGGAAAGCTTTTGAGGGATAGAGGAATAGATGAGAGAATAGCCAGAATTGCGGAGAGGCATGTAGGGGGAGGAATATCGAACGAGGAAGCCGAGAAGCTTGGATTGCCAGAGGGAAGATACATGCCAGAATCTTTGGAGGAGAAGATAGTTTGCTTTGCTGATAAGATAGTCGAGATAAATCATGTAATCCCCCTTGAGAAAACATTGGATAAGTTAAGAGAAGAGTTAGGTTATGAAAATAGTGCCGTGCAAAGGATAATGAAATTGAAAGAAGATCTAACAAGATCGTTGAATCATGACCCAGAGGATATAGTCAAAAGAAGCATCATCAAAGAGACAAGGTAAGCAATTTATTTTGATTAGTAGCGAGGGGTGGAGTTTCCCAAGAGCTATGAAATAGCTCCTGATTTGAACCTTCGGCTGAGCAAGCTCAGTCACCGATCTGCGGGTTATGAGCCCGCCGGGATAAACCTGGCTTCCCCACCTCGCTACCAATTAAAATAAATCAAATCATGACTTAAATTCTTTTAAATTCACTTATTATATCTTTTTAGAATTCATGGTTACTTTCTTTATTGTTTAAGTTATAATACGAAGGAATATTTTTATTTGTCCTAATTTTAATGTAAAAATTAAGTTTATTAAGCAGAATATATCAAGATAAATTGAAGAAGGTGAGGTCGTGGGCAAAATCGATGAAATAGATATGAAAATACTGGCGGAGTTGGTAAAGAATGCCAACCTCTCAGTCCCAAAACTGAGTAAAAAGATCAACGTGAATCCTTCAGTAGTTTATAGCAGAATTAAGAGGCTCATAAAGAGAGATATCATCAAAAACTTTACTATTGCAGTGAACGAGGAATCACTTGGCTACATTGTAACCGCTGTGATAGGGGTGGATATAGATTCAAAGTTGAGGGAGAATATTTTGAATGAGCTTTCTAACCTGCCAGAAGTCAAAGAAGTTTCTGAAGTTACAGGAAGATTCGATCTTATTGTCTCAATTAGGGCAAAATCTTTGGATGAGTTGCACAATCTTGTATCAGAGAAGATTGGCAAGATAAATGGGATATTACACACAGAGACTTTCATAGAAATGAGAAAAGTAGCAAAGGAACCCATATACCGCTTATCACAATGATCAAATTGCTCTATTCACTCAAGTACATCCTTAAAAGCTAAAAACAAATCTGCACACTTATATTCTGGGGAATTTTAAAAGGGCTGAGGACGATTTGGACCCTTTAATCAAGTTAGAGGAAGTTGAGAAGTCCGGAAAGTTACCATTGTCTATCTTAAATAAGATCAAAAGGAGAATGAAGTACTTATATGAGGGCATTGCCAAGATCGAGCAAGCTTCTGGGTTAAAGTATCCGAATTACTACATTGAGCCTAAACTTCCTTTATCATCAAGTCAAGTCGAAAAGGGACAGATAGGAGTTCTTTATGCGAGAACGATCCCTACAGAAGGAATGTTGGGGTTAGAGATACTGGTTCAGATATCAGCCCCACTTGTTGCCTTTGGGTTGAAGACCACTATACAAGCGGTATTAGCCCATGAATTCCTACATTACATAGAATTCATGAAGCGCTTTAGTAAACTTGACATAGTTTCGGACTCTCTCTCAACTTCCTTGTTCGAAGCCCTCTACTCAGACTATGAGAGACTCTTCGAACCCAAATTAATATTCAAAGATAAAAGGTTGGTGAATTTGATCAATAAGAAATTTTCTAATGGTCTTGAAGATAAGAGACTAAATGAAAAAACTCTAAAAGAATGGATAGAGAAAGGATTGCCTACACTAAAT
>JBNAWJ010000032.1:5604-19358 GCA_049699795.1 Nitrososphaerales archaeon | reverse complement strand
AAATGAGCATCCTTTAAGATACACTGTTCCATATGGCAGTGAGATAAGAATAAAGCTTGCAAGAAAGGGTGATGCTCGACTTTATGGTATAACTCGTGATCAAAAAGGGATAAAGATAAGAGAAGAAGATGTTATAGAGGTTAAAGCATCAGAAAACAAGACTAAACTAATAAAGCTTATATAAATTTAGCTTGGGAGATTCAAGCTTTTTCGCCGGAATTCTTTTATCATTAGTTTCTGGAGGCAGAACCTTAAGCTGGCTTAACTCCTCGTTTTTGAAATCGAAATCCAAATTTAAGTTATGAGCTCTTAGGTAATCCCACCCTTACCAAGTAGGGGTAGGGTTACTATTAAAGGCTTTTTATGACGTATTAGTGCGTTGCATCCTTTTATACCTGACTTTGGGTCTCTTATACCAGTTCAATCATTATGCTATTTTCAGCACCCCGGAGCCCATTATCTTTCCCTGCTTCAAGTCGTTTAATGCTTTATTAGCATCTTTTAGCACATACGTTTTTACATCTGGTTTAACATGAGCCTTTGATGCTTCGATTAGAAACTCTCTTACATCTGCTGGATTTACGTTGGCTACGCTCTTGATTTCCTTTTCAAGCCAGATCAGCTCATAATCCAATTTCTCAATAGAGGTCATGTATATATCAGCCATTACTATCCTCCCTCCTTTGTCCAATTTTTTGAGAGCTTCAATCACAACCCAGCCTGCTGGAGCGAAGACTATGGCTGCATCTAGCTTAACAGGAGCTTCATCAATGGGTGCTCCAGCCCACTTAGCTCCTAGAGAAAGGGCATGCTCTTGCCTCTCCTTGCCTCTTGTGAAGACATATATTTCCAAACCTTTGTTCAAAGCTACTTGGGCAATCATATGCGCAGACGATCCGAAGCCAAAGAGTCCTAGATTTCCTTCTCCTTTCTCTAAAAGCCCCGTAAGCTTCAAAGCTCTATAGCCTACCGCTCCTCCACATAGCAGAGGAGCAGCATGTAAATCATCATAATTCTCTGGTATTTCATAAACGAAGTTTCTTTTAGCAATCATGTATTCTGCATAACCCCCATCTACACTATATCCTGTAAAAAGAGCGTTATCACAAAGATTTTCTAAACCTTTAATGCAATACTTGCATTTACCACAACTCCAGTAGAGCCAAGGCACTCCTACCCTATCGCCTTTATTGATACCTTCAATTCCTTCACCTACCTCATCCACAATAGCTACTACTTGATGACCTAGTATAATAGGAATCTTTGATAGAGGTAATTCACTTTCTATGATATGAAGATCTGTCCTACATATTCCACAGCACTGAACCTTAAGTAAAAGCTCGCCTTCTTTTATAGTAGGCTTTTCAACATCTGCTTGAATTAATGGGTTAAACTCTATAGGAGTTTGTTTATAGAGTAACATAGCTTTCATGCATTTATCCCCAAACTAAAGTTCTCATAATTTAGCAAGGCTAGCACATATTAAATAGTTTTATTGAAGCCTTAAGTGAATTTATTTAATATCACAAAATAATGTGTATTTGACCTCAAACAACTTTAAGCTTACTTCTCTATCTTAGGTTCATCAGAATTTTAAGGGCTAATATTCTTTTAATGTAGAAAAGGCAGAGATATGAAGATGCATTTAGATTAGAATGTTAAAAGTGCACTGGGCAAAATACGATTTCTAAACCTTTATATGTAGTGCTAAAGGTTTTATGTAAAGATGAGAATTAGAAACCAATTAGATTTGCTGAAGAAGTATTTTAGTGAGTTTTTGGATTATCATAGAAGAGAGTCTATATATGCTGTAGAGAGACTTGCACAGTTAGTAATACAATCCATCTTAGATCTCGGTGCGCTTATATTGGTTTATTCTAACCTTCCTAAACCAGAATCATATAGAGGTATTATTAGGCTCTTAGCTGAGAGGGCTGGGATTAATGAATTGAATCTGAAATTCCTTGAAGGTTTGGCTGGTTTTAGAAACATACTTGTACACACTTACGCGAATATAGATAGAGAGCTTGAGGAGAGAGCTTTCAGTGGGATGATTGAGAAGCTACCAAGCATTATAGAAGCCCTTGAAAATTACGTTAAGAGTATAGACATTGATCCTATAGAGCCAGAAATTAAAGCCAAGCTTTCCATAGTTCTTAAGAAACATGGAGTTAAATTTGCAATTATATTTGGATCAACCACGAGGAGAGAGGGTGGAAAAGATTATGATATAGCAGTCTCAGTCAACGTAAGTAATGCTTTAGATCTTGGTAGACTACTAGTCGATATTTCTGAAGCTCTAGGAGTTCATGAAGAGCGAATAGATTTAGTACACCTCGATACAGCTCCATTGAACATTATCTACACAATCCTTTTAGAAGGTATTTTAATATACGGTGATCAAGAAGAAGCTTACGACTTTTTGTACAGAAAATACCTTGAGATATTGGATAGCACAGCGCTAACCACACACTTTTAGCATTCTAAAATTCAACCTATATTTGTTCGACAGCTAAACTATAACATAAATGAAGCTTTAATCAAGCATTTAGAGAAGAACTGCTTTTTGATTCAACAACGATCACCTTTGAAATTGTATCATAGTTAAGAGCCTCGGGCGGGCTTCGGACCCGCGACCTCTGCCTTTTTGTCAAGATACCAAGGCAACGCTTTCAAGGCCATTAGTTTGGCTCTACCAGGCTGAGCTACCGAGGCCCATAAGCAAGACTCTTTTAACAAATATTAATGTTTATGTGGTTATAATGATGTAAGTGAGTGTATGCATTTGATTTAAGACGTCAACTTTAATATGGCTTTTGCCAAATCTCCATCCGATTCTTCTAAAGCCTTTGCTGCAACTTCTTTTGATACATTGGCCTGCTGAGCAACCAAAAGAACATCTTCTTCAGTGAACTTAGGAGCTTCTATAACCCTTTCTTCAATAGCTACTCCCATAACTTGAAAGACTCTAACCCCCTTTGCCTTCATCTCAGATACATCGGGATTCTTTATGACTATATCCTTGCTACTGGTCCTTATTATGACTTCTTTCACATCTGGTAAAGGCTCTATATCAACACCCATCTTCTCAAGCATTCTTCTTGCTTGCCTGTCGCTTATCTTCATCTCGTATCAAATTAGATCATATCATTATAAGTTTTTATCCCTTTTCTAACCTTCACTGCAACTCCCGATTTGAAATTTTTCATCATCTTTACTGACAATAAAGCTTTGCCAACGGCTATTACATTACCATTAGTATCAACGACAACAACTTCAGATTTAGGCTTTATTCTATACCCACAGCTCATAACATGCTTTACAAATACAGATCTTCCCATGGCTATGAAATCTCTTGCCTCATCTTTTACTACTACACAATTTTCAGAGAATTTAGGATGTTTAACCAATAATTCTGCTCCATTAATCGTTAAGGCTATGCTCCCATCAGGACGAAAAATCGCTATCAATTTATCACCTAACAATACATTCTTTATCTTTCCAGTTCTTTTAGAGAATGTAAAATTTAATTTATCCGTTGGAATGATTTGGCTTATACCCTTGCCAAAAAGGTAATCAATCGTTATCAGGAATTTATCTTTTGGGTTCAAAGCCTATCTGTATGGATTATTCACTTTCAGGAGGGATGAGGAGCTTTAGCTTTAAGGCATGCTCTATCTTTTTCGCCAATAAATCGTCGGGCTTTAGCTTCCCACTCTCTAGCAGCTTTATTACAGATGGCTTTTCGTTTATCTTGTGTCCAAGTTGCTCTTGTGATAAACCCAGCTTCTCCCTTGCCTGCTTTATCATTTTATTGTAATCGAACCTTAACTCCAGTAAAGGCTCTTTCAATAATCGGTCAGAAGGTTTGGGCTTTTGCAATGCTGGCTTTACATCTTTCTTCTCACGCACCGGTGACCCAAGCTTTGCGCATGAGCTACACACCCTAAAGATTGCTCCTTCTATTTGAGTGAGAAAAAAATTGCCAGTTATAGAGTTGCCACATATTTCACACTGCAGTGCCATTTACCTCCTCTTGAGCAATGTATTTGGAAAATTTGCATAAACATAAGTAGCCTTCATTCAAAAATCACTACTTAATCCTTGTTTCAATTTCTTTGGAAAACATTTCTCTAAACCATGTATTAGTCTCTTATGCTCTCTAAGGTGCTCAGAGCTGACCAAATAGTTACACGAGAAAAAGATGGCATGTTAGGGTCTTGAGAGACTTCATCAAGTACGCTTATAGCATTGGCAACCCTAACGCCTAGGTCCAACTTTGTATCGTTAAGCATGAGTATGGCATCTTTGACTATTTTCCTTATGTTCCTTGGAGTAATGGTGCTATCCGCCACTGTTTGTAGCGTACTAATCGCTTTTGCTAGCTTCTGCTCATTCTCCCTTTGCCTTTTCGAGCTCATAACCCGCACCATCAAGTTCTTATGATGATTATCAGCCTAAATAAATAAGAATTATGGATAATGAACTCATTGCAAAAATCTCTCATTGTTATCTTCCTTTATGTTTTCCTATGCTTTAAATTAACGTTATCTGACCATGATGCTTTAATTTCATCATAATAGATTTTTGCAATGAGTTCAATATGCCCATATAAAAGACTAAAGTTTACATATGATCCCTTCTAATATAGGATGGAATTGACTGAGGCTAAAAAAGGAAAGATTAGCGATGCTACAGAGCTCATAAGAAGAGGGGCAACTCTGTTAAAGGAGAGTTGTCCAAAGTGTGGAGGAGTTCAAGTCAGATATAAAAACAGAATTTTGTGCATAAACTGTGATGATCTATCAAACATAAGCTCTCTAGAGATAAGTAGTATAAGCGAATTGACCACAAATTTGGGAGAGTTAGTAACAAGCAAGATTCAGAAACTGTACGATGCTTTGAGCAAAGAGGAAGATTTGGATAAACAAGCAAGAATAGCAAATTTAATCCTTCTATACATGGATATAATGGAGAAGGTAAAGAAGACTAAATAAATTATGCATCATGGGAGATTGCTATTAAAGGAAGTTTGATATAGGAAATGCTTCATTTATCCTTATCAGTATCCTAGCCTCATGTATTATGTTATAGTATCTAGATAGCATCAAATCTTCAAGTTTAACATCAAAAGCCTTAACCATCTCATCATCAGCGTTAATAGCATCTATAGACGTTATCTCTCTTCTCGTCTCAATTTTATGCTTGATAAGAATTTTACCAATAGGTATGTCTGCTGAAGTTAAGTCCCTTTTTATACTATTGCTTAATCCTTTCATAGGAGTCCATGACTTTGCAAATACTAATGCTCTATCATCAGGGTTCTTTAGATGGACAACTCTAAAATTTACATCTTCTCCAGATTTTATCTTTAATGCTCTAGCCAAATCTTCATCAGCCTTTACAATTGTTTTAACCTTTGTTTCTATCACAACAGGCTTCTTGGTTAATACTTCCAAAATTCTTGTGACTGAGCCATCAGTGGTCAATAAAATCTTTTGAACATTAGATAAGTTGAAGCCTATCCTTTTCTCAATATTGTCTATTGCTTTTAGCATTTCATCGATCTTCATGCCTCTAAATCTTTGCATTATCTCATCATGCTTTGTGAATTAGACACTTAAGAATATTTTTAATACATAATGAATAAATCAGAGCAAAGTCATTTCAATCTTGATAATTTTGTCCGATCTTGAAGGCTTGACTAGAAAGCTAATGGCAAAGAAAATGAGCATAGAAGAAGTGAAGAATAGGCTAATAGATGAGATATTAACCTACAAAGAGAATTTAAGTAATAAATCCGCTGAAGGCTTAGCCAATGCCATTATAGATGAAGTTAAGGATTCTAGCGATATTCCCAAATCGAATACTTTGAAATTGATACTGGATTATTCTAAATCAGGAGTTAGCATGGGTTTGATGGGGGTTGGCTCAAGAGGAGAGGGAGACTTCTTCGTTCATAGAAAATTGGCTGAGATAGCAGGCAAGCCTTCTAGCAGTAGAGCATTATTGTATCCATTATATCATGATGATGCTGGAGCCATAGAAGTAAAGGGAAAAGTTTTGGTTACTGCTGTAGATGGTATGCACTCTAGGCTTAGCGATTTTCCCTTCTTGGCTGGCTTTCATGCATCCAGAGCCACTTTAAGAGATGTTTACGTTAAAGGAGCCAGACCCATTGGTATGCTAATAGACCTTCACCTTGCTGATGACGGAGATGTTGGAAAACTCTTCGACTTTGAGGCAGGGGTTAGCGCTGTATCCATGCTAACTGATACGCCAATTTTGACAGGTAGCACATTAAGAATTGGTGGGGATATGGTCATAGGCGATAGGATGACTGGCTGTGTTGGTGCTTTTGGCATTGCTGAAGATGAATCTATGCTAGCTGCAAGGCATAAAGTAAAGCCCGATAGCATTATACTTATGACTGAGGGTGCTGGCGGAGGGACGATTTGCACATCAGCCATATATTCAGGAAGGCATGATGTAGTCTTAGAAACTTTAAATGTTCAGTTCGTAAAGGCTTGCAGAGCATTATTGGATTCAGGTTTAATCAAGAAGATTTATGCTATGACAGATGTTACAAATGGTGGGATAAGAGGAGATGCAACCGAGATTTCAAGGCTATCAAACATAGCCCTTCATTTTTATGAAAAAGAGATTAGAAGTTTAATCAATACTAAAGTCTTGGAGTTGCTAGAGAATAGGGGCATAGACTACCTTGGAGTTTCTTTGGATGCTCTAATGATATTTGCTCCTGAAGATTACGTTAAAGAGATAATGAAAGTTGTTAGAAAAGCTGGAGTAAGAGTAAGTAAGGTTGGCTTTGTTGAGAAAGGTATACCTAAAGTAGCCTTGATGACTTCTGAAGGAGAGAAGAATTTGAACTTAAAGTTCAGAGAGTCTGCTTACACAAGAATAAAGAAGGTAGTGGGTGAAGAAGCACCGTATGGGTTAGACGAGTTGAAGATCAAGGTTGAAGAGAGTGCCAAAAAGGCTGTTGAAAAAAGGGATTTTGTTGTCAAATATGTTAAATCATTGGATTAAAGTATTACTGCGTAAAATTTATAGATACATGCCCCTTAATCTTGGCTCTACAAGTGATGTACTACAATTGGCTCAAATTTGGTATTTTAAAAAAGCCTATCTTACTCATTGCCTAGAGGTGACATTGATATCCAAAGAGGCAAAAGGGATGGCGTTATTGTTTAAACTGGAGGTATAAGGTATGAGAGCAAAAAAAGAGAGGCTAAGGAAGATTCGAGAAGAGATGAGTAAGTTGAAGATGCCTGAGATAAGGTTCCAAAGGCTAACTGAGGAAGAGAAGCATGCTATAGCCGATGCTCTATCCTTTTTGATAGCTTATGAGATGGAAGAAAGCAACGCCTTCATGGAAGAAGGATATCAAGACATCGCTCAGGAATTTAGAGAAAAAGCGTATGCACATCACAAATTATGGCAGAAGATAACTGGAGTAAAGGAAAACTCTGCTTAAAGGCAATTGATATCAAAAAGGGAAACTTGTATTAATAGCCATCATTCTTCTTTTAATTCCCCAACTATTGGAAATCTTTCTAAAACATCCACGCCATGAGGAGCATCTTCAATTTCAATGGTCAGATCCTTTCCTGCAAAGTGTTCAAACTGATGCTCTCCTCCTTCCCAAAGGTAACTCTTAGAGACATCGTAAACTTTACCCTTGTATGCGATATATGCAGGCTTCCCTTCCTTGCCGTTATATTGCTCCAGTTCTTCTTTTGTAAATACCTTCATCCTAATGGAGAGAATTTACACTCCTTTATAACTCAATATAAACCAAAAGATGAGCGTGCTCATTATAAGCACAGTCAAGCCTAATATAACATAAAGGCTTGGTACTTTCGTACCGATCTTTCTTCCACCAAGATACATAAGATAGATTCCCAAAGTACCCACCGAAACTAATAAAAAGTTCAAAAAAGTATCCATAAAGCTTTGAATTCTGGATGAACGGATAATCGATAAGTCAGAGAAATATTGTCTTACAGTTCCCAACTCTAACAAGGCGTTTATTATTCCAGCGAAAAGAATCAGCAATGTAATCATATAGGCTATCTCTATTATTCTTCTTAGAGTGAGTAGGCTGGATAATTTGACAAGTCTTTTCTTACCTGTCAACTGTTTTATCCTTTCTATAGCTACATTGTAAAAGCTTAAGATTCTCTTTTTTATTCCCATTTTATTCACTCTAAATTCTGGACAGCGTCATGAGTTATAAAATTCTTGGCTTTAAATGTTATTAGAGTCTTGGATTTTAGGTGTATTCTTTTTTGTGAAGTTCGACTTAGTCAGGCATTTAGGATCAAGGCACATGCTAAAGGGTCTCCTCCCCTTTCTATAGACTTGAATCATCGGAGTTAAGCACTTTTCACACACTTTACCTAAAGGAGTTATCTTTGCAATCTGTGGCAAAGGATATGAATTTCTACAATTAGGGTATGATTTACACCCTACAAATACCTTTCCGCTCTTTCTCGATCTTATAATTCTTAATTCGCCTTTGCATTTTGGACATATGCCAAGTCTTCTCTCTTCTTCTCTAGATTCCATCAAGCCCTTTAGCAATGCTTCACCCATCCCTCTTTCGTTTCTTTTTATTTCATTAAGAATTTCCATCAAAAAATCAACAGCTTCTTCTATTATCTCATCCTTCTTTCTCTTCTCTTGCATAACTAGCTCCATCTCTTCCTCAAAATTTCTTGTTAATTCTTCACTTATTATCCTTGGACAGAAATCTCTCAGCACATTAGTAACCGTCTCTCCCAATTTTGTGACCTTTATGCTCTTTCCCAAGATATAATTTCTCTCATAAAGAGTCTGAAGTATCTCAGCCCTCGTGGCTCTAGTGCCAAGATTTCTCTTCTCCATTTCTTTTATAATTGAACCCTGACTGTATCTGTCTGGAGGCTCTGTCCATTTCTCAATCATATTTATCCCTAAATTCTCTAACATCTGACCTATTCTAACCTCTGGCAAGATCTGCTCTTCAAGGGTAGTGTAAGGAGAGTAAAATCTCACCCACCCTAGTGAAATGTTTCTCCTTCCTATTGCTATGAAAATATTTTCTCCGATTGCTAAAGTTAGGTTCATACTCTCTCTTACAGCGGGATCAGCGAAGGTAGCCATGAACCTTCTCACAACTAGATCGTAGACTTTTCTTTGTTGAGGGGTGAGCTTTCTTAAGTCTGGAACTTCAGAAGTTGGATATATGGCAGGATGAGCAGGGTCCTCTTTAGGTCCTTCATGAGGGATTAGTTTACCTTTTTTAAGAAGGTCTTTACACAAATCGCTATAATACTCTAAAGACGATAGATTCCCCAATATCTTCTCGTAGTTTATTTCTACTGGTAACTTCTGGCTCGAAGTCCTTGGGTAAGATATGGCACCCATCTGATAAAGGCTTTCTGCAAGACCGAGAGTCTGCGAAGGAGAGAATTTGAATTGGGAGTAAGCCTCGGACTGTAAATCTGTTGTATTGAATGGATAAGGAGGCATTTGCCTATACTGTCTTTTTGCGATGTCTTTGACTATAACATCCTTTCCTCTACAATCTTTTAATATTCGATCAGCCTCATCTTTATCCCAAAACTGACCTTTTTCATGCATGGCTATTATTTCGTTGCTATTAGCTTTACAATGTAGTTCTAATTGCCAGTACGGCTTTGGAACAAATCTTCTTATTTCTAATTCTCTTTCAAGAAGTAGAGCTAACGTCGGACCTTGAACTCTGCCTGTTGAGAGAATCCTGAATCCTTTTTCTGCTTGATTTTTCATTGCTAAAGTCAATGCGCGAGTTAAGTTCAAGCCCCAAAGCCAGTCAAGCCAATGCCTAGTCAAACCAGCCTCTATCTGGCCAAAGTCTAAATGGTTTGACATATTCTTATAAGAATTTATGAGCTCTTCTTTTGTCAAAGTACTAAACTTCATTCTTTTTGCATCTTTAACACCGCAAAGAAACTTTAGAATGTTTGAGCCTATGACGCTTCCTTCTGTATCATAATCACAGCAGACGATGAAATCTGATGCTTCTTTTGCTACACTTTTTATGGCTTCAAAATACTTCTTAGAAAAGCTCGATTCCTTTCTAACTTCAAAACTAGGTCTCCACTCAGCGTCAAAAATAGGATAGACCCATCCCCCTCTTCCAGCAGGGCATAAGTTGAAGAGGTGCCCTACCGCTGCTACAATCACGTGCTTTCTATTATTTCTTTTAAATTCGTAATAATCTACACCTTCATCAGTTAAGATTCTCCTTAAACTTCCATCTTCTGCCAAAGATTCTGCTATCTTTCTCATAGCGTCTGGCTTTTCAGCTATCAATAGAGTGTAGCCCATAGAATCACTTACTGATTATGATACTTTTCAGTCTATGAACAGAATACTCGCTATGTGCAGTATTTTAATCTTTATTTTTCTAAGGGTTCTATCTCTAGTGCAAAGTCTCGATAAGACAGGAACTCACCACATTTTTTGCACTTGCCATTGTAAAGCTTCAAAATGTTAATCGCATATTTTAGATCTATCCCAGAGTATAACGAGGCACCACAATTATCACATAATATTTCGAAGGGCATTCCAATTTTTGATCATAAATATACTTGGATAAAAATAATTTGGTTTCATCCCTTTAACCTTTGGCATAATTTTGTTTGTTTTATTGAAGAGCTAACCAGATTCACGATAAGAAGTGGATCGCCCTTCGTTTGCTAACCCTCTCACATAGATACACTCGTAATGATCAACGGTCATCTGCTCATAATTCAAGGGTTTGTCATGTAATTTTATGCCACTGTTTCTAACTATGACTAAAGGTATTCTCTCATTAGCCTCCCCCATTATCAACTGAGCCCCTGCACATATATCATCGGCTAAAGCTCGTAAAGTAACTCTTAATACGTTGTTGAAAAGGTCTTTTCTTCCCCTCTCATCCTTGACTGGATCGAAGCCTGCTACTCCTATAGCTATCCCAGTTGTACCAGACCTTAACGGCAGCAATCTGCTATCCGTTATTATTATTCCTACCTTCTTGCCAATCTCCAAAAGTATTCTTCTTCTCAGTGTCTCAGCCTTTCTAAAGGGCATTCTTGGGTATAGGATGGCCCAGCCTTCTTGCACGTTGGATCTATCTATTCCAGCGTTAGGAGTGAAAACACCATCCTTTATCGCCAGAGCGAAGCCAGGTAAACCAGCAAATACCAAATCAGCCTCCCTCAATATTAGCTCAGCAAGGTTGCTAGGCATGTGCGTCTTTGATGCCAGATCTTCAGCCTCAGGGCTTGGAATTACATCCGATAACTTCACCAATCTACCTTCTGACATAGCGACAAATTTGCTCGATATTACTATGATGTCCCCATCTTCTAATCTCTCGGCATTTTTTTCTACTTCTTCTAAAACGATCTCGAATAGATCAAATCTCTCCTTCTTTACATCAGCATAAATGGGTATGTATTGGATGCCCGTTGAATTCTTAGCCATTCTTAATTCTCACCCCATTTTAGTCCTATGGGAACTTTGAAAGTTTTTCCGACAAATGCATCATTGTCATGCTTTATTACGTTGATCTCTATATACTCAAAGACCTTATTCAACTTTAAAACTACTTTGGATTTTAGCAAAGCTCTGCCACCTGTTGGGGAAGTAAGCCAAGACTCAGCTTGCTTGACTCTCTTTGCCCTTATCAAGCTTGTGATTATTATAGGTATATTGAGTTTATTGGCTAGGCTTTGTAGTAAGCTCAGATAAACACCTATCTTTCTATTAACCTCTGATGGTGCCTTGCTATCGAGAAGATAATAAAGAGTAGTTATCGAGTCCAGAATCACAAGTTTTATGTAAGGCGAGAAAAGAGAACAAACATAAGCCATTGTCTTCCCAACATCTCCAATCTCAGGTCTAAAGATAAGCAAATTATCTAAGTTTTTGGCACTATGGATAATTAGATTCAGAAAGGCTGAAAAGATGGTATCAAGATCGATATAAATAACTGAACCTTCTTCTAAAGAAGGTTCCACTATATCGCCAACAAAAGATGTTTTGACAAAGCTGTCTTCGCTCAAGATCACATTCAAAGCTGATCTTTCTAATACCAATGGGCAATCATGAGGCTCTATAGGCATAGTTGCGCCTAATGGCAACCTTTTTATCGCTTCTATAAGGCTTTCACGGCTCGAAAAGATCATTTATATTATTCATCTTTACGACCATAAATTAACTCTTTCGATGTTTTTTGAATAAATCTTTATAAAACATAACGAAAAACTCACTAATTATGTTAAGCCGAGGGGGAAGAGACAAATCTCCTAGTAAATATGAGGAGACGGAACATTGGCCACCTTATACCTACAGAGATTACCCAGATGTAACTCCTCGCACCATTAAGTCCTTCATCGATTTTTTAGGTAAAACAAACATCAGTAGCGAGAAGAAGGAATTGCAACCTTGGGTACCTTTTTGTAATTCATTATGCACCTTTTGTTATTTTCCGACGGAAACTTATGCCAAAGACAAAGTAAGTAGATATATAGTAGCTCTAAAAAAATCGTTAAAAAAGTATGCAGAAACTCAATACGCTAAATCAAGTGAATTTGAGGAAGTATATTTTGATGGTGAAAATTAGCTCTTTCGTTCATCTTAAAATTTCATTTTATTGAATACTTTCTAATAATAAGTGCACTTCCAACTCGTACCTACTTCCAATATCTCCTCTCGTAATTATTCCAATCAACTTCTTAGGGTTAGATCTATCCACCACTGGTAAACGCCCTATCTCGTGCCCTACCATCTTTTCAAAAGCTTCGTAAAGGGACTCGTCAGGATAAGTAACTATGAGCTTCTTGCTCATAACTTGCTCCACAGTAGTCTTTTCTCGTTCCAGATCAGGGATTCGCAATATGTCTATTAATGTTATTATTCCGACTAAATTGTTATCCTTGAGAACTGGAAGCCCCTTTATCCTATTGTCTGCCATTATCTTGGCTGCTTTGGTTATCATTTCTTCAGGCTTTATCGTTATGACACTCTCCATCATGGCATCCTTAACTTTTAGCTTTTCCAGCAAAGGCACTGAATACTCTGCCCTATGAGCCATTGATTGAGCTCTAGTATACACTTGACTCTCATAAATTGAGATATCTCCAGATATAAGGTAAGCCAGAATAGTGGCTATTACAGATGGTACAAGTAATGTGTATGTGCCTGTCATCTCACTGACCATAAGGATGACAGATATCGGTACTTTACCTACTCCACCAAAGAATGCCATCATGCCTACAATAACGAAGGGTGCAGGGCTTGTAATAGAGAAAGAGAGCAAGTTATGAAAGATGTACCAAGTTACTCCTCCGATCATGCCACCTATTACCAAGCTTGGAGCGAAAACTCCCCCACTACCTCCCGAGCCTACAGATAGCGCTGTAGCAAAGATTTTTGCAAAAATGAGCAATAACATGATTTCAAAGGGAAGAAAGACAAAGTTACCATCTATAGCTAATTGAAGCCATCCATAACCCATGCCCATGACTTGAGGTAAAAATATGGCCATAAGTCCAACTAGTAAACCGCCTAAAGTTGGCTTTAAGATTCTTGGAATCTTTAACTTTTTGAAAATTGTCCTCAATCCGTAGAAGGTTTTTACAAATAGTATTCCTATTAAGCCACATAGCAGACCTAAGATTGCATAAAAATTAAGTTCTAATGGATTAGTGAAGGCA
>JBNAWJ010000032.1:0-5594 GCA_049699795.1 Nitrososphaerales archaeon | reverse complement strand
ACCAAAGACAGGCGTCCATCCTGTAACAGATGCAAAGATAGAGTATCCTGTGATTGATGCAATAAAAGATGGTATAAGTGCTTCTACTTCAAAATCCCTTTTGTAAAGAATTTCGCTACCTAAAATGGCGCCTCCAAAGGGTGCTTTGAATATGGAACCTAGACCTGCTCCTATACCCGCTGCCATTATTATTCTTCTATCATGAACATTAAGATGCAACAATTTGCCCAAAACAGATCCAAAACCAGCCGATATTTGAGCAGCAGGCCCTTCTCTACCAGCGCTACCTCCTGAGCCTATGGTTATTGCAGATGCAATCAACTTAATTATCGGAATCTCCCTTCTAACCTCTCCTTGTTTATTATGGAAGGCATCCAGTGCTCTGTCTACACCATCTCCCTCTGCTTCTGGAGCAAGACTGTATACTATTATTCCACTTAATAATCCGCCTAATGTGGTTATCAAAGGCAGAAGATAAGGTCTTCCTATAGATACTACCGTGGTTGAACCTTCGCCCACCGGTGAAGGTGGTATGTATTCAGCCCCAAACCATAAAAGAAGGTTTGTAGCCCAGATTATTGCATAATAGAGGATTATTGCACCAAATCCAGCTATGATCCCAACTAGTATACTAAGTGGAATCCACTTCCTTAGATAGCTTCCCCCCATTCTATCCAAGTATTTGATTGGCTTCATATCTTTACTTCAGATTCTTGATTTACCCATAATCATCTTATCTATTTTATTTTTGATAATTTTTAACTTGATGCCAATTTTTACTCATATATCCCCCATGGAGGTTGAGATTCCATAGGCTTGGCTTGCTTGCGAAGGACCTTTAGCCTTTCTGCTATCCTTTCAGCCTCTTGGTGAAGAGGAGCGACGTCAACCTTAATTTCTGGAATCAATTTATCTATCACTTCTACGGCTTCCACAGCAGCCTTGACTTCAGGTATATCTGGCTGAAGAGGTATTATGAGGCTTATCACATCAAAGTTGGCCCATCTTCCTTCGTTGAGAAGAAGGCCAGATATGCCAGGAATTATCCCTATGTTCAACTGCTTTATGTCGCTCGATATGAGTTTCTGCCTCGCTCTGTCTGTGCTCCCAACACCCATCACATCGAGCTCTTTTTCTATGGAAAGGAGTTGTACAGGATAACCTACAGGTGATATTATGAGAGAGCACTTTTGTTCTTTGGCCCAGTTCAATAGAGTTTTTGCCAAAGGTCTGTAAAGATAAGGAAGAATTCTGAATTCTGATAAGAATACAACTGTCTTCAATTTTTCACTGGCATAAATTCTTGCTGGGAATTTCGGCTTATTAGCATAGATCATAGAAACAGCTGGGAATCGATCAGAATCTAGCGCAGCTATTTGATCCAAGTTAAGATTTGCCAAAAGGTAATTGGCAGCAATGGTATTCACCATCCCAACGCTCGGAAAGCCGTCTATTATTGTAGCTCCATTTAAATTCATCTTCTTGAATTCTCTTAACTCTATCTCTACCAAAAGATCACAAAATGTTGTAAAACATAGGTGGTTAATAAATGTCTTTAACTATAATTGATGTAACACATTTATCTTACCTATTAGCAACAAGAATATAGCAAACTACTGTATGGTGATAATTGGTGCCCCAAGAGATAGTCGTTGCAACTCTTGATGGTAGGGCTTATTATAGAATCACGAGCATTTTAAAAGAGATGGGGCTAAAATTCGATAATGTAATGCCAGGTAAGACCTTGAATCCTAGCACAAAACTCGTCATAACTACTGAGAAAGAGGAGAATTTGATAAATCATGAAAAAGTCTTATCTTTAGAAGAATTGAGCAAAGACCCCTATCTTGCTAAAGAGAAGATCATCGATAATCTTTACAGCGATACTGATGAATCCATCATAATAGGCATCGATCCTGGAAAGAGGATAGGCATGGCAGTCTATTACAGACAGAGAGACTTGATGGGGGATGTTTTGAACTCTGCAGATGAAGTCATAGCAAAAGTTGTAAAATTAATTATGGGCACTCATGCAAAAAAGAAGATAGTAAGAATTGGAAACGGTGAACCAGAGATGGCGGAGAAGATAGCCAATGAACTCTCAAAGCAGCTTAGAAATACAATAATTGAGTTAGTGGATGAGAGAGGAACTTCTTCTCTCTCAAAAATAAAGCCCAGCAAGAAAGTTGTAAGAGATCAAAGATCTGCCATGATCATTGCCCTAAGGCAAGGAAAAAGATACTTTGGAGATCAAATCATATAAATTAAGCAAAAGTGATGTTCTGCTTGTAAGAGGCCCAGCATCTGTTAGGGCTGAGAGTAAAGGTATTTCTGTTCTGGGCATGAATCTAGAGATTAACGATAAGATAACTGTTAGGAAGAACAAAGTTCTACCTTTTGAGGTCGATGAAGATGGTTCTATGATACAATTGACTTTAGGTGAAAAAGGTGAAGCTTTGATAAGCCATGATAAAGTCGGTGTGGGAATATGGAAAGATTTGCAAGAAAAGGTCTTCAAAAGTTTTGAATCAGGTAAAAGGAGATTCATGATAATAGGAGAAACAGATTCAGGAAAATCCACTCTCACATCCTATCTAGTGAATATGGCTTTGATGAGGGGTTTAAAGACAATAATAGTGGATGGAGATATAGGTCAAGGTGACTTAGCGCCTCCAGGATGTATAGGAGCTGCAACTGTGAGAGATAAGATTTATGATCTCAGGGATTTAAGGGCAGAGGTATTCGGCTTTTTAGGGTTCACTTCTCCTCGATACGTTAGAGATTTGATGATAGAAAGAATGAAGAAAACCATATCTAAAATTGAAGAAAAGGAGCACGATTTATGCATAATAAACACCGATGGTTATGTTGTTGAAGAAGGTATGGATCATAAGATCGCTATGATTAAAGAACTAGAACCTGACATCGTTATCTGCTTCAAAGAAATCGATAAAGAATTGCTCAAAAGGCTCAAAGATTTTGATGATGCTCCTATCATTTTAACTGTAGACAAGCCTGAAGGAGTTGTAAAGAGTCCTTCTGAGAGAAGTGAGAGAAGGTTAAGCCAGTATTATCGATTCTTAAAAGATGGGAGAAATTTGAGCATTGGCTTAAGAAGAATCAATTTAAATTTTATGGGAGACTTTTATGAATACAATCTGTCTGAAATTGAGTTAAAAGAAATTTCTCGAAAATTATCATCGAACATCTTGTTTGCAAAGAAAAGCGATAACAAAATAATTCTATTCAGATCAGGTATTAACGATGCAATTGAGATGTTTGACAGATTTACCATCTTCAATCAAAACAGTCTGAGAGGCATGTTCGTAGGATTAGGTGCTAATGATGAAGTATTTGGCTTTGCCCAAATAGACAAAATGCATCAAAATCAAACAATAACTCTAAACACAAATTTTAGAGGCAAATTTGATACTTTATTCTTGAGCAGTATAAGAATCTCCCCAAATCTTAGAAATGAAGCTATATTGCCCATCTTAAGGAAAAGTTAATGGCTCAGTTTAAAGGCACAGAAAACCTCTACAGTAAAGAAATTCAAAGAGCTGATAATGCCGGGGATGGGTTTTGAACCCACGACCTCTGTTCCATATGATCTCCAGATTATGAGTCACGCCCAAGGTTAGCCTGGCGCTCTAACCAGGCTGAGCTACCCCGGCACGGCGTATGATTAGAATGATAAGCTAAATATATTCTTTGATTTCCTGCTCGCTAGGGATTGTCAAAATAACGAGTTTAAGCTTAGACAAAAATAGACCAAAATTCTATCTCAAAGATTCATTATTGATTTTTGTCTATTTTTATCCGCCTTATCTTGACAACCCCTTGCATGATAACCTTTTAGCTTAAATATTGTATGTTCTCTTTTAACTCTCCAAGACTGATTGGTGTCTTAATGAATTTCGTTCCAAAGATAAGGGAGAAAAGATGGAATCCGAGTTTAGAAGAAAAGATCTTTGAGAAATGGCAAAAGGATGGCATATTTCATTTTAATGAGAAAAGTAGAAAGCCTTTGTTCAGCATAGATACTCCCCCGCCTTATGTCAATACTCCTGTTCATATTGGGCATGCATACACTTACGTATGGATGGATGTAATGGCAAGGTACAAGAGGATGTTAGGGTACAGTGTTCTATTTCCCATGGGTTTGGATAAAAATGGGTTACCTATAGAGGTTCAGACAGAAAGAGAGTTCAATATTAGGATGGGCGATATACCTCGCCAAGATTTCATAGAAAAATGTAGAATGCTACTTGAAAAATATGGAGACATATCTTTGGATACTTTCAAAAAATTAGGCTTGAGTTGCAATTCATGGGATAAAAAGTATGAATTAGGAGGTAGATACGATACGGACGATCCCGAGTATAGAAGGCTTACTCAAGAGACTTTCATCCGTCTTTGGAAGAAGGGTCTAATTTATGAGGGAATAAAGACCATGAACTACTGCCCAGTCTGTAAAACAGCCATATCCGATGCCGAGGTGGAATATGTTGAAGATTATACAGATCTAAACTATATAAGATTCAAAGTAAAAGAGAACCAAGAAGATGTAATCATAGCAACGACAAGACCTGAGTTGCTTTGCGCTTGTAAATTGGTACTCTTTAACCCTAGCGATGATAGATATAAAAAATTAGAGAATATGCATGCTATTGTCCCAATTTATAACAACGAAGTCAAGATAATTGCTCATCCTTACGCAAAGCCTGAGTTTGGCACTGGATTGGTGATGATATGTAGTTATGGAGACTATAGCGATATTAGGCTTCTTAGAGAACTTAACATAGAACCAACTTATGCCATAGACAAAGAAGGTAAGATGAACGAAAATGCAGGAAAGTATGCTGGCTTAAGTGTTTCAAAGGCTAGAGAGCAGATTGTAAAGGATTTAGAGAGCGCGGGTCTATTAGTAAAGAAGGAGAGTATAAAGCACAGAACGCCGATCTGTGAACGCTCCAAAGACCCTATAGAGTTCATCGCTATGAATGAGATCTATCTGAAGCAAGTAGATTACAAGGATGAGATTCGAAAGATGGCTGATGAGATGAGTTTCTATGCACAAGAGAGCAAGCAGATTCTGATAGACTGGATTGATTCAATAAGCACGGACTGGGTAATATCACGCAGAAGATATTATGGTACTGAGATTCCTCTATGGTACTGTAAGAATTGTGGCAATGTTATTTTACCAGAGCCAGGTAAATATTATCAGCCTTGGAAAGAAAGATGCCCGATCAATAAATGCCCAAGATGTGGTGGTGAAGAATTCAAAGGGGAAGAGAGAATTTTCGATACTTGGTTCGATTCCAGCACATCAGAAGTCTATATTCTGGGCTATCTTTGGGATAAAAAATTCTTCAACAAAAAATTCCCGTGCAGTATGAGACCTCAAGGGAAAGAAATAGTTAGAAACTGGCTTTATTTCACTCTTTTGAAATCCTATCACTTATTTGGGAAGAAGCCTTTTGAAAACGTCTGGGTACACATGCACGTAGTAGATGAGAAAGGAGAGAAGATGAGCAAGAGTAAGGGTAACATAATAGATCCGCAAGATGTAATCAAAAAATTTGGTGCTG
>JBNAWJ010000031.1:13458-19817 GCA_049699795.1 Nitrososphaerales archaeon | reverse complement strand
TTTACAGCTTGGTACAATTACCTCAAGGCAGGAGGGTAATTCTTGACAGTATCATAAGAAGATCGCAAACAGGTACTATATTTTCTCTTTGCCTACTTATGCAGTCTTCAAAAAGGTGAGCTTTTGGAGAGATTCTTGAGCCCTTCAGTAGAAGAGCTCGAAAAACTTGTAATCAAATACGCAAAGGACTGACCATTGTGAAAGTAATTTGTAGACTCCATCTTATGACAGTTTGAACTCATACGAAGAACTTCTTTAATCGTTATTAATGGATTGCAATTGTTATAGGATTTGAGCATAATCCTTAAATTATCTCTAAAATAGATAACTAATAGGGTATGTGAAAATGTCGACAGTTCCTAAAACATCTGAGGGGCTTATGCTAGAAATTATAAACAAGGGCAAGTGTGTATTCTGCGGCGGTTGCATAGGAGGGTGCCCCAATAGAGTTCTAGGTTTCGAAGGTGAGACGCCAAAGATCGTAGGTTTATGCCAGAAGTGTGAGACATGTTGGCACACCTGTCCAAGGACCTTCTATGATTACAAACAGATGGATAAAGAAGTCTTCAAAAGGGTCAGGAATGATGATGAACTAGTAGGTGTTAACATAGGAGTTTATGCTGCAAGGTCAAAGACCAAAGATGTGTTGGAAATTGCCCAGGATGGTGGAGTAGTGACAACCTTGTTGATATACGCCATGGACAAGGGAATAATTGATAGTGCAGTAGTATCCGAGGTTCAAGGAGGCGTATGGAAAGGCTGGCCCAGCGTGGTTTCGGCATCTAAAGAACTGGTAAAGTCCGCCGGTACAAAATATACAATGAGTCCGGTTCACATTGGATTACAAGATGCTGTGGACAATCAGAGAAAGAGCAAAGTTGGCATAGTAGCAGTTCCTTGTGAAGTTCAAGCTGCTAGAAAGATGCAATATACTCAGAAAGCAGCCTATAGGCTTGGGATAAAGACAAGGTTAATCATAGGGCTTTTCTGCATGGAAAGCTTTGGATATAATGATCTGATCAATTTCTTGACATCAAAGGGTGTAGAGCCCAAGAGCGTTACAAAATTCTCCATAAGCAAAGGCAGGTTCATAGCCCGCGTAGAGGGCAAAGAAGCATTAAACATACCTCTAGAGGAGATCAAACCTTATGCGAGAAGCGCCTGTAACTACTGTACAGACTTTACTGCTGAGCATGCAGACATATCCGTAGGATCTGTAGGCTCTCCTGAAGGTTGGTCCACAGTAATAGTTAGATCAAAAAGAGGTGAGCAAGTATTCAAAGGTGCTTGTGACGAAGGCTACATAGAATTCATGCCCATAGAACAGGTCAAGCCAGGCTTAAAGTCTGTGATCAGCCTCTCTGAAAGAAAAAAAGAGAGAGCAAAGAGTTACTTGAGCGTTTGACAGAGAAAACCCTCTTACAGAATTTTTTGAGGTTTTCATTCTGCTCGGAATTTAACGTAGTTATATACATTCGTTACACATATATACTATAGTTACTATTCTGAGATAGGTGGAAGGGATGTTCAAGTTCAATGCGCCACAAAAAGTTTTTCGAATAGGAAAGATAAAAGTTGGAGGACAGCCGGGAGAGAACCCAAAGGTTATGATAGGAACTATCTTCTATGAGAGGCACAAAATAGTAGAAGATCCGGTGGAAGGAATCTTCGATGAGAAGGCAGCAGAGGCTTTGATAAACAAGCAAGATAGCCTATGTGAAAACTGTGGACTATCATCTATGTATGATGTTGTAGGAATATCTGCCGAAGCCTTCCCAAAGTACTTGGACTTTGTAGCAGATAAATCGGAGAACCCCATACTACTTGATGCATGGACTCTAGATGTGAGACTTGCGGGTCTTCAACATGTAAAAGAAGTTGGACTTTCCAATCGAATAGTGCACAACAGCATAATGCCCCCAGAACCTGCAGCCCAAGAAGTAGCTGCCATAAAAGATGCTGGCATAAAGGCATCAATACTTCTAGCCTTTAACGTTGAAGATAAGAGCCCAGCAGGGGCCATATCAGTACTTAAGGGCACAGCAACCACAAAGGGTCTAATAGATGTAGCAAAAGATGCTGGTATTGAAGGCATGATGGTAGATCTGTCCTTTGCCAATGCTATACCAGGCATAGGGTTAAGTTGTAAAGCCATCTATGTTGTTAAAGACCAATTAGGATTGGCAGCAGGAGGAGCACCATCGAATGCTACAACTGTCTGGAAGCCCTTCGTAAAAGAGAAGTGGGGCATAGACATATACAAGGCTGTTGAAGCAACTTGTCAAGCTATTCCCATTGCCTTCGGTGCAGATTGGTTGATGTATGGTGTAATAGAGGCAGCTCCTTGGGTGATTCCTGCAGTCGCATCTGTGGACGCAATGGCATTAGCTGTAGCCAACTTTGAGTTTAAGATGCCATTGCCAGAAGCGCCTTGCGCTTTGAGCAAGCTATTTCCAGAGTACATAGACAGACTGAAGGGAATGCTACCACCGAAAGTCGAAAAACCATAAGAGTAGCACTAAAGTCAAATTCCGTACACCCTTTTTTTTGACCCTATAGTCTTTTTGACTAGTCAAAATAATTAAAATGGACCGGGCGGGATTCGAACCCGCGATCTCCCGCTCTTCCGCCAAGTTGCGAAGCGGGCATCACTACCAGACTAGACTACCGGCCCAAATCTCATCCAATAGGATTTGATTTAAGCCTTGTTAAATGTGGCTTTCTCGGCGCACAACGATTGGATCCTCATCCCAAGAAGGTCAGTTCGCCCGTCGAAGCACGCTGTGCACCATTAAGACCAAGTTATATAGACAAAGCTTCTATTAATTTTTTCAGAAACTTTTTACGAAGCCTTTTTTGTTAGTATATTCGTGGCCGCCGTGGTGTAGTGGTAGACACAGGGGCCTGTGGATCAAAGCAAAGAGCCTCTAGCCCGGGTTCGATTTGTAAATACGGAAATCCCGGCGGCGGCCTTTATGATGACCTCTAAGTCTGAATGCTAGCAAATAAAAATCATAGTGGGTTAAAAATTCTCTTAGAATTCTTAAGGGTTCAAACAGCCATTCTTCTCAGGTGATGATCCTTGAACTTGTTGATGTGAGCTACAGCTTCGCCAATTCTGACGAAATGCTTGCCACAATCACAGTCATACTCGAAACTACTCTGCTGTGGTGAATCTTCTACTTTTTTGCTCATTATTTACACCTCGACTTTGATGCAAGACCTTTCATGTTGGCAATATATTAGCTTTTTGGAATTATCTCGAATTTCCACTAGAAAGAATCGATTGCAACCTAATTTTTCATTAGACTTTGTAAATGGTGCCGAGGGCAGGACTTGTCCGCCATTTTTGATGTCCAAACCATAAATTTTTTTATATTTCAAGAATACTACTAAATTATGTTAGTTGCGTCTCACGACGACGACATAAGTTCTAAGATTCAACTCACAGGCAAGTCTATAGAGAACCTTGACCTTGCTTTTAATTCAGAAGCAACTAAAAGGCTCTACCATGAAAAACTTAGGCAGTTCTTTAACCGTATGGGGGTTAGCCCCGATGATTTTATCTCCAAGGCTAAGGAGAACCCTAAATTTGGAGAGGCTTTAATCCTAAGGTATATTGGAGAACGTAAAAAGGAAGTCGATGCTAAAAAGGTTAGCGCATCGCCCCTTACATCTACTCGAGACGCTCTAAGGCTCCTTTTTGAAATGAATGATGTTGAAGGTATTAATTGGGATAAAATTAGCAAAGTCTTACCTCAACGCAAGAAGGTAGGCTCGGATAGGGCTCCAACCAAAGAGGAGATCCGCCAGATAATATCAAATTGGGAACTTAGGTTTAATGTCGTCGTTCTTATGCAAACAAGCGGGGGATTTAGGGTTGGCGCTTTCAATTGGCTCAATTTTGGGGATATAGAGCCTATCTTCGAGCATGGTGGAAAGTATGAAGTTGTTCCTTTTACCGAATATGAAGCATGCCTTAATTTAGGTTGGAAATTCTTATGTGCTAAAGTCACTATCTATCGTGATGAGCCAGAGGAATATTATACCTTCATAACTCCTGAGGCTTTTCATGCTTTATGGCAATATAAGAAGGAGAGAGAACGCTATGGAGAGATAATAACTCCATCATCACCTTTGATTAGAGATAAATGGGACTATCTCCACGGTCTTAATCTGAATAGCCCTTCTATAGCCAAACCTAAGCGTCTTTCAAGCAAGTATATTTCTAACAATACACTAAGGCGACTATGGTTCCTTGGCTTAAGAACCGAGCATAAAAGAGTTCATGAATTTAAGCAAGATCACGGCTTTAGGAAATTCTTTGAAACTAATGCTAAAAGGGTTTTAAAGTCCGAAGACGTAGAGCGGTTAAAGGGAAGATTATCAAATTATTATAAGCCCGAGTTTGACTATCTCTTAGGAGAATATCTTAAGGCAATTCCTTATCTTACAATTAGCGAAACTGCTCAATTAAAGGACGAGATAGAAAAAAGGGTTATAGATAGCGATAAGAGAATTGGAGAATTAGAAAGGGAGAATTTAATACTAAAGTCTAAATTTGAGTCTTTGGAGCGAGAGGCACAAGAACTAAGGGAAATGGTTAAACGGGTTTTTAAGGTCTTTAAGTCTTAAACGACGAGATTTTTAAGATTTAAATATCACTGATATATTACAAGTGATATGCAAGTTCAGGAAGATTTGATCGAAGATATTCTAAAGCGGTTCGATAAACTCCAAGCCGACCTTAGAGAGATAAAAGAACTTACAGAATTTCATCATGGTAAAGCAGTTAAGGCTATCATTGAATCAAATAACATCGAGCGGGGAGAGGCTTAGTCGGGATCGGGTTCTGCATCTTAACTTGGCTAAATCTTTTTGAACGGGCGTGGTCGTATTGCCTCGGCTCCGAAGGCAAGACCTGACAAGCCCCCTAAAGTGATGAAATGTCTTTAGAGGAACAGTTTCACTAAAAACCGAGATCGAGATATTACCAAGGATAGCATCCTTCCTCAAGGATTTAGATGAACTTCAGAAAAAGTATCATGTGTTCCTTTATCCTTTCACTCTAAAAGTCGATACTTCGGCAACTATGAAGGACTACATATAAATATCACCTATGATATACGGGTTATACCATGACTATGCGCCTAAAATCAACCTATTATCGGAGATGCCCCGAAGTCCATAAGATTCTTAGCAAGCGAAGGTTTATCCCTGAAGTTAAAAGCGTCGTCCTTAAACTCTATCAGCATGGTTATAAAATTCATACCATATCGAGGGCTTTAGAATGCTCGACGAGGACGATATGGCGATGGTTAAACGTAAAAATCGGATATGCATATGATAAGATCATTAACCGACGCTTTAGGAATACCTGTCTATCAATTCAGCATGTAAGGGGAGTTATTGCTAATCTCATAGAATGGCTAAGGTTTAGTGATAAAGGGGGATCCTTAGATCTTGACGCTTGTTTAAGGGGGGAACGCCCCCCATGAGGGAGCCTTAAAGCCCTCTATCTTCGTCCTATTCTCCCCATTTTGATCTTTATAAATCATCTTTAGAGTAGAGAGGGAGAGGGAGTATAAGGACGAAGATAGAAATCCAATAGAAATAGAGGTTTTAAATGGTTAGAGCCTTATTCTATTTTTACCATCTGTAATATATAGGTGATAACTAACTATTGAATGACAAGGCTTTTTTAGCCCTATCTAAGCGTCGATTTTCCGCATGATTTATCAGACTATTAAATGACAATTAGGTGGTAGGAGCCATGATCAACGGTCTATCCCTAAGTCTATATATAACAACTTTAGCATAACTCCTTGCAGTTCCTTCCAAGACTCCATATCTGTTTTGAGCCTCTAAAACGATTAAATCTTCGTCGTTTATGTTATTGGCTTGAGCCCATAGGGTAAGTTCTAATATTCTCCTTGCCCTTACTATAATAGGCGCTCTTTCGATAACCATTACCATATTATAGGCATAGCATAGGTAGTTAATAAGAATAACTCAATTATGCTAAATTATCGGGATAAGGGCTTAAATCTTAACATAAATGCGCAAAGAAGCGATCTTATTAACAATTTTAAAGTTTACACCCTTTCTTTTTATTGGTAGCGGGGGTATAGCGATGATGGGGCGGGCGCGATAGGAGTTAGTGGGATAATCCTAATAATGCCATCAAATAAGGGTTCATATTAATCTAATAATATAGGGCTAAAAGAATTAAAAAACTAACTAACTAAACTGAATAAAGGATATCGTTAAGGCAATTAAAAACTAAACAGAACTAAACAGAACTAAACTGAAAGGGAGGCAATTAAAAACTAAACTAAACTGAACTAAATAAAAAACTA
>JBNAWJ010000031.1:0-13358 GCA_049699795.1 Nitrososphaerales archaeon | reverse complement strand
GTCTCATAACCATAGATTGCCTTGGCGCTTGGCTTTCATATACATTCTCTATGATCTCATAGGTATCATAAGCCGTAAAATAACGAGTGGCGTCGAAATAAACATCCCTTATCTTAATGTCTTGAAAGGCATCTACTCGAAAGATCTCGAGGCTAACGATCTTAGCGTCGGGGTCATACTTAGGCAGGAATAGATGAGTGTGCAAGGCTCTTATTCTTGGATCAACATCCTTAAATCTAATAGAAGAGACGGCTAAATTCATGTTTTTCTTACGACCGCTTGCGAATAATCTAAAGACCATGCGGTTAAATTCGTTCATAAAGTAGTAAGAGGCAAGCCATCCATAAACATCGTCGAGAGTGATAAAATAGTCAATATTAGGGTCACGGGGTCTATCTAAGAATTCTTGGATGCTCATTATGGGGACTTCTCTATCTTGAAAGGCGTCGTTTATAGTCGGGCTTGATGGTTCTGATGCGGTCACGTAAAGATCGGCGAATCGAGACTTATAATTACTAACTATCATGCATGGTCTTGGGAGTCCTATTTGCCATGGATAATATTTAGCCAATTCTTGCAGAGCGGTTAAAGTAAGGGTCTTGCCTTGCCCCCATGATCCTAATATTCCAAGGACGATGACGAACTTAACCACCTCAAAAAATAAAGGGTTTACGGGATCGTCATGTAATTCTCTTGAAAGTATTTGCTCCCATCGTGGACGCCATTTTGAAAGGTTATGCTTACTTGGTATGAACCCCCACTTGGAGATATAGTTGTGGCAAGGCTATAGGATGCCTTAGCCCCGACAGTCGAAGGGCTTAAAGTTGTAGTTGATCCTCCTATAGTAATAGCGACTGTGACAAGGCTTGGATTTATCGAAGTGGTTCCTAAGGTTGAATTTGTAATGTCTATATGGATAGTCCCACTTGTCGCCCCCGAAGGGACGTTTTCATAATCTATAACATACGTCATAGGAGTCCCAACCGTCGCCTCTAATGGAACCGCTCCCTCAAGAGTTAAGGCTTTGACTGTAGTCTCTCCCGATACCTTATTCGATGTGACTACTGCATAGACCACTCCGCTTGCTCCTAAGACTAACATGACGGTTAATAGAATGGCTAAGAGTTTATGGCTCTCGAACACTTCCCCTATTTTGCTAAAATTAGGTTTAGATATTTCGACCATGTCTTAAGGTAAACAAGACTGCCATTTAAATTTATATCACCCGTATTATTTAGGTAATAACATTTATGTCTTAAAGATCAAATAACTCCATCCAAATAATCCTGTCAATAAAAGAATTAGCGAACCCCCTAAGAGGCTCAAGGCATTAATTCCCATCATTAATAGGACGACAATAAGGGCTATAATTAGGAATTTTAAGGCTCTTTTATCGCTATTTTCATCATCTATAGGGTCTCCTCGGTTGACCCCACTACCTATTTTAGCCACTTCATTATCCGATCTTGGAAAGCCATAGATAGGCGCCACTCCGCATTGAACGGGACTTATGGGTTTATTCGACGACGATGCCGTTATAGGCGGTTTTACCTTCCTTCTATTATCATCCTTATTAATGGATTTGAGAGGGTATTTCTTACCGCATTTAGGGCAAGTCCCGTCCTTCCTAAGTAAAACATGACCTTCGCTCTCTCCCTTCTTATTCTTTATAATGCAATTAGGACATCTTCGATACTTAGCCAAGTTTAGCCCCTTATAGATCGGCGCTTATTCTCTCTAATTTGGTTAGAACGATCTTGGCTAAGGGTTCGGTTTATAGAGGCTTGCTGGCTCTCTCTTACCCTCGTCGTTATGCCATCATCTATATCACTTGCTCTAACTCCCTTCTTTTGGAACCTTTGGATAATCTTTTGGAACTTCTCCGCTCCCGATCTTCCGTATTCTAATCCTTGCCGTCCTTTCGCAAATACGCTCTTAACTCTCTCCGATCTCTCCCTTCCCTTCTCTCGGATTAGCCTTAACTTATCTCTCCAACTCATCTTAGACATGGATCATCCCCCTTATTCTTTGGAGCCAACCTCTTTTTTCCTCGGCGACTTGTCCCGCATATGCTTTAGTCACGACAACGACTTCCTTCCTTGATAATCTATTCATGCTGATCTTAGACTCCATATAATATCTGGTTAATTTTTCAATCGTCTCTCCAAAATCATAGGTTAAGGGAACTGTAGTCTCGACCTTCTCGCCCCTCTCGTTCTTGGTTATCATAGTCCTTGAGAAGGGAAAATAAGCAGGGTCTTTCAATTGCTTAGCCCTTGCCAATAGAAATGAAAAATTAGCCACTTCGGTATAGGTGAGATCAGTAAACTGTTGTATCCTATCTGGGAATACATAGCCTAATCTATCCACCGAATCGGCGATGCTTTTTTCGACGACTTTATGCTCCTTTAGAATATCGCTCATCTACCTTTCACCTTCTTTATGAAATTGCTAAAGAACATCTTGGCTTTATCCCATGCAATTACAAGACCTAATCCTATAAATTGAGGATATGTTGGCGTCGTGGTCGGGGCTTTTCCTAAAGAGGCTAATAATAGTCCGCAGAATAGTCCTAATAACCCGCCAATTGCCAATATCAAAAGTGCCGTCCCCTTAGGAATTTTTTGTCCCGCACTAACTATTCCTTTTATAGCATTAGATTCAACATTTTTGATAATATTACCAAACCATTCGGCTTGAGTCTTATCGTTGAATAGTTCTGAAGGATTAAAGGTTTGACCTTCTACTCCCCCACTATCAGCATCATAACCATTAGGAGATCCACCATTGGGTAAACTATTAGGCGGTAATTTGTCGCTATTATTAGGTAGTAGGTTTTGACTCGGCAAGTTTTCTATCTGATCTTTAGGGATGATTCTTATAGCCTCGAAATAGTCGGGAGCCTTGCCATGCTTTAATATAGTGACCATATCTCCCGCTCCTAAAGTCCAAGCGACCTCGGGAGTGATGAGATAGGTATATCTTCGTCGATATAATAGTGGCTTACCTTTAGCCCATGCTAACCATCTCTCGGGTTGAGTCCCCTTTATAGGCAAGGCAAGGAAAGAGCCATAATCGTAAACTCTCTTCCATACTAACTTGCCGTTCTCGACCATTAAAACCTTGATTCTTTTAACCATTTTTTATCACTCTCATAATGGGACTATAGTGTCTATGGCTTGGGCTATCATGGCAAAGAATTGAACTATAGCACTAACGAACCCCGCCATGATCTCATATATCCAAATAAAGAAGTCGAATAAGCCCGTGAAGTCGAACCTTACTACATAGGTTATGATATGAATGAATATTATAATCCCAATATAGGGTAAGATCTCCCATGCTATGTTAAAGATTAGCATGAGAACTCCTATTATTGTCGCTATTATGTTTGAAAGCCATCCTAACCCAAGGTAGGCAAGGACTTGATCGACTATCGCACCTGCACTTCTGCCTAATTCGTGGAGAGTCATTCCGACTGTGGCTCCTACTATATCGAATAAAACATAGTAGAACTCAGCACTAGTCCAACTATAGTCTCGTGGGGGTTGTCCTCTCTCTTGTGGATGAACAGGCGGACATATAAGACCATAAGGAGCCTCTTGATCTTTATTATATTCAATAATGAGAGCCGACGATATAGGCGTCCCATAGACCTCGAAGGTAAGATAGAATTTGATCGAAAAATCGTCCCAATCAGTATAATTTGGGTATTGGAACCAAGACCAACCTATTGGTGGGTTATCGTTGATATATGCGATGATAACATTATCGTTCGGGTAGGGCATGAAAGTCCATAATATATTGAGAGTGTTGTTATAACTTCTCCATACGACGAATCTTAACTTCCAAAAACTATAGGCTCTCGCCCAACAGTCGTATTTAGTCCCATTGGGTAAAGTCGTATAGATATGTTTGTTATCGTCGTCATGGACAAGCCCCCACCAATCATTATGAACTTCTTGAAAGTCCGTGATCTTTAGTCCGTTAGGAAATACTACGGTGAGATTAGATCTCCAAGTATAGGTTGCGAAACCATCAGAGACATTAAAGCCCATCACTTCTGAAAAATCGAGGTATTGTAGATAATCAAGGGTGATGTTAAATTCAGCATAACTATTCGTTGTGGTTAAATTGGTTATGTAGAGCGTTGAAGACTTTGTCCGAAAATTGTCTGAGGTTATCTCAGTATAGGTGTATCCATAGACAGGCAAAGAAGATAGTAACATAGGCAATACAAGAAGGGCTAATACCGCTAAGGCTTTGGTTTTTGTCTTCATTTTATCTACCTCGCACGAATATCCTAAAGAGATAGTAGATGAATAGGACTACTCCCGCTCCTAATCCCATAGCCATGGCAAAGGTAGTCGGATCGGCGAATATGTCCATCATGAATAAGGCTCCAATAATTCTCTCAACCCCCTTCTATCGAATAGCCTCTTAGGGAATACGTATCCATCTCCGCAAGGGATTATCCTTACACGGTGTTTTTCGGGGCTAAGATCATGCTTGGCTCTTAAAGCCTCGAACTCCTTATGCAAGCGCCCTATGAAATAAAACCCTTCGCTCATTCTATCTATGGCGCTCCATAATCCCCTTAGACCAAGCCACTTAGCCCATCTTGGAATATGCCTAATATGATAGCCTTCGCTTGTGATAGCCCGTCGAGCGACGTAGTGGTTCTTAGGAGCCCTTGAATCCTTAGAGACATCGTTATCATCAACTTTATTCTCTCGATTAAGGACTATGATATAGCATCCGAAAGGCTTATGCTTACCATCCACATCTAAAGATGGATTTTTCATCGAATATCGGTAAGAACGATCGGGCATATAAATATTACCAATAATATACCCGTGATAAGGATATAAGATGTCCACAAGCATAGACCTAACACCTGTAATAAGCATCATTATAGCCATAGTGCCACTCATAGTGGTATTAGCCGTGCTAAAAATGATAGTCGGAATGTTCGAGGGGTTCGGCAAGTAAGAACTCCCTTGAGGTGATGAACCATGAAGGGAGCGAACAAGACTCTTGCCGTAATAGCCCTAACCTTAATCATAGCGATAGCGCCACTTGGAGCATTAGCCACACCAAACCCATTGAACTATCAAATATCCATACCCTTCAACCCGTTCTATACCACAACGCCGACATGGTATGATATCGAGACGGCAAAGCAAACACCAGTCCCATGGCAAGCCGAAGTCTATAACTACTTAACATACAACATGACAGGAACCAAAGGAGCGTCTATTAGGTTTACAGAATCAAGATCTACAACTGATGATGCCATAACTCTCACGTTCTACAATAATGGCGTCTTAGACATCATATATACTGATGGAGTCTCGGGGGCATCTAACAAGATCGGAACGGGGACATGGTCACAAGGAGAGCCCATATATGTCGTGGTTAATCAGCAAGGCAAATTATACGTCTATAACTCGACAAAATCATTTGTTAGCGACTTTACTCTTACGACCTTTACCGTCTCTACAATAGGAGCCTCGGGTAATGTAGATAGCGGAGCGGGAAATAATTATGTCACCACGGGTGGCTATGTGACAGTCCTACTCGGCGGAGCAATAACAGTCCAAGAGAGCATAAACCTCGTCATATCCTTAATCCCGTTAGTTGCGCTCGTTGCAGTCATAGGCATAGTAGTTGGGACGATTAAGGGAATCGGTAAGAAAACATAACCTCTCGAACCCCACCCTATTTTTTATATCATAGATATAGCATAGGTAGATGGGGGAGTATGGACAAAAGGTTAATCGTGATAGTAATAGGGTTTCTGCTTATCTCATGTTCTTTTACCGCTCCTAATATCTATGCTGTGTCTACTCCAGATTTAGATAAAGCCGTCAATTATCTCATGGCTAACTATAACTCGACGATAGGACTAATACCTGAAGTCCCTAATGGCAATACATATTGGCTCTTATCCGACAACTTCTTAGCCTATCCCGTCCTAAAATACTATGATCCTTCCAATACGACCTTAACATCGACGGCTAATAATATTTCATCAACTCTATCTTATTATATGAATGAATATGGGCTCCCCTCGATTAACCAATATAATATTTTATTGGGCTATACGCCCTCTTTTAATGACTCACTAACTTATGGCATAGTCACGAATGGATACACGGTCAAAATTCATCTAAATAACGGAACTGCTATTCTAAGCCCCTATCAATATGCTGATATTGCCTTCTTATATGCGCTTTATACCTATCGACTTGGCGATGTTCAAGGGGCGATTAACCTATTCGATATTGGAGCGAATATGTATGATGGTAAGGGCTTTAACGATCTTCCTTTTAGAGAGGGAGAATCCCAAGGAGTTTATCAAACCTATAAATTAGCCCTATACTATATGGTGGGCTATGTCCTTGCACGACAAGTCCCTAATAGCGTATCTGAAAGGATAACAGATCTCCAAGCCCTTGATGGGGGATTCTATACGGGCTATCTTCCTAATGGGACTATCCCTATAGGAGTGACTACTAATACCGAGACGACAAGCCTTGTGGTCTATGCTTATAGCCCTAAGATCATAGAAACTTACTTTGATAGAACCTTAGCCTTGTCTTATGGGTTCCAAGAAGAGTCCTTTGACCTATCTTATGCTCTACTATACTATATTGCGCCCGTGATTGCGATTATTGGGATTTTTGCGGGTGTAGTCTGTATCAAGAGAAATATATAATAGCCCAGCATGCTAACAAGAAGGCTATGATTATTAGTCGTGGTCTAAGCCTTGTGAACTTGTTAGTTTCGTCGATAGCGATGTTCTTTTGGTTGTTTAATCTCACCTATAGGGGAGTCCCTATACTTCTCTTTTGGGCTATCGCTATCATCGGCACCTTAGCCGTAATTCTAATGAATCTTGGTAAATTCAGAAAGGTGAGTCTCATTATAGGACTATTCATAGGTGCCCTTGCATATGTTGGGCTTATCTTCCTTCTTGCATTATCGGCTTTACCTTAAAAAATAAAGGTGAAGGGCTTAGCCCTTTACGGATAGGCTAAACCATCAAAGATTTGGACGTGGTGGCATGAGACCTCATAGATGTTAGGGGTGTTTTGCGATTCGAAATAGTAGACATATTGGGGCGATCCGATAGGCGACCAAGAGCCCGTCCATGCCAAAATGTAATGGTTGATATTATTTGTAGCGGTGATTGAGGCATAAATTTTAATGGTATTGCCATCTCTAACGATATACCATTCTAACCCTGAATAGCCCCCGTCTGGGGATGACCATATTGTTTCGGCGGAACCGCCATTAACCCTCTTTATGACTTGAATATAGCCACCCGTGGTTATTAGAATCCTTATGAAGTCATTATTCCATGGGTCTTGGTTTGTCACTTTTTGTGGGCTTATCTGAAATACGGCACAATACGGATAATTGCCCGAATGTTTGTTCATTCTTACATTGATCGACCCTTGAGTGGGGATAGAATAAGCGTTTTTGGAGACAATGCCATATTGCGACTCTCCGCCACCCGAGGACTCTTTGAACACGATGCCATAGTCGGGATTATCAAAGAACCATCCTACATTTTGGGGGCTCCCCGCACTTAAGATATCCCATTTAGTAGTATCGAGCGATGTATCCCTATAGAAATAGTCAGCAAATCTAACAGTTGTGGGGCTTATGGTTGTGGTTATCGCCCATGTCGGTTTAGTCCCATCAGAGGTAGAATGGTCGTATGTTAGTAGGGCAATGCCTATATTATGAGAACCGCTCGTAAAGTAGTCTGTGTAGGTTAGGGTATTATCATAGCCTTGGATGAACTTTATAGCCTTAAAGACGCCATCGATGTATAGCCTTAATTGTCTCAAAGAACCATCCTTATTGTCGATGTCTCGTGCAACGATCTTGATGGTGTATGTTCCCGACGATGGGAAGTTAAGCGATTTAGTCCTTATAGTTACTCCCGTGTTAAAGTAATCCCTTTCACTAAATATCATATAAGGCGAAGTATTGCTTTGCTGGCTTGATGGGTAAACCCTATCGAGATAAATTTCTAAGGCTCTTAGGATTATTTGAATCGTCTCTTGGTTGGTCACGACTATGCCTTTGTATTCGTCGGGCATGTTGAACCAATCCATGATATCTCTTAGCCAACTCTGAGGTTTAGAATACTTCAGATCGTTCCATGATGCTAAGAACGCTCCCTTGTATAACCTTCTTGTGATGGTTCCATAATCTTCGGTTGGGATTTGTCCGCTTTGGGGTATTTGCACTTGTAAAAGTATGCTTATTGCTTGATCGGCATAACTTCTGCTTGTAGTATCGCCGAAATCATAACCTAATATCGTCTCTAAGATAGCGAATACCGCCGTCCTTACACCACTCGCAACTGTCGCATCGCTCGGGTCTTTAATGCCGTATCCAATCCACCATGAACTCTCTAAATCCCGAGCCCATTGTCGAGCCGTTCGAGTGATTTTATTCGCTGGATCTCCAATATACATAACAGTTCTATCGGGATCTCTCCATTTCATTAGCCCATGTATAGCGTTGAGGGTTGGAACTAAGACTTCGAGTCTACTTGCATAGATATAGGCAAGTGTGCTTGCTGGATGAGCCATTATGACCTTGCTATGGTATGGGTAGTAATAACTCCCCCTTGGTAATGAATCATAGACATCTCCGTCATGATATGCATCTAAAGAGAACCCGTAAAAATCAAAGGGATATCCCGCTTGACCCAATGAATAGAACCATGCTGAATCATAGATATCGACGGTAAAACCATAATCGTTTTTTAATTTCCATAGGGCATATTCTTGATCGTGATAGCCTAAAGACCTAAAGGCTTTATAGCCTTCAGTATTGCCATGCCTTACCGCATATCTAAAACTCTGAAGATCGTTGTCCCAACTACTGTCGAGCCTTGTATAAGTCAAAGTTTGACCGACCGAAGAGAACGGATACTGATAATTTCCTATATAGACCCTAATTTGGCTCGGGGTATAGCCGTTTAATGCCTCTAACGTCATGCCGATCCTCATTTGAGTCGTTGTGTAGGTATACCAAATCTTGACCCTTAGCCTTGGAGCGTCGTTTTGAAGGTTAGCCCCAAGGAAATGATAGACAAATTCCTCATAGGTTGCCGTTATGCTAATTACATCAATGGAACCGCCCCATCCATCCATGCCCGCAAGACTCCATATTCCTTGAGGTATGTAGTAAACCCTTATGGGGCATCCATAATATTCAGATAGAACGCCATAACCGCCTTGATCTAAGCCCCTATAGAGTCTATTTAAGAAATCTCGACCGTAAGTGATGGCATTTATGAGATTTGATGCTGAAGGTTGCGTCGCTTGCACGGGCATAGGGGCGATAACCGCTAAAGAACTAAAGACTATCAAGAACACGAAAGTTAGGGATATGGCTTTTTGTTTTAACTTCATAATATCACACTCCGCAAAATTCCTTTAGTGGGGAGAGTCCCGACATCGGGCGACTCGATGTCTTTGTTGCGTCCCGCTTGTTCCACATGACATACGGGTATATCAAGGGTGATATTTATTACTAATGGTCTATCTGTAATTATTAGGTGATAAATTTATATTATCTCTGATGCTACACCTATGATATGCCAAAGCCTAAAGTTAGAATACCGATCGAGAAGGAAGGATCACTAACCAAGCATGGTTATAGGATGAGAGAACCGCCTAAAAAGAGACGCCAAGCATTAGGCAAAGCGGTTAAGAAATACGGCTATACTTCAGTCGCCCAAAAATTAATCGCCCTTCAAGTCTTAAATAAAAGAGATGATCCCGACCTATCCCAGACTGCAAGAAAAGATAGAGAGTGGCTAAGGGAGAGGTATAGACCTTCATCGATTAGGAGCCGATAATTTATGAAAATAATAGTAGAAATTCTAAGCCAGAACGATGGTAAACTCATCACGGTGGAAGAGAAGGTTAGCGACAATCCACTATTACTTCCCTACACTCTTCTAAAATTGAGGAAAGGTATAGGCAAATATGCTAATGAGAATTATAAAATTGCGAAGTTCAAAACCGATAATGTAATGCTTTTGGCGGGTGTATCAGAACGATTTCCTCATGTCTCATGTGAACTAATCCCCGATAAAGACGAAGTGATAGAGCCCGAAGGAAAGGGACTTAACCCCACTTGATAGAAGTCTCCCTTATAGACCAAATAACCATAGCAATAGGCTTTCTCGGGGGGCTCATACTCGCCATCATCTTCGAGATTAAGTTCAGATCAACTAAAAAATAACAAAAAGATCATGGTGTATTAGTATTAGAAATATGCCCTTATATCACAGGTAATAAAAGATTAGCCGAGCGGTCTCCCTTGCATGGGTGCACCCATGCAAGGGATTTTCCTTTGCTCCGACCGTCGGCTCGGTTAGGGCGCAGGCTCCCTAACCTTGTTAAACCCAATGGATTTTTCATACCTTGCCCTTATTATGGCATCGACCATCTCGTTGATCTTATTAGCGATAAGAGAGCAAGCCTCTGGGGTTCCATGCCAAAAGGCTAATGGCTTTTTAGTCCCGTCGCTAATATTCATCTCGAGGATAGTTATCGTAATTTCGTCGTTATCATAATTCTCGACTTGGAGAATATACCGCTTGTCCTTACTTTGAAAGTTCCTATCTAACCATTGTTCCCTTGCGACCACTCTATCCTTGCTAAAGATATATCGCTCCATAGCCATAATCACTTGTTATAGCCTTCAAGGGTCTCTTGGCTCATGCCTTAGCCTCTCCTTGATCGTCGGGCTTGGGAGTAGGAACGGGGCTATCCTTGGCTATTTGCTCCTTAACTTTGTTCTTAATGAAATCAAAGGCATCCTCGACGGATAAGTCCCCTTGGTTAAATTCCATGATTAAGCCATAACGACGATAATTGTAGGGTTTAGTGGTTCCTTGATCTTCGCTAATTGTCTCTCCGTATTCAATAGAGAACTTTAGGGGTTTTGGCTTGTATTTGTCGGGCTTAGGATGGGTATGTAGAGTCCCATCGGGGTTCTTAGGATACCACTTGCCTTGAGCGTCCTTATCCCATACGATCTCTTTATCGCAAGTTTTACACTTGGTCATTGCTTAGTCCCCCTCTCATAAACAACTTCGCCGTCTATCTCGACTTTGCCTATTAATGGGTTTGAACATCTCCCAATTACGAGAACTCGCTCGTTATGCGGATTTTCATATTTCCAATATGCGAACTTACCCGTCTCTCGTTCAAAGTATACGAGAGCCCCTTCATCATCTAAGAAATAACGCCCATTATAGTCCGTGTAAATTTTAATAGAACTCATTGCTTAGTTACTCCTTAAGAACCTCTTTTACCCGCTTAGTTGCCAACTCAAGGACTTCGTCTAATGCACCAACATAACGACGACGACCGAGTGGGATAGGGTTCCATCGCCCGCCTTTATTGACGCTTGCCTCATAGCCGTTCTCGACCCTTCTTATCTCGATAGTTATGCTTTTGGTCAATTCACTCTCTCCCATATCTTACAAATGATAAAATCTCCTTTTTTGAGATAGACTTCATTAAATAGGAAGGGCAGTCCTCTACTTTGCGACGCTAAAATGGCTAAAACACATAATAATTTATCCCAATCCCTTCTCTTGAGTATTTTAGCCATTTTATCATCATCGATGGTGTCAATAGTTATAACTTGAGAACTGAATATCCCTATGATTGAGTATGTCATTGGTTCTCCACCTTGCTATCTATACACTCCACTCTTAGACAACCCGCAACGGGATCATTGAATACACAAAATTGGCATGGTCTATTAGGTAGTAGGTTAGCCAAGCCTTGATCACCTTGAAACCGTCCTCGCCCTAATCCGCTCATTACACTTCTTAACGAGGTCTTGAATATCCCTATAACTCAGCATGATCGCCGAAATGGTGCTAAGGTTAGCCCTTGCATAAATGGCATCTTCCTTTATTGGAGCCTCGGGGTTTATAGCCAAGTTAGATGTGATAATCGCTAATTCATAGACCGTCCTATCTTCCTCGTTAAGTTTAGAGAATTGGCTAAAGGCGAACTCCTTTACTGTGTCTCCTAAGTGATAGGACGAGAATAAGGCATCTATAACCGCTTGCGCCTCGGATAGTTTTAATTTTTGTTTGCCGTTCTCCGTGATAAAATCGACTACATTATCGACGCTATTCCTAACTTGCTCTATAGTCTGCTTGAGCCTTGGGACTATTTCGGTTTTTTCTCGCCATCTTAGGACTCTGTCGTTTAAGAGGTATATTCTCCCCCGTCCAAGGATATCTCTATCGAGTTTGCCTTCGATATTTCTGTATGGATTAGACCATCCTCCACCATTTAACCACATTAGGGGGTTCATGCATGACTCTATTCGAATAAAAGAACCGATTTTGATCGCCTTGTTAGTTAGAACATCGCCACTATGAATAGCCATGCCGACTTGCCACAACCCAAATTCAGTTTCGACGGATTTAGCGGACGTAATATAGATAGGGTTATTGGCTTGGATCTGGGGGATGCTTATGCTCGTTAATCCTTGGGATTGGAAGGTCTCTACTATGATATCCCTTACCTCGCTTGGGGAGATTAGGCTATGGATTCTACTGGTGGCTATACTTACGACCCTCTCCCCTTTGACGAAGATTTGGAGAGGCTCCTTTGGGCTTGATCTTAAAGCCTCTTGGAATATTTGGTCTAAAGCATAAGCAGACTCTTTCCCATGATAATTTTTATCGATTATGTTCTTTCGGATCAAGGGAGTTATTGAGTTAATGTAGTTATGATAGATCTCGTCGGCTATCCTTCTCCCTAAAACTAATCGGGCATAAGCCCATTTAGCCTTGGGCGCCACTTTACTTGCTTTGATAGGTTCTCCTTGATCGGAGATAACGACGACGTTATTATCCCTTCGTCCGAGGGCTCCTATTATAAGTTGATAAGGAACTTGGCTCACTTTGCTCTCACCAAAGCCTCTATAGGCTTGCCTTCATGGTCGAAATGCCTCTCTCTGATCTCCTTGGCTATTGCCATCTCCGCCCTTGCCTTCTTAGTCTTGCTATAGCATACGTGACCCATTTCCCTCTCGATAGACTTAGGGTTGCTTAGCCTCTTACCGCATGCTTTGCAATAGTGATCGCTCCAGACCTTGTGTTCATGCTTGCAGTTTCTATCGAGGCTAAGGAATCGATCCCATGACTGAGTATAGGGCTTTATGCCATGTTTTGTATCGAACCTTCGCTTGCCGTTAATTGATATCAGTTTAACATCGCAGTCTTGACATTCCCAGACTATTTCAACGCTTTCAGATAACGCCATTTTACTCAATCCTCACTATGT
>JBNAWJ010000030.1:0-21592 GCA_049699795.1 Nitrososphaerales archaeon | reverse complement strand
TGATCTTGCCAACAAGTTCCGTGACTACTATACAGTAGAAATGGAGAACTTCAAGATACCTGATAGGTTCATAACAAGATCTTCACCTATACCTACATATTATGCGTAATTCCTATAATCTCAACAAATCCCCCTTTTTTATCTTTGAATTATGAAGAGCTGTAGAGACTAGTGCTCCGGAGACACCAATATCACGAAGTAAAATAATATCGTCGATATTTCTGATGCCCCCTCCTATAATGATAGGGATACTAACAGATTTCAAAACTCTTCTTATCAAGTCAACATTAACTCCTGACTCTTTACCCACTCTTGACAAATCCAATACTATAATCTCTTTAATACCCATCAATTTTAGTCTTTTTGCCAGAGCTTCAGGACTTAATCCAATTATTTCTTTAGATTTTGAGAGAATCTTACCATCTTTTACATCTATGGAAACGATAATACGTTCATATCCAGAAAATTTTAGAATACTCTTTAGCAGTGCATAATTTGTTAACGTCTCAGTCCCAAGGATAATCTTTTCAACTCCAGCCTGAAGAAGTTCTCTTGCCTTTTTAGCGTCATTTACTCCTGAGTCCACCATAATCTTCATATTGCTTGATTCGTTGATTCTCCTAAGCATATCTATGTTATTACCAATCCCCATGATGCTATCCAAGTCAGCAATATACAACTCTTCAAACCCAAATCTTTTTTTAAAGGCTAAAGCCAAGTCTATTGGATTAGAAGTATCACATAATTGGCTCTTTATGGGTTGATAGCATTCTCTTTGGCCACCTTTCGCAAGGACGGCAACTCCTCTCATTATATCTATGACAGGGATGACCCTCATTTATGGAGGATTTAATAAAAGATGAAGATAAGACTTCTGATCATCTCAAACCTTGTCTTCTATTAAAATTCCTTCCAATGAGTGTAAAAGCCAAGAAATAATGCAAGATACCCTAAGACAAAAAGAAGATCGTCTAAGGTTGTCAGATAGTTGCCATAAATATACTCGCCTCTGATTGTCAGAAAACTAAAAAGAGAATCTGCTATTACATTCATAATTATAGCAAACGTAAGATAAATGTACGGTTTTCCAATTTTTTGCCCAAAAAATACCATCAGGCTCCCAAAGGCCAATACAAAAAGTAACAAATCTCCAATTGGATAGGCGAGATCAAAGAATAAGATTAAAAGTTCTTCTCCTGAAGCTAACACTGGATATAGCAAGAAAAGCATCAGTGAAAAAGATGTAAGAAATATTGTGCCAACCATTACGATTAGCTTTTTCTTGGAAACAAAGGGCGATCCAAACATTTTGAGGTACCCTAAAAAAGCCATGAAAAATGGAACATAAGCTATTAGCCAAAAGACATCGCCTATGGACGGGTAAGGTATTTCTATACTGAAGCCTAACGAATATATTGCCCAAGTCAGTTCTCCTAAAGACCAAAAAAGCGCACCTAAAAAGAAGAACAACCAACACCTGGAAAGGCTATTATGTATGTCCCATCTGTACTTCTTAGCAATTAGATAAGCTGCAAAAGTAGCAAATCCCGAAACTGTTGCCACCGTAATGCTAGAAAAATCTTTATACAAATCTGTAGGCTGTAAGACAAAGTAAAAGATTGATATCAGAATGGCGAAAATGTATGTCCCAACCAGAACAACCCTTTTTTGATTTAAGTTTTCTAAAAGTTTCAGATTTTCATCACCTTTGATAGTGTCAAAGGGTACCAGTTTGCATTATACTCACCATATCTATAAACAAAAACCCTAAAGTATCTCTTCAATGTTTGCATCTCGTCCTCCTCCTTAACCCTAAATTCTACAACACAATCCATAATGTGCTTTATCTTGTTGTAGAATTGTTCGCTATGAATTCCTTCCTCGAACACTATGAAACTCCAATAATCGTTTTCCCTTAATCTGGCAACTATTGAGTTTAAAAGCCTAGCAGCAAGCTCCTCATTAATATAATTTAAGATAGTTGAGAATGAATCTAGGATGAACAAGGCCTTCCTACCGGTTTGGGCGATGACACTGCTGATCGTCACGTTTATATCCGAAGGATTGCTAAGATTTTCGATGACAAATAAACTATCAGATTTCGCTTTCGTTCCTCCACTCAGACAAGAATAACCATCTATTATTGTTAGCATACGCTCTGCTTTCTCATTTCTGCTCAGGATAATCTTCTTAACGATGTGAATAGGTCTATCAAGCACAAAAAACACAACTGGAATTTTATCGATTTTTTCCAGTACGATTTCCATGCATAAAGTAGACTTGCCGGTGCACGGATGCCCTATAAAGGCAGTTGTAGTGCCGGAAGCTAATACTGGAAGAGCTTTTGCTAGTGCACCGATAGTTAAACTCATTGACAATAAGGTTTATCGAGATAGATATTAGACTTATGAAGCAGAAAACCATAGATGAATTCTACTAATTTTTTAATTTTGGTTTAATTATGGAACATTTCGTCCAATAATGGCTTCAGAATTATGAAGATAAACCTCATTTACTAGACCAATCTAATTTGATACGATTTGAAGGTTGCTATATTTGAATATATATCTGGAGGTGGATTCTCAGATAAGAATTTACCTTCAAGCATTTTGAGTGAAGGATATGGCATGCTCAGTTCAGCTTTGAGAGATTTTAGAGAGGCTGGTCATCAAACCTATACTCTTTTAGATTCAAGGCTTGCTCCATTTCAACCACCATTAAGAGCAAATAAGATTCATTTAGTAAACTCTCAAAAAAAGTTCAAAACTGAGTTTATGGATTTATTGAGAAATGCTGATGCCCATCTTTTAATAGCACCAGAAACCGGGGGAATACTTTCCAACTTCTTAAGACTGGGTGAAGAATTAAGTATTGATTCTTTAAATTGTAGTGTTGATTCGATAAATCCTATATGCAACAAGCTCAAACTCTATGAGAGATTAAAGGAAAACGGATTGCCCGTTCCAAAAACTGATGAAGTTGCAATTGAAGAAGACGTTGAGAAGGGTCAAAAGATAATTGAAAAAATAGGTTTCCCTGTAATCGTCAAGCCCAAAGAAGGCATTGGATGTCAGGGATTAAGTGTTGTGAAAAAGTTTCCACAATTACCAATAGCGATAAGCAAAGTAAAAGAAGAGGCAAAAACTAATACATATTTAATACAGGAGTTCGTAAAAGGCATAAATGCAAGCGTAAGTCTGATCACGAATGGAAAAAAAGCGATACCTCTTACTTTGAACTTGCAAATGATCGATCTTAATACACCTGACAAGACTTCAAGCTATATTGGTGGTATAGTACCTCTTGACCATGAATTGAAAGACGAAGCTTTTCATATTGCTAAAAAGGCTGTAGAACTTTTTAAGGGATTAAGAGGATATGTTGGGGTGGATTTGATCCTATCAAACAGTGGACCTTTACTGATTGAGATCAATCCTCGATTAACCGTATCTTACGTCGGTTTGAGAAGAGTATCGAACTTGAACTTAGCCAATGCCATGGTTAAAGCGTGTCTTTATGATGAGTTGCTAGAAGGGTTTGATTACTCTGGCTATTCTATCTTTTCGAAAGAGGTTCTACCAAGGTTAGGAGAAGATCTTCTCAAAAGAACCTATTCGATGAAGGAGGTTGTAACCCCTCCCTTTCCTCTTCATGATGATAATTATGCTCTACTTGCCACAAAAGGAAAAGATATCGAAGAAGCTAAAACTCTGTTCAAGAAGGCAAGGCATAAACTTAGAAGTATAGTTGAATTAGGGTGAGGTAAATGAAGATCGTAGGCTGGGACATAGGTGGAGCCAATATCAAAGCAACATTGATAGAGATTAAGGATGAAAAAGTATTCAGAATTAAGACGATAATTCGTTATTTCCCAATATGGATTGAAGGGAAGGAAAAGCTCCCTATCATTTTGAAGGAGTTGAAAAGAGAGATAGCTGAAGACTCTTTTATTGATGCTATAGGCTTGACCATGACTGCCGAGCTTTCTGATGTTTATGAAACAAAGAAAGAAGGGGTAAACCATGTATTAGATTGTGTTAAAGAAGTCTTTCCAAAAGAGAAGGTATTTGTGCTTGATGTTAACACTAACCTAAAGACTGTTGAAGAGGCAAGAGATGAATATCTAAGAGTAGCCAGTGCTAACTGGGTTGGTACAGCTTGGCTAGTCTCTAAATGGGTAAAAGACTGTATCCTACTAGATGTTGGTAGTACTACTACTGATGTAATTCCTATTATCAAAGGGAGGATAATGGCAAGGGGAAAAACAGATTTGGAGAGACTGGCTACTGGCGAGCTTATCTACACTGGTGCTCTAAGAACGAATGTTGCCACCATTGTAAAGGCAGTTCCTGTTGGAGGTATAATGACTAGAATATCATCAGAACTCTTTGCTTTATCTGGAGATGTGCATCTGATTCTTGGAAATATAAGCCAAGACGAGTACAAGACTGAGACTGCAGATAGAAGAGGAAAGACAAGAAAAGAAGCTCTATCTAGGCTTGCGAGAATAGTCTGCGCAGACACAGATATGCTGAAAGAGGAGGAGATAGTTGCCATGGCGAATTATATCTATATGAAACAGTCGGATAGGATAGCAGATGGGCTTATGCAAGTATACAACTCAATAAGAACTCTTGTCAAGGATAGGCTCTCTCTTGTCTTGACTGGAATAGGAAGAGGCTTTTTAGGTAGAAAATCTGCAGAAAGGCTAAGATTTGAGAGTATTATCGACTTGGCGCAAATCATCGGTAAGGATATATCTGTTGCAACCCCTTCATTTGCAGTAGCGTTGATGGTAGTGGAGTCTTTAGGCTTGAAGATTAAATTTTCAAATTTTGGTGCCTTTCCGCTGTAAATCATCTACACAAAATATTTTAGACACTATAAAATCAAAGTTAAAGAGAAGAGTCGATGGTAACAAGGAAAAAGATCACAGCCTTACTCATCATCTTATCAGTTCTAACATTGATCTCAATAATAAGCACCTACTACGCATATCAACAACCAATATACAAAACCACGGTCCTAGGCACTTATCAGCATTATGGTAAATACGACTACATCGCACAACTAAAACCAAACATCATATACAATACGACAACTTTGACGCCAAAAGATGAAGGAATCCTTTACACCAATATAGTAAGCTGCATAAACATAACCTTCATATACACATTCACAAGTAATCCAGAGCCGACAAACCTAACAGTTCAACACCAGGTTTCAGTTCAGTTAGAATCGCCTGGAAGATGGGCAAGAAACCTTACTGTAATAGAAACACAAGAAATACTTCAACTAACAGATGGTCTAAACTTTACAATTCGGGTAGAGCCTAATGAGATAGCACAACTCAAAGAAAAAATAGACAATGAGACAGGAATAAGCTCAGTAAATTACAGATTAAACATAAGGCCTATAATTCATATAACTGCCAACACAACAGCAAGCACAATAGAAGATACCTTCAATCCACAGCTAACTGTAGCCTTCGTGCAAGACCCCGTATTAGGTAGATACATTGCTATATGGCCTTTGAAAACTAGCATAGAAAAAAACATACAAACAGAACAAGTCCTACAACCATGGGTGGCAAACCTGAAAATCGCTTCCATAATATTTGTCATAGCTTCAGCTTCAGGTCTAACCATAGCAACAGGGTTTTACATAAAAACGAAACCTAAAGGAAAAACTATAGCAAAGATCATAGCCCCATACAAAGAGATAATGGCAGAAACAACCCAAAAGCCTCCAGAGACAAATATGACAATAGAAATGAAGGCTTTAGAAGATTTGGCAAAAGTAGCAGACATACTGAATAAGCCCGTTCTATACTTGAAAGAGGAGAAAGAAAATACTTTCTATGTTATAGATGGTCAAACAACTTATCAATACAGAATAACAATATGAATTTTCCTATATGAAAAATTTTATGATGATGTAGTTATGAATTAGACAGAATGATCACTGTAATAAAGATAGGGGGGAGCTTAATTGAAGATCAAAGTAGTTTAGTTCGTTTGTGCAAAGAACTAATCGTCTTTTCTAAAAGTTACCCTATAATAATCGTGCCTGGGGGAGGGAGATTTGCAGATATCGTGAGACATTTATATGACAAATTAAAAATATCTGATGAAATTGCCCATAAAATGGCCATATTGGCTATGGATCAGCATGGATTACTTTTGAAGGATATTATGAAAGAAGCCCTTTTAACTTATAGCCTTAAGAATGCATTAAAAGCCTCTAAAAGAGGAATCTTGCCCATAATCCTTCCATCGAAGATCATGTTTTCCTTAGATCCTTTAGAGCATTCATGGAGAGTCACTTCTGATTCCATATCGGCCTTCATAGCCTCATCTTTAAAGGCTGAAAAGTTGATTTTAGCAAAGGATATTGATGGAATTTTCACAGCAGACCCTAAGAAAAATGATGTAAGAATGTTCAAGAGCATATCTGCAAACAAACTATTGAAGGAAAAACCTGGCTGTGTAGATGAATTCTTGCCAAGAATTTTAATCAAAAAGCAACTTACTTGCTATGTAGTGAATGGAAAGCACCCTAGTAGGATAAAAAACATACTAGAAGGTAAGAGGGATATTTACACAAAGATAAACCCAGTTTAGATCACCATGAAACGCATAGCAATACCCGTTAAGACAAGGTATTGGAAGCCTGGGGATGATTACATAAGCATTATAAAAAGCTCCATAATAGATAAGGTTGAAGATGGGGATACAATTGTGCTATCTGAGAAAGCCATATCAGTGGCGAAAGGGAGGTTAATAGATGAAAGCAAGATTAGACCTGGTTTACTCGCAAAATTCATAGCTAGTTTTTGGATGAGATATGCATGGGGATACGTACTAGCCAGATTGTGCCATTTAAAGACCAAGAATGTTTATCGCCTAAGAAATTACCCTGTAAAAGAAGGAGCAAGTCATAAGCAATTAGCATTAATCTATACTGGATTTCTGCAAGCCTTAAGAAATTGGTCAGAAGGTGGGATAGATGTTAGCAATATCCCTTTCACTTACGCATGCTTGCCTCTTGATGATCCTTATGGAGAAGCGATAAGAATTCAGGCTGAAATTCAAAATATTGCTAAGAAACTACGTGTAATGATAGTTGATACAGATATGACTTATTCTTGGCGTAATTTGCACATAACACCACGCCCAAAGCCAATAAAAGGTATACTATCCATTGGAGGTTTTATATCATACGTAATAGGAAGAGCCCTTAAGCTCAAACATAGAGCAACACCTTTGGCAATTAGCTCAAACATAAACCTTAACGAAGCATTGGACATTGCTCAATTGGCCCATAGGGCTAGAGGTTCTGGTGCAGGAAGAACGGCATGGGACATGGCAAAGAGGTTTGGAACAAGTTTAACTAGCGTTACTTGGAAGATGCTTGATGAAGTAGATCATTACCCAATAGTAATAGTTCGCTCATTAAATCAATGATTAGCTTTTATGATTTTTGAAGAAGTCTTATCTCTCTCACAAAATCTGAAACAAAGTTTTCCTGGACTCTGCCAAAGCGATCATCAATCTTTTCACAAACAGCCCTTCTTACACCTATGATATCTGCACCTAATTCTTGAATTTGGATTACATCTTCTTTTCCCAATCCGCCAGCTAGTGCTACTATAAGATCGAGTTTATGTGACTCATCAACAAAAGCTTGAAGTTGGGATGAATCAAGAAAGTCGAATAAATTTGATACTCCTTTATTCTTTACATCTATCAAAACTCCATCTGCTTCAGCCTTGTATGCTATACTTGGTAACAGTAAGGGATTTAGACCTTTGAATTCAGCATAGTCAGCATAGCCTGAAGCTATGACTTTTACTTTAGAGTCATGATCCTTGACAGATCTAACCACATTTTTCATCATGTAAAGAGCATCATCAAAAGAATTTGTTCCAAATAAGCCAACTTTAACGTAGTTTGCGCCTGAATACACAACGCCCAAAGCAGCGAGAGAGGCTGTTCCTGGGAGGTTAGGCATGTCTCCTATGGTTGCACTTATCTGAGCCTTATCTCCCAAAATATTTCTAACCTTAGCAATTACCCAAGGAAAGTTTGCACCTAAGGCTCCTTCTTTGGGATTCTTAATGTCGATTATGTCCGCGCCTCCTTTGAATGCACTTAAAGCTTCATCGGCATCACTTACGCTGACTAACAGTTTCAATGTATTCTTCATTTAAGCCCTCTCCATCCTTCTCTATGATACAAAAATCTAGGCATATATTATTACTTCTATGCTTGAACCTTGGGACGCTCTATTTGTTTCTCTTCAACTTTTTTGTAACTTTCTTTTATTAGATAAACTCCCAAAGTACAGATTATGACCGTTGAAATTATAACTGTAAACACGATATCTTGAAAAAGTCCAGCATTACTTATTCCTGATGCTATGATTAACTGGGACAGCACTGCCGCAGCCAGACCACGAGGTATCATAATTGCCATCAAATTTCTATCTATCTCCAAGATGGGCTCTTTAATGGTAGTGAGCCAAACTGCCACGTATCGAATCAAAAAGAAGATAAGTGAAAGAGCAACACCAATTAGAATGAGGCGCAAATCATGAAAGAAAAAGATTGCACCCATGTAAGTGAAGAAGAAAGTTCTTATAATGAATGAAATCTCTGAGTGAAATCTTTTCATGATTCTACTCGCTTCTATCGGCCGGCTGATGTATAATGTTTCCGAGATTTTGACTCCGTTGCCAAGGATAAGCCCAAAGACTAGGGCAGATATGGCTCCATTGCCGCCTACTTGTTCAGACAACCCAAAAAGTAGCAGAGCTATGCAGAGAGTAAGAATGTCCTCATAAGGCTCGTCGGTAAAGCTACTTAAAACCTTTAGCCACACTATCCCGCTAACAAAACCGATAACTATTCCAATTGAAAAACCTGATGCGATTCCTCTAACAATTATGTTGAATCCATCCCCTGCAGGGCTTGTTGTAAAGAACTGTAGGAAAGCTATGGCAAAGACTATGCATATAGCATCTGTGAAAGTCGATTCAAGGCTGAGGAGGGTTGAAGCCTTGTGACTAACGTTAACCCTGTTCATAAGTGGGATTACTATGGCTGAGCTTGTGCCACCTATTATGGAGCCTAGGAGTAAGCCTTGAAGAATATCCCATCCTAGAACAAAATGGGTAAAGATAGATGTAGCTATCATAGATAACAAAAAACCTAGAAAAGCAAGCACGATGGCCCTTGGGCTCTCTTTTAGAACTAAGTAGAGATTGAGGTTAAGACCGCCGTCGAAGAGAATAACAGCAACGGCCAAGGCTGCAAATATGGGTGCTACACTAACGAGGGCTGATCTCTCAACCAGATTTAAGCCTGGTCCAACCAAGGCACCGAGCAGAATCAGAATTAAGATATCAGGTATTCCTGTCTTTCTGAAGAAGTAACTGCCTATAAAGCCAATTATCACTACAATACTTACAAGAATAAATACTTGTGCTACATCCATAGCCTTAGACTAGAGACGAAAGGACAATTGTATTATTATGCTTTTCTAAAACTTCAGTTCAAATTTCCTCTAACTTCTCTATATACATGAGCGTGAAATCTATCTCGGGAATGTATCTCATCCTTACAGTTGCTTTAGCATTGCCATACCTTGTCTTTACTCTCACGTCAAGATGCCTTCCTTTTAGAGTTTCATAGTCATATGCATGGCTCTTCCCAGCTTTTATCGTATCAGCATCTATCTTCACTTTTACGCTCTCTCTATAGGGTTGTAATTTCATACTTTTGCTTATGGCTTCTTCTAAAGCTTTTATGACATCTCTATCTTTGGATGTGGGTATGCCTGTAAACTGATGATATATTGCGCCTAAAGCTATTCCTCCTTCAAATATTGCTCTTTCTCTGTCTGTAACGCTCTTGTCAAAATATTTTCTAACAACTTCTTCTATACTTCTCATAATTTCTCTACACTTAACTTAATTCTTTTCTTATCTCACCCAAGCTTGTAACTCTCTCAGCTATTAGATCATGCTGGTGTATGCTCTCCATGCTTCTTACTTTGAAGACTAGGCGAATGTTGTCAGGAAAGTCGGGAAACTCTTTTACAAAGTAACACATCATGTAGCGAACACAATCTTCAACGAACCTTGGGTTAGATGTCGCATGTATGACTAATTCAGCCTCATCAGGTCTTTTTAGAAGTTCGAAGGTCGATGAGCTCATAGAATCTGTGATTATCTGCACTAAACGTGTAGCCTCCAACTCTATATACTCAGGTATCTCAACAATTACTGAACCATAGGCTCGTTGCATATGGGTTGCTATAGGAATTTTCTCCAAGATCTTCTTCATCTTGTCTTTTGTGAGATCAAGCTTTTCCATCTCTCCCTCTGCAATCTTTTTTACAACTTCTCTTGCGCAAGGACAAGCAGTTATCCCTGTCAAGCCTATTCCTATCATTCTTCTAGTATGGATGGAGCCATTGGACCTTCTCTCTGCAATGGCTTTTGCTATAATCTTGAAAGACTCATAGCTCAAACTCTTTGTCTTTGGCGTTCTCTGCTTGAAGATGGCTTCCCCTCTCGCTCTCACCTCAGATCGAGTTGCATACTCGTGCTTTTCCAGCAGTTCTTTAGACATCGCAACACAGACATCTTCTAGCTTGTAAGTCTTCCCAACGTATCTGCTTAAGACATCGTTAATAACTTCATAGTTTCTTGATGAATGAATACCCTTCTGTTTAGAAGGCAAGTCTATGAAGGCATCAAAGACTGGAACTATTATCACAGGCTTATTCTTGAGCGTTACGTAACCTATGGGCATCTTCACGCTAACAACCCCGACCTTGTTAATGGATAGGGTAACTTCGGGGTATTTTTCATGCATATCAGGTAACTCTAATTCCATAGGAGACGCTTTCTTAAAGAAAGTTCCAACTTATATATGTATTTGCTAAGCATTGTAATCGAATATTTGTATCGATCATCTTTACGATTTTAATTGTCAATAGCAATATCATTATATATTCTGCTATATAGTAGGTAGTGGAGTGAAAAATATGGTAGTAAAGATCGGTTTTATAAAGGTAGGCAATATAGCCTCTGCTCCTTTGCTCGAACTATTACTTGATGAAAGGGCTGAAAGAGAAGACATAGATGTTAGGGTTGTGACGAGTGGCGCAAAGATGGGAGTTGATCAAGCAGAAGAAATTAGCAAGAAAATGGTTGAAAACAAGCCAAATTTCGTGGTAACAGCGAGTCCAAATGCAGCTCTTCCTGGACCGAGTAAAATTCGAGAAGTTCTAAAAGAGGCAGGAATTCCTTTAATCGTTATTTCGGATAGCCCTGCCAAAAAAGCAATAAAGCAGATAGAGGATATGGGTCAAGGTTACATAATTGTTGAAGCAGACTCCATGATAGGAGCAAGAAAAGAGTTCTTAGATCCTACAGAGATGGCTCTATTCAATGCTGATCTAATAAAAGTCCTGTCTATAACAGGAGCCTTCAACATAATATGCACTGAAATGGACAAACTTATAGACGCTTTTAAGAAAGGCGAAACTCCTTCTTTGCCAAGGATAGTTATCGATAAAGAGAAAGCAGTAAACGCAGCAGGTTTTCAAAATCCATATGCAAGAGTGAAAGCCATGGCTGCTTATGAAGTAGCGAGAAGAGTAGCTGACTTGAGTGTTGAAGGATGCTTTATGGTAAAAGAATGGGAACGTTATACAGCTTTGGTTGCTGCTGCCCATGAGATGATGCGCACTGCCTCAATACTTGCTGACGAAGCAAGAGAGATCGAAAAGAATGGTGATGCTATTCTTCGCACACCCCATCATAGCGATGGAACAGTGATGCAAAAAAGGAAACTAATTGAGAAACCAAGAAAACCTGGAGAATAACAACATTCTAGTTTAGCATAATCCAATCATCGGAATCAGTAGACAGGATTAGCATATTTTTTTAAGAAAGAACTCATTACTTAGATTATACTATAGAGGAGATTTGATGAAAGTTCTTCTTGTAACAGGACAACTGGCTAAAAATTCGGTAAGGAAATATGCTAGTGAGAGCAATATAGAGTTTGAGATAGAAGCCTTACCTATCTCTGTAGCCTCTCTGCTAACACCAAGATACATACTTCGGGAGTTAAAGGCAAGAAAGATTAAGGATTTTGATATGATAATGATCCCAGGGCTTATCTCTGGGGATATATCCTTAATAGATGAAGTTAGCATCCCTGCTTTCAAAGGTCCCAGATACGCTGCCGATATACCCTTAGTGCTTGATATGATAGAAAAAGTCAAATTATCAAAGACTTTACCTGCTGATGATCTTCTAAAAGAGGAGCTAAGGCGAAAGGCTATTGAAGAGATAAAGGTTGTAGAGAAGCATAAAGAAGATTTGTTAAAGAATCCTTGGAACATGCTCATCAAGGATTTAGCTATAGGAAAAGATTTCCCTTCAAGGATAATGGCTGAGATAGTTGATGCTCCTAGACTAACTGATGAAGAAATAGTAAAGAAGGCAAGATACTATGTTTCATCAGGAGCTGACATAATAGACATAGGCATGATAGCTGGTGAGTCTAGACCTAATGATGCTGAAAGAGCAGTTAAAGCCGTTCGATCTGTTGTGGATTCTTTGATCAGTATAGACACTCTAGACCCTAAAGAGGCTGAAGCTGCAGTTTCAGCAGGCGCAGATTTGATCCTAAGTGTTGATGGTGGTAATGCAAAGGAGATGGCGTCCTTTGCTTCAGATGTAGCTGTGATAGTTATCCCTACAGATCATAGTAGACAGCTTTTTCCTAAAGAGCCTATTGAGAGGGTTAATCTCATCAGGAAGAACATAGAAAAGGCTAGGGATTTAGGGATGAAGAAAATTATTGCTGATTTGATCCTCGACCCTATCATTTCACCAGGCTTTTTAGACTCCGTAGTGGCTTTTTATGAATTCATAAGAAAAGAGCCAAATATTCCTCTTCTAATGGGTGTTGGCAATATTACAGAATTGACAGATGCCGATACAGTAGGGGTAAATGCTTTGCTTGCTGGCATCGCATCTGAGCTAGGGGCTGGCATACTTCTAACTACGGAAGTGAGCAATAAGGCAAAGGGTAGTGTCAGAGAACTATCGTTGGCTTCAAAAATGATGTTCTTAGCGAAAAAGAGATCGTCAGTTCCAAAGGACATGGCTCTTGATTTAATGATCATGAAGGATAAGAAGTCGAGGGAAGAACCTTATGATAGAAGGTTTGAAGAAGGCGTGAAGATCATAGAATCGAAGAAAGCTAGAATGAGAAGATTGGACCCAAAAGGATCCTTTAAGATACTATTGGATAGAGATGGAAACAAGATCGTAGCATTGTACTATCCAAGCTACAAAGATGATAAACATAGTCTGATAATAAAAGGAAAGAATGCTGAAGACATTTACAGGACTATAATAGATTTAGGACTAGTCTCTCTTCACGATCATGCAGCCTATTTAGGAAGTGAGTTGCAGAAGGCTCAGATAGCCCTTGACACTGGTAAGAGCTACCTTCAAGACGTGCCACTTTTCAGCAAAGTAAATAATGTTTTTTTATAATTAAATTTGAGGAAAAAGTTGCGAAAAGTAAGTAGTTTATCTGGCTTAGGGTTCATGAGAAATTGTATATTCGAGGCAATAATTTCGACTTATGGCATCAAAAATTTGCCAAACGCAGCTCCTATGGGCGTAATGACTGATGACATGCACAGATTGATCATCAAGCCTTACACTACATCCCAAACCTACAGGAATATACTTTTGCAAAAGTGTGCTGTAGTAAACATAACCTCTGACCCTGTCATTTTCTATAAGACTGCCTTTAAAGATGCCAATCATAGTAGTGAAGTTCCATTGGATTGGTTCGAAAAAGCAAATCGAGTTAATGCGCCAAAGTTAAAAAATGCTGATGCGTGTATAGAAGTGGAAGCAACTAAAATAGAAAACAAGAGAGATAGAGCCAAAGTTTTTTGTGAAGTTGTAAATATAGTTCCTGCTAAAATTTTTCCAAAGGCTTATTGCAGAGCAACTTTTGCTTTAATAGAAAGCATAATACATGCTACGAGGATTAAGGTGTTTCTTTCTAAGGATGAAAAAAAGGTTGAAGAATTGACAAATTTAGTCAAATATTATGGCGCATTAGTCGGAAGGGTAGCGCCAAGGTCCGTCTATTCAGATATAATGAAAGAAAATCTCAAAAAAATAGAGGCTTGGAAGGCTAAAAGCAAAATCGAAAAAACTTAAGATTTTATAGTCGCTTTATTATTTTGGATGATGGATTGAATTGCATCTATTGATCTTTGAGGATGATCTAACTTTAAACTTTCATCCAATGACTCTTACCAGACCTGTCTTTGATTTGATGCTAGGCACAAAAACGCTACTAGATGCTATTTTAAGCAAGATAAAGCCTGAGCATTACTCTCTATTGGTATCAGAGTATTTATCGCCTATTACTTCGAGAAGGCATCCCAATGCTGATGTGAATCCTGAAAAAGTAGAAGGAGATGTAGTCTTCATAAATTCTCTTTTGAGGCTAGATACTCAAGGATTGAAAAAGTTATTGATGAAAGATAGTCATTTTGTTGTCTTCTCTAATAACAATTTAGCCATAGCGAAAGTTGGTTCTAAATTGGCAAAAGAAGTTTTAGTACCTCCTGGTCCCATGGCAAAGACCTTTTCCAATAAGTTCAAAGGATATGCTGATGAATTCAAATTGGATGATTCTTCTTTAATAAGATATCCTTGGCATTTGATAGAATTAAATCCTGAAGCAATCATAAGGCAAACCTCAAACTTTAAAGGAGTTTCAGATATAGGAAATAACAGCATTGTTTTAGGTTCCAATTCAAGATTAATCATGGAAGATGGGGTTGAAGTAGATGGACCAGTGTTCTTTGATACAAGAGATGGACCTATTCACATAGGCTCAAAGGCTAAGATCCTACCCTTCTCAAGGATAAAAGGACCTACTCATATAGGCAAAAATTCAACCATATCATCTGCTATAGTTGAAGAAAGCACTGTGGGGGATTTTGTAAAGATTGGTGGACAAGTTGATAGAAGCATATTCGCTAGTTACTCTAACAAGGCTCATGAAGGATTCATAGGTCATTCATACATTGGAGAATGGGTGAACATTGGTGCTTTGACGACTAATTCTGACCTTAAGAATACCTATGGCACTGTCAAGATGATGATAAGAGGAGAGAAGGTAGATTCAGGAAAAATCAAAGTCGGTAGCTTTATTGCCGATAACGTCAAGACTTCCATTGGGACTTTCATATACACTGGGAAGAAGATAGGAGTAGCCTCCCAAATTCATGGCTATGTTACTGAAGACGTTCCAAGCTTCACAATATACGCAAAGAGTTTAGGCCATAGATCGTTTGAAATTAATCTTGATTCCGCTATAGAGAGTCAGAAAAGAATGATGAAGAGAAAGGGAATAGAACAGACAAAAGAGGATGCTGATCTGCTTAGGAAAGTATTCACAATGAGCCAGGAGGAAAGGTACAAAGCAGGAGTTGTAAAAGGAGAGTTCTCATTCTGATGAGGTAATTAAAATGAAGTTATTGGCTATAACGGATGTTCATGGAAAAACTCAAGTATTGAAATGGCTTACAGAGTTAGCCAAGAATCTTGACCTTTTAGTAATTGCTGGAGACGTTACTGACTGGGGGGATAAGGAATTCTTCAGAGGTTTCTACAAAACCCTTTCTGATAACAATATCACAACTCTCTTTGTCCCAGGGAATCATGACCCATATCATGAATCGACTTTTCCTAAAATGTTGAACCTTCATGGCGAATCGACGACTTTTAATGGCTTGATATTTTGTGGTATAGGTGGCTCAAATCCAACACCTTTCAACACTCCCTTTGAGCTTAGAGATGATCAAGCCACTGAACTGCTATCTAGGTTTCCTGATCGGGTCGACGTCCTTATCTCTCACGCTTCACCTTATGGTACAAAGTGCGATAGGACATATAGAGGAAATCACATAGGCTCGAAGCCTGTCAGAAGTTTTATAGAGAAGGTAAAGCCCAAAGTTGTAATAAGTGGGCATGTCCATGAAGCAAGAGGCGTTGATGTCTTAAGAGATACTTTGATAGTAAATCCAGGACCAGCCATGAACGGTTTCTATGCTATTATTTCTGTGAATGGCAAACCAAGAGCTGATTTACTACAAGTATGATATGTTAATGCTATTAATTCTAAATTCTCTGACCGTTTTGTTTATTATCCCCTTTAAGCTCTAATCTATAAATGCTATCGCCAACAGAAGTAAAAAAGACAGATAAGTCAGGTCTTTACAAGGTCTATGAGGATTGGCCTAAGCATTGTAAAAAAGCGTATGAAATTGAAGTGAATGCTCCAGATGCTTCTAATGTTGAAAAGATAGTATATGCTGGCATGGGCGGCTCTGCCACTCCTGGAGACATTCTCCAAGACTGGTTAAAAGATAGCATAAATATTCCCTTCTACGTTGTCAAAGACTACCATCTTCCAAAGTTTACTGGAAAGGATACTCTTGTCCTTGCTGTAAGCTGCTCTGGCAACACAGAAGAGACTTTGAGCATAGTTCATGAATCCCTAAAGGCTGGATGCAAAGTTACTACCATCTCTTCAGGAGGATTACTTGAAAAGATGAGCTTGAAAAACAACATTCCTTACAATAAGGTAGCTTTTACACTGCTATCTCGTGCTTCCTTTCCTTACATATTCTATGCATCATCAAAGATCCTAACATCTTGTGGTTTTATCAAAGGCTTAGAAGATCAGATTTCCAACTCTATTGATGTAGTAGAGAGTGTTTCGAAGCGTATATCGGTTGAAGCATCGATAGAGGAGAATCTATCTAAGAAGATAGCTCTCTGGCTTTACGATTTCTTACCAGTAATTTATGGATCAAATCTGAATAGAGCCGTTGTCATCAGGTTCAAGAACGTCTTAAATGAAAATGCAAAGATGCATGCCATTGTGGATGTTTTGCCTGAGTTATGCCATAACGAAATAGTTGCATGGGAAGGAGCCAAGGATAAGGCTTTGAAGCCTCTATTCTTAAGATATAAAGGAGAGCCTCCTGAAGTAAAGGTGAGATTTGAAATACTTAAAGAGCTAATAAAGGATGCTGGCTTTGATGTATTGGAGATATATTCACAGGGCGAAGATCGTTTGAGCAAGATCATATCCTTGCTTTATATCTTAGACTTCTCATCCCTTTACATAGCTGTACTAAGAGGCTTTGATCCTTCGCCAACTGCAAGCATAGAGAAAATGAAGAATAAATTAAAGTCAAGGCTACAGTTGAATCAATCTATCTATCATCATGGCTATGAAGATCAAGGCTAGATAAGGACTCGAGAACTTGAAGACAATCCATGCGTTCCTATCTGTAGGCTTAAAGAATAGTTTTATGTTCAGCGAGAGCATAGCAAAACTTAGAGCTCCTGCCATTGCTAGATAGATCAACCTAAAAAAGCCTAAAAAGTAAAGAGCCATGGTGAAGATGACAAGGATGATAGTTGTGCTTGCTATGCACCTTATAGCAACGTCTTTTTCAACTACTACTGGAAGCATAGGTACTTTTGCTTTGGCATAATCATCTCTATACTTTAGAGCCAAGCTCCATATGTGAGTAGGTATCCAAAGAACAACCAATCCTGCCATTAAAAACGGCAATACTTCTAATACTGTTCCTCTTACTGCTGCATAGCCTATAAGGACTGGCAAGCCCCCTGATAGACCACCTACTATTATGTTAATAGGGTTCCTTCTTTTCAGTATCTTACTGTAGATTACGACATTGATCAATATTCCTAATAGCATAAGAAAGGAGCTGAGAGGGTTTATGATAAAGGAAAGGATCAAAGATAGAGCCACCAAAATTAGACCATAGTAAAGAGCCTTTTTTGCAATTATCCTTCCCGATGGCAAAGGTCTTAGCCTTGTTCTGGTCATTATTGCATCTATATCCCTATCTATGTAGCAGGTGAGAACGTTCGCTCCCGATGAACCTAAGGCTACAGCAAACACTCCGAGGAAAATAACATTTATTGGAACGTTTTTACCTCCTGCTACGATCATAGCCCCAAAGGCTGTAAAGGTGAGGAGAAGGACAGTTCTAGGCTTTGTAAGCTCGAAGTAGTTCTTAATGGTGTTGATCACTGGCATGATTCTAACCATACTGTCTAGACAGTTTTAAACAGGTATTTATACTGTCTGAACACTAAAGATTTGGTCTTAATTATCTATTTCTTTAATAAAGCTGCCTGAATCTCTTCACGCAATTGCTCATCCGTCTTTCCATAAGTGCTTATTCCTAATGCATTGGCTGCTTTTATGAGCTTTTCTCTCTCAGTTTCTTCTTTTTTGCTTACTGGCTTTGAACTTTCTTTGACCTCTTTCTCTGCTTCTTTTATCTCCTTCTCTATTTCCTGCTTTCCCTTTTCAAATTCTCCTTTGGCTCTTCCTAGGGCCCTTGCTATCTCAGGTATCTTCTTGGCTCCGAATAGAAGAACGACTACAAAAAGTATTATCCAGATCCATTCAGTACCTCCGATGATCTGAAGAACCTCAGTCTCAAACGGCATAAATTTAACTAAATTAAGGATTTACTTTAACTTTTCGGCGAATAAATAGGTAACCAATTACATATAAGATTATCATCGGAATTGCCACGAACCACATGGTTATGCCACTTGTATCAGGTGTAATAAAAGCTCCAAAGACGACTATGGCTACTACAGCGTATGAGAAATTCTTCTTCCAAAATTGTGCGTCTACTATTCCTAGAGATGTTAACATAACCATTATTATCGGTAATTGAAAAGAAAGACCAAAGGCAAGAGTGAATAACAGAACGAAAGAGATAAAGTCATCTATAGTTATGAATGTCTGTGCGCCTAAAGCCATACCATACTTGTATAAGAAGTCGAAAGTAAAAGGCGTCACAAGGACATAAGAAAATATACAGCCAAGAGAAAAGAGTATAGTGGCAGGAACTATTATCCTCAGGATCATCCTTCTCTCACTCGGGAATAAAGCAGGATTCACAAATTTTCCTATTTGATAAACTATAACCGGCATGCTGAAGATAACACCAAGGAATAAAGAAGTAGTGAATTGAGCCAATACAGCTTGTGCTGGAGATGTCACTATGAGTTGCACATAACTAGGGAGCAAATCCTCTTTTATCCTCTCTATAAATTGTGCAGAAATATTGTTGTAGACATTCGGAAAAGGGAGGTAAATCTTGAAATTGCCAAAGTTGAACTCTTCTATCCCAAAGATAAAGGTGAAAAGAGTAATAGCTACAACTGATATAAGAATCCTTACCAGCCTTGCTCTAAGCTCATCTATATGCTCAAGAAGACCCATTTCTTTGGACAATAGCCACCATTTCCCGACGATGAGTTAACGATATGCTCATTTAAATTGAATGATTTATACTTTAATTTATCATAATGCTTGATTACCAGAATCGCTCTTTCTTAGACAAATTAATATACAGAGTTTGACTCCATCTTTATTTGTGGATTTAGCACCATTAATATCATCGTTCAGCATAATAACCCTTGCTGAGTTTGGGGATAAGACTCAGCTCGCTGCTATCGCTCTATCAACAAGGTATAAGCCTGTGTATGTATTTCTTAGCGCTCTTCTTGCAGTATGCCTAGTGGATGGTATAAGCATACTGGCTGGTATAGCCATTGCTACCTTTATCCCAATTTCATGGTTAAGCCTTGGATCAGGCATAGTCTTCATAATATTTGGAATTTTGACTTTACGCTCTAGGGATAAAGATGAGGTTGATGTCAAGAATCAAAGGCTTAGTTTCGTTGCTCCCTTCTCTCTTATCACTTTAATGGAGTTAGGTGATAAAACTCAATTATCCATTATGGCTCTTGCAGCAAAGTATGGCTCTCTAACTCTCATCTTTCTTGGAGTAGTCCTTGCCTATATTATATTAATGGGAGTAGCTGTTGCCTTGGGCTCTAACCTAACTAAAATCATACCAATTCGGTACATAAGGATAGGTGCCTCCGTCATGTTCATTGTATTCGGCATCTTATTCATCTTTCAAGCAGTAACTGGAGCCACGTTTCCATAATTGAGGCAAGCCCTAGACAATCGTTCTTTCTCCAGGAATAGGTAACCCTATCTGAGTAACTTCGCCAGATAGAATTCGGACAAAGATTTCTTTTGCGCCAAGCTTGTTCAAGTACTCGTTGTTGTTACCACATCTGTAAGAGTATGTGCACCTTGGACAACCATTCTCTGACTTGCATGGACACTCTTTCAGTATCTTAAGGGCTCTTTTAAAGGCTAAATCCATTTTATCATAAAGAAGCCTTGTTGCACCATTTCCTCCAACAGAACCATCGTAGATGAAGATTAAACCTGATGATCCCAGAGCAATTCCTCCCATGTCTTGGGCTGCTCCCCCTGTTATCATGTTCGTACCCTCTATTGTTACGTGCTCTGCTGCATGGTAGCTACTGCAGGCTATGTCATCTATCTTTTCCATAGGTGTTTTACTTAGTATCCTATCAGGAATAGGTGCTCTAAAGACTATTCCTTTCGTTTGAAATTTGTATTCAACAGGTTTATCAAGAAAAACTTTTTGCCCTTTGACTCCTTCTGATCCTATCTCAAAATTCACGTATCCTATGACCTTCTTTTCTATAAGCAATTCACAATATGCAACCTCTATGTTCACTATTTGCTTTTTATCCAAGATTTTAAGAATTGATGGTCTATCTTCCATCAAAGGCTTAGTATAGTATGGATAGTTTATTGGTAGACGTTCAACTTTAGCCTCTCCTATTCCTTTTTCGAATTTAAAGCTTTTAGATTTATAGCGAGAACCTGCAAGAAAGTATACAGCCTCTGGGTGAAGTTCTTTCAGAGCCTGAGGCATTTCTCTAGTCCCTATCTTTTTGCCATTCAAAGTTATTGTAACTGTTTCTCCAGAACCTCTGATGTCATATTTCTCAAGAATTCTTCTTGCTATAGAGTAATCTGGTACGAGCCTATCCTCTTTTTCAAATAGGATTTTTCTAGACTCTAATTTTCTCAATATGTTTTTGAAATTCATAAATTCTCCTTTTCTGATAGGTTTATCCATGGAAGAAGCCAAAATCTGCAATTCAGCTATTACAGGATTGCTAGGATCAACATAACCTTGGTCCACATCATCGAAATAATCTTTGGGATTGTTCTTGTAATACTGGCTTATAGGATCATTATCCCTTAAGGCTAGTATTGCTATGCTTTCCTGTCCTCTCCGACCTGCTCTACCTATCCTATGAATCATTCTAGTTATGGTAACCAGATCTGACACAACAGAATCTACGTTACCAATGTCTATGCCCAACTCAAGAGTCGGTGTTGAAGATATAGCCTTCAATAATCCTAACTTGAACTCCTTCTCGATCTTCTTCCTATAACTTGACAAAAGCCCTGCTCTATGAACAGATATATTTATGCCATTTTTCCTAGCGTAAAAGGCTGTAAGCTCAGCCCCTAAGTGTGAACTTGAAAAGACTAACATTCTAT
>JBNAWJ010000029.1:0-22143 GCA_049699795.1 Nitrososphaerales archaeon | reverse complement strand
ATCACCTCCACGACGGATCAGCAAAGCGTCCTTTAGCTATTTTTGCAATGAGTTCATTATACGAAAAGTTTATAATTACCAAAGTGTAATTACTTATTTAAAAATGTCGCAAGATGGGATTTTAGAAAAAACGAAGAACTACAGCACCACTGCTACTATGTTTAAGGTTCTAAGCAACATAAATAGGCTTAAGATAATAGCATGCTTGGAGAAAGAATCCTGTTCTTTTGGAGAACTTTTGAAAGAATTAGCCATAAATCCAAAAGTCCTTAACGACCATCTCAACATTTTGATTGCTAACAAGCTCGTTGCGAAATCTTATCCCTATAGAGTGTACACATTAACTCCAGTAGGTCATGTAATCAAACAAGGATTAGACGCCTTTAATGGCTATATCACAAGGATAGCCTATGCAATAAAGGAGGAGTAGCAGAGGTGACCACAAAGCTATCTATCAAAGAATTAGAGTCAAGTTTTGCCAAGATCAAAGGGCTGGAGCTACTGATAGGAAAAATAGTTGAAGAAGAATGGGATGAGATTATTGGTCCTACTCCTTATCCATCTATAACCGATTTAAGAGCTTGGGATCATCGCCTCCTTCAGAGATATGAACCCTTTTACTCTCCTTTCTGTGATATGTGTTGCCTTTGCACCTTTGGAAAATGTGATTTGACTAAAGGAAAGAAAGGCTCTTGTGGTATAGACATAAGGAGCCAGCAAGGAAAGATAGTTTTAATTGCTTGTCTTATGGGTGCAGCATGCCATGCTACTCATGCTCGTCATATCGTCAATTATTTGATCGAAAAGAAGGGTCGAGACTACCCTATTCATCTTGGGGAAGAAATCGAACTCGAAGCTCCTTTAATTCGCTTGGTTGCTGGTATTAAACCTAAGAAACTTGGCGATCTTGAAGAAGTTCTTGATTATATTGAGAGACAAATAACTCACCTTCTTTCAGCAACAGCTACAGGGCAAGAGGAAAGTTACATAGACTTTGAATCAAAAGCCTTGCATGCAGGTATGGTGGATAACGTTGCTATGGAAGTGGCAGATATCGCTCAAATCTCAGCGCTAAGATTTCCTAAAGGAGATCCTGATGCCCCTCTTGTAGATCTAGGAATGGGCATAATTGATAAGACTAAGCCTGTAATACTATGCGTTGGACATAACGTTGCTCCAGGCTCAGAAATAATAAACTATCTTGAGCAGTCAGGCATTTATGGCTCTGTAGAAGTTGCTGGTATATGCTGTACAGCCCACGATCTAACTAGATACTCTACTGGCGCAAAGATAGTGGGTCCTCTATCAAGGCAACTAATCTTCGTTAGGTCTGGGGTAGCAGATGTTATGATCCTTGATCAAGAGTGTATTAGAACAGACATAATAGATGAGGCTAAGAAGGTTGGAACAAGGGTTATCACTACCATAGACCAAGTCTGTGCAGGGCTTCCAGATATGACCAAGAGCCCTATAGAATCTATAGTAAAAGAACTTGTAGGGAGAGTTCCTGCAGTTCTTATACATGATCCAGCAAAGGCTGGCGAAGTGGCTGTCAAGGTAGCTTTAGAGATCGCTCCTAGCAGAAGAGCAAAAATTATCTCAGATGAACAAGAAGTTCTTGATGCAGTTTTAAGGTGTAGAGCTTGTGGGCGTTGTAGAAGGAACTGCCCCATAGATTTATCCATTGACGAAGCAGTTTACGCTTCCCATGAGAAGAATTTCGATTTACTGGCTCAAATTTACGATCAATGCTTGTTATGTGGTAGATGTGAGAGTGAGTGCCCTGAGCACATACCCATAGTCTCTGCGATAAGAGTAGCAGCCGTGGAGAAGATAAGGAATGAAAAGTACAAGGTAAGGTCAGGAAGAGGACCCATAAAAGATACTGAAATTAGAAAGGTTGGAAGACCCATAGTAATGGGAGAGATACCTGGGGTAATAGCTTTCGTAGGCTGCGCAAATTACCCAAATGGCAACAAGGAATTGGTAGAGATGGCTGATGAATTTGCAAAGAGAAGATACATAGTTGTTGCTTCAGGCTGTGCAGCTATGGATATTGCCCGCTATAAAGATGAGGATGGTCAAACTTTATATGAAAAATATGCAGGAGATTTCGATGCAGGTTGTATTCTTAACACAGGTTCGTGTGTATCTAACGCCCATATAATAGGCGCCGCTGTAAAAATTGCTAACATATTCGCGAATAGAAAGTTGAGAGGAAACTTTGAGGAGATAGCAGACTATATCTTGAACAGGATAGGCGCAGTAGCCATAGCCTGGGGAGCTCAGCATCAGAAAGCAGCTTCAATAGCAACAGGTGCAAATAGACTAGGCATACCAGTAATTTTAGGTCCTCAAGGAGTTAAGTATCGTAGAGCTTACCTTGGAAGGGCAGATAAGAAGGAAAACTGGACGGTCTATGATGCAAGGACAGGCAAAGAAGTTTATGCTGGACCTGCCCCTGAGCATCTACTATACGTTGCAGAATCAAAGGAAGAAGCTATTGTAACTGCAGCAAGGCTTGTAATGAGACCGAACGACACGAACAAAGGTAGAATGATCAAACTTTCGCATTATATAGACCTTCATCAGAAACTTTATGGTATACTCCCAGAGGATCTCCATCTATTTGTGAGGACTGAGGCGGACCTACCTTTAACTATGAAAGATCAACTGTTAAAAATGCTTAAAAAAAGAGGCTGGGAACCTATGGAGCTTCCAGATCCTACACTATTAGAAAGACAGATTATTAGGAGGGAGTAAAATGTCAGCAACACCATGGCAAATAGGAGACATACCAGGTCCAAAGCAAGCCCACATCCTAAGACCGGAGGTGTTTCCGAAAATAGTCAAGACTTTGAAAAGGCCTTTGATAGTAGTGGGAAGCAGAAAGGAAGTTTCAGAAGACAAAGATATAGCAAACAATATAGTAATAATGGCTAAATCAATGAACTCGCCCTTGGTCGTTTCTCCTAGTATTTTCAAAAACTTCATGAAATTTAAAGATGTAAAGGTAGTGTGCATGGGCATCGAAGATTTGGTGAACCACCTAAAAGAGAAAGAATGGAAAGGCTTTGATGATAAGGGAAATTACGACTCTATTCTATTCGTTGGAGGCGTATACTACTTTCAATCTCAAATGCTTTCTACGCTAAAGCATTTTGCCCCTCATTTGAAGACTTTTTCCATGGATAGATTCTATCATCCGAATGCAGAATTCTCTTTCGAGAATATGAGTGAAGTTAGATGGGTGCAAGAATTCAAAGGCATGATTGAAATGATAAAATCATCTTCAGTTAGTTGAGGTGATATAAATGGTTGACAAATGTGATGTATTTAATGAGAAAAGCGGGATAACAGGGCTTGAGAGGCCTGAATTTCCTGTTGATGTTGGAGAGATGTATGAGGGGGAAAGAATTCGTAAGCCAGATATGTATTTAGAGTTTGGTGGCATGAACGTTAATAAGAAATGGGAGTTAGTCCTGACAAGACCAAAGGATCAATTAGAAGATGGAAAAATCACGATAATAGGCCCTGATTTATCAGAAATGACTCCTGGAGGTAGCTATCCTATAGGGATATTAGTGGAAGTCGCTGGTGATAAGGTAGAGAAGGATTTAGAAGGAGTTTTGGAGAGAAGAATTCACTACTTTACAAACTACATCGATGGGGTTATGCACCTCAATCAAAGATATGATATCTGGATAAGAATCAGCAAAAAAGCCTATCAGAAAGGTTTGAATTCCTTAGTCTGGATCGGAAAGATTCTTGCATGGCTCTACAAGTCTAGTTTTCCTGTTATAGAAAAGATACAGATAACCATTTACACAGAAAAGGCAAAGGTTGAAGAATTATTTCCTACAGCTATGGATACATGGAGTAAAAGGGATGATAGAGCGAGAACCTTGAAGGATGAGGATGTCAACGAATTCTATGCATGCGTTATGTGCCAGTCTTTTGCACCTACCCATATGTGCGTCATAACTCCAAACAGAATTGGCTCATGTGGATCCATAAGCTGGTTCGATGCTAGAGCTGCTTACAACGTAGAACCCAATGGTCCCATCTTCCCAATTCCTAAAGGCGAATGCTTAGACCCTATAAAAGGTATTTATGAAGGTATAAATAAAGTGGCTCATGAGAAGTCTTTAGGCGCTATAAAATCCATTTCGCTTTATAGCATGTTCGACAACCCTCACACTTCTTGCGGTTGCTTTGAAGGTATAGCCTTTTACATACCTGAAGTTGATGGAATAGGCATCGTGCATCGTGATTTTAAGGGTCAAACTGTTAACGGCCTAACCTTCTCATCTATGGCGGGGCATACAAGCGGAGGGACTCAGAATCCTGGATTTAATGGAATCGCTATAGAATATTTGAGATCATCGAAATTCCTTCAAGCTGATGGAGGGTGGGAGAGAGTAGTCTGGGTGCCATCTGAAATCAAAGAAAGGGTAAAAGATTCCATACCCAAACATATTTTTGACAAAGTAGCCACTGAAGTTGAATGCAAAACCATAGGCGAGTTGAAAGAGTTTCTAAAGAGTAGGGAACATCCTGTAGTGAGTCGTTGGAAGGTTGAGGAAGTCAAAGAAGTTCCTAAAGAAGAAGTTAGGGAAGAAGCACCAGAGGTTATTTTGTCAACCCAACTCCCTACTGGCATTGAGATACCAACCCAAGGTGGAATAAAGATAATTCTAAAGAATGTCAAGATAACAGCAGAGAAGGTCATTGTAAAACGCGAAAAGAAGTAGGGTTTTATCTTGAGAAAGCAAAAACTCCAAAAAAATTATGAGTGAATGAAAAATGGCGATCTTCTTTGGAGATGATTATGAGGAAAAGGAAGAGGCAAAAGCTCTGATAAAGAGCCTAGCCAAGCTTATAGAAAAGCTTGGCGATTTGGAGATAGAGGATGTCGAGATAAGGGCTGAAGAACTTACTCTTATCCTTCAACCTATGGTAGGAGTCATGGCACAGGCACCTCAATTACTACCAAAGGTTGAAAAGGCGATAGAAACTCTACTCAAAACGGAATTCTCACCACCTGTAGAAACCTATCCGGGACAGATCGCTGAAGTTCAAATAGGAGCTACAAGATCTGATGGTGGCTCTAGGAAAAAAGTCGTAAGGATAGGCGGGGAGAAGACTATGCCCTTCTATAGTTTTGAAGCTTTGAACCCAAATAGACTTGCCTTTGCTATGGATGTATTTGATATGCCTGTAGCACTGGCAAAATCAGTAAAACAACACTTTGAAGATGTTATGCACGATCCTGCTGATTGGGCGAAGAGATGCGTCGAAGATTTTGGCGCTGAGATTATTTCTCTTAACCTAATAAGCACTGATCCACTGATAAAAGACACATCCACGAAGGATGCTGCTAAGACTGTTGAAAGAGTTTTGCAAGCTGTAGATGTACCATTGATAATAGGAGGATCGGGTAACAAGGCTAAGGATCCATTTGTTCTTGAGGCTGCTGCTGAGGTGGCGAGTGGTGAAAGATGTGTCCTTAATTCTGCGAATGTGGATAACGATTACAAAAGGATAGCAAGAGCAGCCAAGAAGTATGGCCATATAGTCGTAGCTTTCACTCCCATGGATATTAACAACCAGAAGAAGCTCAACAGACTTCTTCTTGATGAGGGCTTGTCGAAGGAGCAAATAATAATCGATCCAACTACTGCAGCCCTTGGCTACGGTCTTGACTACACTCTTAGCCTAATGGAAAGGATTAAGCTTGCAGGCCTTCTTGGCGATTCTGACTTACAGATGCCCATACTTGCTTCAACGAGTAACAGTTGGGGTGCCAGAGAAGCTTGGATGAAGTCTGAAGAATGGGGGCCGAGAGAGTACAGAGGGCCCCTCTGGGAAACTGTGACAACGATTACGGCTATGATGGCTGGAGGCGACCTTTTCATGCTGAGTCATCCTGCAACTGTTAGAGTTATAAAGAGATTAATGGAGAATTTGTACGGAGAAGTCGATACAGATCAAAGAATTCAAGATTGGATAACCGATATAGGGATGTGAAATCATGCCAGAAAAAGTAACCTTGCTCTCAGTCTATCAGTTCCTTCCTCAGACGAACTGTGGAGAATGTGGAGAACCTAATTGTATGGCCTTCGCCTCTAAGCTTTTGGAGAGAAAGTTTACCCCAGAAAATTGTCCTCCTTTAAAGAAGCCGAAGTATAAAGAACAAATGGCTAAACTGATCGAGCTCATAGCTCCTCCTATAAGAGAAGTAACGATAGGCACAGGGAATAGCACAGTAAAGATAGGAGGTAAAGAAGTCATGTATAGGCATGAGCTTACTTATCATAATCCTACAGCAATAGCAATAGATGTAAGCGATACAATGGACGATGGCAAGATTGTTGAGACATGCAAAACCATAGAAAATTTCTCTTTAGTTAGAATAGGAGAAACTCTCAAGTTAAATATGGTAGCTGTTAGATGTGCGTCAAAAGACCCTGATAGATTTTCTTATGTTACATCTCTTGTAGCAAGAAGTTGCAATCTTCCTTTAATTCTCTGCTCCTTTGATCCTAAGAATCTTAAGGCTGCTTTAGAAAAAGGGCAAGTAGCCAACAAAAGACCATTGCTATATGCTGTATCAGAGGAGAACTGGAGAGAAGTTTCAGAGTTGGCTAAGCAGTATGATTGCCCAGTAGTTATCTTTGCGCCCAATAATTTAACGCTATTAAAATCTCTGACCAAGACTTTACAGACTATAGGGATTCGTGATATAGTCATGGACCCAGGCTCATACACAGAAGGCAAACTTCTAAAGGATAGCATTAACAACTTGGTCATGATAAGAAGGGCAGCCATACAAAGAGGAGACAAAGACCTAGGCTACCCTATCATGGCTGTGCCAGCGATCGTATGGATGGGAGAGAGGCAAGACCCCATAACTGCATCATATAAAGAAGCCTATATCGCATCTTTATTCATGAATAGATATGCAGACCTACTCATAATGCACACCTTAGAAACTTGGGCCCTACTTCCAGTACTTACTCTAAGGCAGAATATATACACTGACCCAAGAAAGCCAGTATCAGTGGAATCAGGCCTTCGCACTATAGGTAAGCCGGACGAGAAATCACCTGTATTTCTCACGACGAATTTTGCGCTAACATACTTTACAGTAGCCAATGACCTTGAATCTGCAGGGATAAACTGCTACCTGCTGGTATTGAATACTGAAGGACTGGCTGTAGAGGTGTCAGTGGCAGGAGGACAGTTCAATTCATCTAATGTGAAAGATCTATTTTTATCTTCAGGTGTAGAAAAGATGGTGAAGCACAATAAACTCATCATTCCTGGTATGGCGGCAAGGCTAAAGGGGGATATCGAGGACTCAACTAACTGGGAAGTAATAGTAGGCCCTAGAGATTCATCACAGATAAAGAACTTTCTTACAAAATATTGGGCTTAATAGGTGAATAATGAGGTTCCATATAGAAGTTGTTCATCCTGAAAGATGTATTGGCTGCTATAGCTGTGTTTATGCATGTTCAAGGCATCTATTCAATATTATAGACCCGTCTAAAGTAGCAGTATTCGTGAGAGTTAACGGAACTCTTGCAAACCCTTTCACAGTCATAGCTTGTAGATTTTGTAAGAATCCAGAGTGCGCTTTAGTCTGTCCTAGAGGCGCTTTACAGCCTTTGCCAGAAGGAGGAATAACTCTGATAGCATCAAAATGTGAAGGCTGCAAGACCTTTGATTGCATTAATGCATGCATGATTAGAGCACTAGCTTTAGATAAAATGACGAATTTTCCAATAATATGTGATAGATGTGGAGATTGCGCCAAGTATTGCCCTCATAACGTTTTCAAGTATGAGGAGATGAGATGATTGTCTAGTAGAATTCTTTATGTCAATCTCTCAGAAAGATCGAGCAGAGTAGTAGATAGACCAGATTTATTCTCAAAATATCTTGGTGGCTCAGGCATAGCTTCAAAACTTCTCCTTGAAGAAGTTAGACCAGGCATAGATCCCTTCTCTCCTGAAACACCGATAATCTTTGCAGCAGGTTATATGACTGGAGTTTTTCCATGCATGGTCAAAGCAATAGCTATGTTCAAGTCTCCTTTAACAAAAAATCTAGGAGAGTCCCATTCTGGAGGCCACTTTGCAAGTGCCCTAAGGTTTGCTGGTTATGGTGCATTAGTTATTCATGGAGCATCTGAGCATCCTATCATTATAAAGATAATAGATGATGAAGTAAAAATTAAATTGGCTGATTCCCTCTGGGGGCTATCACCTCTAGATGTTGAAAAAGCCCTTAGAGAATGCAGTTATGAAGGAATGCAAAGCGTAATAAGCTGTGGAAAGGCTGGAGAGAATCTTGTATGTTATAGCAATGTGATAGTTGATAGATTTCATCATTTTGGAAGATTAGGCCTTGGAGCTATATTTGGAAGCAAGAAGCTGAAAGCCATCTCTATCCTAGGAAGAAAAGGAATCCCATTGGAGAATCCCTTAGCTGTGAAGGATATGTATGAAAAATTGCATCATAAAGTCGTTACAAGCGATGAAATGTCAAAGTATCATAATCTTGGAACATCGGCTAATATGCTTGAGCTTAACGAGTTGGGAGCTTTGCCCACCCATAATTTTAAAGAATCAAGGTTCAAGGACGCTGAGAGAATATCTGGAGAAACTATGGCTGAATCCTTATTGAGAAGAAAGATTTCATGCCCTGGATGTCCTATAGCATGCATACACTTAGCAGGATTGAAGACTAGCTTTGCCCCTGAGCATGAAAGAGGTAAAAAGGAGATATTCGATGAAGAAGTGTTGGTTCCCTATAATTATGAGGCTATGTATGCATTAGGAAGCAACCTTCTAATAAAGGACAAAAGGGATTTGATTCTTCTCATATATCGTTGTGAAAGTCTTGGCTTAGACGCTATGATGATGGGAACAGTTTTGGCATGGGTTACAGAGGCCTTTGAAGAAGGTAGAATAACCCTTGATGAGACGCTCGGAATAAAACCTGCATGGGGAGACGCTGAAGCGTATACTAAAATCATTGATAATACAGTGGAAATGAAGAACAAATTTTATGCCAAGTTAGCCCAAGGCGTAGTAGCAGCTTCTGAAAAGTATGGTGGAAGAGAATATGCCATGGCATTAGGTAACAACGGTATGGCTGGATACATAACTGGTTATGGGGCCATATTAGGACCTTTAGTAGGAGCGAGGCACTCACATCTTAGCAACTCTGGATATAGTATAGATCAGAAGATTATGAATAAGCCTATAAGTATTGAGCAGATGGTTGACTTTTTGATAGACCAAGAGGACTGGCTTTATGTGCTTTATTCTTTAGGAGCTTGCTACTTTGCCAGAAGGATCTACAGCAAGGAAGTTGTCTGTGAAGCTCTTAAAGCTCTAGGCATAGATAAGACCCAAGATGAATTGATGAAGATGGGCAAAGAAATTTTTCATAATTTATACAAATTTAAGGTTAGAGAGGGTTTTGAATTAAGTGAGCAAAATATACCTAAAAGAATCTTTGAGGTTCAAACCCCTCATGGCAAGCTTGAATTTGGGAAGATTAAAAGCATGATAGACTATTACATAAAGAAGAGAGAAAAGGAGGGCCTTCATTTGAAACCTGAGGAGAAGGCTTTGAAGGAGCTTCTTAAATGATCTTGATTATATAATTTAATTAACTTCTTCTACAAAATAAATGGTGATAGTTTTGTGTGAATTCAAAGTCATCAGCAAAGAAGCCAAGAAAGAGCGAAAAGTTGGAGAGGATATAGTCTATGCAAAATTTAGCGAAGATCATGTTTTACTAAAAGATATCCTTGGGGGTGTCACTAAAATTCATGGAGCCATAATAGAGGAAGTGGACGTAAATTCAGAAATCTTAAAATTGGCAAGCTCACCTATAATCATCAAAATAAATAAGTTCTTAGATGCTTGTCAAAAATGTGATTCTGAGAAAGTTTACGACAAAAAAATAGAAGCTCTTTGGGAGGATGTGAAAGCTTCTGGCGATGAGGCTATTCGTACGCTCTGGAATAAGTATGGAAGGTGAGAAATTGACCTTTAGCATAGCGGTATCAGGCAAAGGCGGGACTGGCAAGACAACCATCACAGCCCTTCTAGTAAAGACTTTGATCAAAAAAGTAAATGGACCTATGCTTGTAATAGATGCTGATCCAAACTCTAACTTGAACGAGGCTTTAGGAATAAAGATCAATAGCACTATAGGAGATTTAAGGGAGAGTTTTCTTAAAAACAAAGACAACCTTCCACCAGAGCAGTCAAAGGAAGATCACCTGAACTATCTTATTCAAAGCTCTATTATAGAGACTGATGATTATGATTTTATCGCCATGGGGAGACCTGAAGGACCTGGCTGCTACTGCTTTATCAACAACATATTGAGAAAAATATTGGACACAATCTCTCGAAATTATCCTTTGGTGTTAATAGATACAGAGGCTGGTCTCGAGCATTTCAGCAGAAGAACCACTAGAGACTTAGACTTGCTTTTGGTTGCTACAGACCCGACTATTAGTGGTGCTAGAACAGCGAAGAGGATAAAGGAGCTCTGCAAAGAGTTGCACATAAACATTGAGAAAACTCTCCTAATTGTGAATAGAGTAACCCCTTCTATGAAAGAAAGAATTGATGAGGTGATAAAAACATCTGAGATAGACTACGCAAGCATGATCCCTGAAGACCCTTTGATACAACAGTTCAACGTAGAAGGGAAACCTTTATTCGATCTGCCTTCTTCATCCATAGCCCTAAAAGCTGTTGGCAATCTTGTAAATGGGCTTATTCTTCAATTGATTACAACATAATTTTGGCGATCCATTAATGAAGTTAGCCATAGCTGGAAAGGGAGGAGTTGGTAAGACTACTTTAGCAGGAGTCCTTGCAAGATTGTTGGCTAAGGATGGTTACAAGGTTATTGCAATAGATGCAGACCCTGCCATGAACCTTTCCTCTGTTTTAGGGATAGACCAAGAAACCACTTCAAAAATAATCCCTATAAGTGAAAACTATGATCTAATCGAGGAAAGGACAGGGGCAAGGCCTGGTTCTTCAGGCTCTGTCTTTAGTTTAACACCGTCTGTTCATGATATAGCTGAGAAGTATGGAGTTCTAGGTCCTAACAATATTAGACTAATTGTAATGGGAACTGTTAAGTCTGGAGGTTCTGGTTGCATGTGTCCTGCGAATTCACTGTTAAGAGCTTTGCTAAGACATATCCTGATCAATAGAAAAGATGCTGTCATAATGGATATGGAGGCTGGGTTAGAGCATCTAGGGAGAGGAACTGTTAAAGGAGTTGATGCCATTTTAAGCGTAGTTGAACCAAGAATGCAATCCATAGAGACCGCTAATAGAATTTCAAAGCTTGCTCAAGACATAGGAGTGAATTCAATGTTTACTATTGGTAATAAAGTAAAAAATGAAGAAGAGAAGAATTTTCTTTATAATATGCTGAACAAAATAAACCTTCCAATAATTGGTATTATTCCTTACGATGAGGCTATAGCTAAGTCTGATATGCTAAGAGTTTCGCCTATTGACTTTGCTCCTAACTCTCCAGCCATAAAAGCCATAGATGCTATAAAAGAAATTCTGATAAAATACTACACCTAATTCTTTTCTAGATTCTTTGCGATAAGAAACTGCTTTCGTCTTTTTTATTCGCAGTTACATTAGAAGATTAACAGTATGGCAATTGGTACAAGGATGCCTATTATCAAAGCAAGGACTATGAAGACCACTATAGCCAGTAAAGCTATGCCAAAAGCCTGTAACCAACCTGTGCTAAAGCTCGCCTTGTAGACCCAAAGCCAGAAGATAAAAGCAAGAACCAAAGTCAATAAGGCTGCTTGGCTAACGCCCAGAAATCCTAGTAAGAGTACTGCAACGGTTCGAACGAATGCGAACACTATCGGACCAAGCAAAGTAGCCAGCATAGCTTGACCAAAACTCGCTTTACCTCCTTTGATTATCTTCGCTGCTATGTAGACTGGTATGGATACAATTATCCACATTAGAACGAAAATAGCAAGAACTAAGAGAATGTAAGCTAAGTCAAAAGCCATATAATGAAAATTCAAAGTCTTGTATAAAAATTTTAACTTTTTCTGTATAACAATTTCATTATTGCAAGCATGAATACTAAAACAAAGATTATCGAATTTGTCCAAACGATGAACAAATCTGATCTGCTAAAGCCATAAAAAATCCAAGAAGTAGCCGCTATTATCAATAGAAGCAAAGTATAAAATGAAAGATCTTCAGCCTTCTTTGTCTTAAAAGTCTTTACTACTTGAGGGAAGAAGCCTACTGATGAGGCAATTAATGCTATAAATCCAACTATCTGAAAGGCATCTATCATAATATTGCTTCTATCCATTCATATTTAAAAGCCTCTATACCGTGAAAAATTTTTTTCCTTAATACTCTTTTTCCATGGCTTCATCCTTCAGAGTAGACAAAATTTATAAAATTATGAATCGATGATTATTTTGAATTTTTATTGTCTCTGAATCCTGATAAGACTTTCTAAGCCTGCGTTAATGTATAGATAGGGGGAAGATGGACTATTAATGAAATTATAAGCAATTAAGGCCTTCTGGTAATTTGATCTTGAACGCTTGTAATAAAACTCTTTTCAAACCTTATCAAACGTTTATTTGATGCGTAAAATGTCACTCCTGCTGTTTTCGCACTAGCTAAGATTCTCTCATTTCCGAGTAAGTAACCGTCAATTGGTGTAGGTGGGGGTGGTGTAGGAACCCAACTAACCATTTCTATTTCCTTCTTTTATTTTGGAGTTAATGTAAATAACTGTTTCTCTAATCTCATAGAGGCTACGGCTCATTTTTATATATGGGCCTCTCCTTAAGAGTAGCTATGACTTCTAAATTTCTTTCCATTCCATTTGATCAAATTATGAAAAGATTGTTTAAGTCAGGTTGGGATACACAATGTTGTCACGAATTAGCCGAATCTTACTTTGGCAAATCATCTCATGATGTGAGGTTGTGTTTGGATAAATATAAAAAATCTGGAAAAGGGCAAAAGGTAGATGAGATAAAGAAGATAAGCAGAAAATGTACGGAACTACCTATATATTCGAATTATGATTGGCAAGAAGTGGTTTTTGATATTATCGCCCGTTTAGATATGCCACGTAAATGGTTTAATTATGTCTTTGGGCATGTAAATGATGAAAAAGAGTTGTATGATTTAACCGCTTTCAAGAAATTCCTGAAAGAAGAATTTAAGGAATATAGCCATAAAATTCCTACTTATGATAAAAGGAGCAAAATTGGTATCAGATATGCAGATTTTACTTTCGTCAAGAAATTCCTTTTGGGAAGATATGAGATATTTTCTGTAGATGTTAAGGTTAACCATACTGCTTTCGATTATTATTTAAACCAAGCTCATGATTTTCTCACTTTTTCTGATTACACAACTCTTATATGCACACCTGGATTGATACTTAAGGTAGGTACGAAGTGGGGGGATAAACCCATTGAAGCAGAAAAGAAATTCAAAGATCGATTAGATAAAGTAGGAATTGGTCTTTACATATTTGATGTTGTATCTGGTGCCTATACGAATGTTTTAGATGCTGAAGAAAGTGAACATTTAGATAAGAATAAGAAGAATAAAGCTTTGCAGGAACTAGGTATTTTGTAAATCATACAAATCAGCCATTCATAAATTGGTATTATCTTAAACGCTCTCAAAGGGTCAAATAACAGGATAACAAGTCTAATGTAAAGACTGATGGGCCAAGCTGTATTCATATACAAATGGGTTTAAGTCTTGAAGGAGGGATTAAGTTCTATAGGTTTATGACGTGTGAGACAATTAAAATTTTGAACTATCAAATGTAAACTAAATGATGCTTGGCAATCGTTATAGGGACTTGTAATGTCCAAAGTGCGGGCACTGGGCATTAAGTTTTAGCCCTATTCAGAGGAACGCTTTTTGCTATAATTGTAATTATGAGGAGAAAATAGATGACATTAAATACCATAGAAAAATGACTTAATGCCAAAATTATTAAAATCATTGCTTTGTGGCTTAATTACTAATTTCGAATTTATTGTTCCATTGTAGTCCTTTAGAGTAAGAGTTTCGAAAAGATAGTTCACGCATGAGGGCGAAAATCGGAACATAGCGTACGAAAAGTCGGAATTAAGCCACAAAGCAAAAATCATTAGAATTAAACGGATATAAAACCTGAAGGGTATTACTTTCGAAATTACTTTCCTCTTTAATTATTTTTTATTTGTAATTAGAGATGTAGTCATTGACCATGCTTTTCAATCATTTTATAGTGGGCCAGGCAGTATGCAATTAAAAAATTAAGTGAGTCCTAAGGATGAATAATTTAGATTAAAGTGTTCAATACGTGGTCATGAATTAGCTTCTGCCAAATGACTAATAAAGGTGAACAGTTAAATTTAAGCTTTGCCAAATATATAATAAAGGTGAACTACATGCAGGCTTATTTGCAAGAGTTATACAGTAAATTAGAAAAGTACAAAGGAAGTTTAGTTAGCGTAAAGCATGTAAAGAATTTAGAGCCAAACGCAAAGGAATACTTGAATAAGTTAATGAGACAAGGGTTAATCGAAAAAATAACTTGGGGATGGTACTGGGTCCCTGATGATATCAAAGATATATGGGATTTCTTATCAAAAGACAAGAACTTCAAGATAGTTTCAGCTCAGACAGCAGCTTCGTTCTGGAATTATGATTTCATTCACCGTGACGTTTACTTGTTGAAGATTGCAGATAGATCTTACGGTAGAGCGTTAAAAGAGTTTGCTAAAAAGAGAGGATGGAATATCGAATTAGAGTATGTAAAACCTGAAGAAGTATCGTACAGAAGAGTTGACAATTTATTGGTCGAAGATATCGAAGACAACATAATTGATTGCATGCAGAGATGGGCTTTTACAGATGCCTTTGCTACCTTGTATACAAACAGAAGGAAGTTGGATTTAGCCAACTTGGAGAAGAAAGCTTACTGGAAGAGAATTGCTAAAAGCAATATTAGAGTGAGACAGGCTTTAGAGTATGGTTGTGCTATTGCTAATCGATTAACAGGTAAAAGATTGTTTCCCATCAAGCAGACTGAATTGAAAGATGAATTGATCAAGAGAGAAATAGAGGAAGCTGTGGAGAAGGTGATGGAGTTTGCCTAGAGTAATAGAGATGATGAAAGCAAGAGAAGAAGAGATCAGTAATATAATCGATTTCCTTTCAGAAAAGACTGATGGATTCGAAAAGCCAAAGATGATTCTAATCGGAGGATATGCACTGAGAGCATTTGTTTCATACTCAAGATTTACAAGAGACTGTGATTTTGCATTAAAGAAGGATAAAGAATGGAAGTTAGATGAAATGATAATGTCAAGTTAAGACAGTAAGCTACATACTTTCTTTATATGAGTTAGCGCTTAACTTGACAGTATCGATGAAATTAAAAGAATCCTTTTAAAAGAAATGAGTATTGAAACCTTTGAGAAGAAAGATAATTTTGGATATCTTCGCTACATAAAGATGATAAAAGTCGGTAAGAAATTATTTAAAGTATCATTAGATTTCATGGAAGGAGAAATCAGAGGTAGAAAAGAACAAGATATTGTAGTAATTGATAACAAGTTCATTAGAAATAGTAAGAAGAAAAAGATCAAAATTTCTGAGAAAGAGCATATGACGTATGTACCCAGTTATACCGATTATTTGATACTGAAGATTGTTTCGGCCAGACTGAGTGATGTTAGAGATATAGCTACTTTAATCTTAGAGGGAGGAGTGCCAGAGGATTTGAAAGAACGTACAAAAGAGATTTTGCCTTACCCAGATGTCTTCAAGAAGAAATTAGAAGAATATATAATGCCGATAATTTCTGATAAGAGATTCATTGATACCTGGAGAGGAACTTTCCTGACAACAGAGTTTGATGAAGAGAAGAAAGACAAAGTTTTAAGAAAATTGGGAACAATAATAGGGTAAGTAAAGCTAACTCAGATGACAGAGCCCTTCAACTTGAACCTAGGATTCTTATCCCAGCCTCGGCGTTACACCTAGGCTTCATATCTATCGGCTTTAAATATTCACAGCAATAATTATGAAAAATGAAGGAAGACATCTACAGCAGATCTAAAACTCTTAGGAATTCTCTTGAAAGAATAAGAAACTCTGAAGATATAATCGATGAGAATAAGCTGCTGATACTTAAATTCCATAGCCAATGCTTTGCCGAAGGATTGAGCACGGCTAGGATTGTTAAGTATCTCTATACATTACAGCAAATTTCAAAGATGTTGAATAAGCCTTTTGAGAAAGCGAATAGAGAAGATATGGTTAAACTTGTTGAGAAGATGGAGAGAAACGATAAGTGGAGCGATTGGACTAAACAACACTACAAAGTTACTTTGAAGAAATTCTACTCATGGCTTAGAAAGACTGATGACAGCTATCCAGAAGAAGTAAGCTGGATAAGAACATCTATGAAGAACAACAGTAAACTTCCTGAAGAAATTCTAACTGAGGAAGAGATCAAAAGATTAGCCGAAGCAGCAAGCAATCCAAGAGATAGAGCATTAGTCTTAGCCTTCTATGAAAGCGGTTGCAGAGTAGGAGAATTGTTAACGCTAAAGATGAAGCAAATCTCATTCGATGATCATGGAGAGATACTTTTTGTCAGAGGCAAAACAGGAGATAGGAGAGTTAGGATAATAGCATCAGCACCAGCTTTGAGCTCTTGGCTGGAGAATCATCCCGATAGAGAAAATCCAGAAGCATATGTTTGGTTGTCATTAGCTACAAACTGCAAGTATGAGCCTTTGAACTACAGAGGTCTTTACGAAATCTTTAAAGACCTAGCAAAGAAAGCAGGTATTAAGAAGCATGTTCATCCTCACTTGTTCAGGCATTCAAGAGCCACGTATCTTGCTTCAAAACTTACTGAGCAACAGTTGAAAGTATTATTCGGTTGGACTCAGGCTAGCAAGATGGCTTCCATATATGTTCATCTATCAGGAAGGGATGTTGATAATACATTGCTAGCATTGCATGGTTTATCGAATTCAGAGAAACAAGATGAGAAATTAAAACTAAAGATTTGTCCTAGATGCGATGAGAAGAATTCTCCAGATGCAAAATACTGCAAGAGATGTGCTTTGACTCTAGACGTAGAAACTATGGAATGGGAGAACAAGATGCTAGACAAGGTTATCAGTAAAGCTAACGTAGAAAGATACTTGAGAAGAGCGTTAAGAGAAGTTTTGATTAGGAAGAGATGAATAGCATTAAAAAGGAAACTGTCAAAAATTTAAATTCAAGGAAGTTAATTAATTTCATGAGAAACATGGAAGCAGATTATGCTAAAGCACAAAAGGATGTTGAGAGTCTAATAGCTGTAGGTCTATACCAAGTGAAGATGAGTGCAATAAAGGATAAGATTAGAGAAATCTATGAGGCTTATAAAAAAGATTTAAGGCCAATAAATGAGGTAAGAGAGATTCTAGCTAGAGAAATACCTGAAGGAAGTAGAATAAGCGATGAAGTAGTCAAACTTAGAAGAATAGAGATGCATTAAATGGTCATCTTCTACTTTGATACTTCAGCCATAGTCAAGAGATATCATAAAGAATTAGGTTCTAATGTTGTTGATAAGATATTCGAGTTCAAAGAACATGGTTTTGCTATATCTTTTTGGACAGTACTAGAGTTCATGGTTGCTTTCTCAGCAAAGAGAAAAAAGAAAGCTATTATCAGAAGAAGCTTTTAGAGTCACTTTAGCGAGATTCTTGAAGGATGTTTCAGATAAGTTCACAATAAGAAGTGTAAGCGATGAATTAGTGGCATCAGCTATCTTAATAGCAAACAAGCATGCTTTACCTTCAGCAGATTGCTTACAATTGACGAGTGTTTTAGAATTGAAGAAGATTTTAGGTGAGATAAAGCAAAAGATAGTGCTAGTAGCCTCAGATGAGGAGATGAATAAAGTAGCTAGAAAGGAAGGGCTTGAACCCATAAACCCCGAGGAGGAGGATGCGCTAGACAAATTGAGTAAGATTATTAGCCAACCATAGGTTGCTTGGAATGCCACGAGTTAGCAAATCTTGAAAAAGATATTACGCTCCATTACCATTAAGCAGAGAGTACGAATATGTTAAGAAAATTTATAACAACTAATTAGAAACTCTAATGTTGTTAAATATGAAATAGTAGAGTTTATTTCAACCCTTTTTAACCATCTTTCCTTTCTCTGTTACCATCCACTGATTCTGCCTCCCAACCCTCTTGCCTTTTATCAATCCTTCAGCCATAAGCTTGTATAGATGAATTTGAGCAGTATTCCAAGATATATTCAGCTCTTTTGCTATCATCTCTGTTGTTACAGGCCAGTCTTGCTTTATTAAGTAGCTCAAGATTTTGTTGTCGATATTTTCTTTCATTATGGTATTCCTTTATCACGTTCGATTAAGACATGTCATATGAAAGGATTTAAATATTGTTTTAGCTCATGTACAAATCTTGGGATAATAATAGTTGGATAAAAAGCAGAAGAAACCCATAGGGTTGATTTTGCTTGCTCACTAATTGAGAACAGCTTAATTACAAAGTGGTTACTATCAGAAGGGATAGGGAGAGTTTACTGCGACGACGATGAAGATTTTGAAATTCTAAAAGTAGCAGGCTTGGAACTATCTCATAAAGGAAAGTATTCATGCATTGGCAGAGTTAAGAATGAATTTGATGAAAGAGTAAAGATCAAGATTAAAGATGACGGATACTTCATTCCAAATAAAGTCAGAGAGATTGAGTCGAGAAGGTTCTGGAGCTGGTACAACAGCCAAGATAGGTTTGAAATACTTGAAGATAGTTCTGAAGACTTCTGGTACTATCGAGATTCAGCTATCGAGACAATAAAGAAGTACAGATCTGATCCTAAGCTTTTCCTGCAAGATTATCCCCTTTTGAAAGAAATTCTTGGAGTGACATTATGAGGTGCCCAAAAGATCATGAGAAGATGAAGATAGTTGATAAAAGGGAATTGGGCTTTGGTGTTACTCGCTACTTCTATGAATGCAATTGTGGCTACAGGTATACGAGACCACTTTATGATCGAAAGTATAGACTTAATGGTTGGCTCCCAGCTATAATCTATGCTTTAGAGTATCATGGAGAGAAGTTAGATGGAGCGGTAGTTGCAACATTACCTCAGTCTGAACTTGATGATAGCAAGGCTCTACATTATCGAAGACTGCTTGAATATGAATGGTGAGTATGAATGAAGAAAGATCTTAGCAAATTCATTAAAAATGCAGTAGACAAAGCATTCATAGAATTCGACTCTTCATTCCATGATTATATGAAAAGATTTGATAACATAGAAGAGCTCATAGATGATTTCAGTAAGTATGTCTGGTACAAAGCAAGGTTACACGGGATTAAAATAAAAGATATAAAAGAATACCTGAAGAAAGGAGGGATCGTCAAAATAACGAGTTTAAGCTTAGACAAAAATAGACCAAATTCTATCTCAAAGATTCATTATTGATTTTTGTCTATTTTTGTTCGCCTTATCTTGACAACCCCATTGACCTTAATCCGCACTCTTAAATACTCTCGAGTATTATCGTTGCAGGAAATTAATGATAGTCTGGTTGTATTGGATTATCAGCTTAACAATAGTAACTTATGCTAGTAGTTATATTGTCAAGAAGTATGAGAATTATGGATTCGCTGCTTTAACCGCATTTTACACGATATACTTAGGAGCATCACAGATAATTGCAAGTAGAATAATAAACTTCGATCTAGGATTCTATCAATTCTTTGCACCAGCAGCAGTCTTCATCTACCCATTTGTTGCTCAAGCCATAGATATGATAAACGAAGCCTATGGTAAAAATAAAGCTCATCTAGCAATATTCATAGCCTTCATAACTCAAGTATTGCTGATAACATTCATAGCCATGGTAAATTCATTAAGTCCAGCTCCATTCTTTGAGTTTGAGGAAGCTTGGCAGAATCTTTTTGGATTATCGATAAGGATAACATTAGCATCATGGATAGCATTCTTAATCTGTCAGAATTTAGATGCCCATGTATTCGCATTTTTAAAGAAAAAGTATGAGAAAAGAGTAGTGTTGAGAAGTCTCACAAGTGATGTATTAGATTTGACTTTAGATAGCATAATATTTGTTACTATAGCTTTCTATGGAGAATATGCAATATTACCATTGATAATTGGGCAAATAATAAGCAAGAACATAATTGGATTCTTGGATACTCCATGGTTTGTATGGTATAAGAAGATGCTAACATGGAAAGAGATATCAATCATACCAAGATTTTTGCAGAGAACAAAGGAAAAGTTGAAGTGATAAACTCTTACAAAAACCATTAACGATCCAGTCTTGCAAAGATTAGAACTGTGGCTGGCAGTATAAGATGAGCCAATTCATCCAGAAATGGGTCTCTAATTCCAAAGACCGGCCAAAGACTCGGTGCTCCATGAGCTCCTGCTGAGGGTAACAAGCCTAGGTGATAAGAAAAGATGAGTATCAAGACTATGCCAAACCAGAAGACAGGCATCGATATCCCAAAGATAGATACACTTGTCACACTGTAATCTATAGCAGAGCGTTGCTTCACTGCAGAGTATACACCCGCAGGAATAGCTATGATAAAAGCGAGAATTATGGAGAATAGTTGTAACTTTGAGGTCTCCCAGAAGAGAGAGCCGATGATCTGATTGACAGGTTTTCCACCGTAAAGGGACATACCAAAGTCTCCATGAATAAAGTGATCAAGCCATCTCAAGTACTGAACTGGGATAGGATCGTTCAAACCATAGTAGTTTCTCAAGAACTGTCTCTGAGCTTCTGTTATGCTTGGGTTTCCCATCGTTGCTATTTGTATTGGATCGCCTGCAGCATACATGACGAAGAAACTGACTATGGATATCCCTATCACCAAAGGGATCATATAGATAGCCCTTCTAACTACATATTTGGCAAGCCCCATGAGTTTGAACCTTGTCGAGTGTAGATGATTATTTATGCATCAGTGATATAAGAATTACCGGATTGTAACTATTTTTGGTTGGTTTAATTCTCTATCAATGAAGAATTCTTGGATATATTCTTAAAGAGTGATTAGATAAGTAATGTGAGTAAGCCTTAAGTATTGACATGTTGAAATAAGCGAACGTTATGACTTTAAGAGCCAAGTTCATGCTTGAACTCTTAGTGATAGAGGGTGATTAAGTGAGCAAGAACGAAAAGAAGTCCATCTCTTGGAAATGGATAACCATTACGATAATAGTATTAGCATCGGTTTTTGGGATGATCGCAGCTTTATATCAAGCAAGCCCTATCGGACCAACGCCCTCTAAAAAAATCATAATAAATTACAAATATACTACGATGGATTCTGTCGGTTCTTGGGAGGCTGATGCTGGAACGACTCTTCTTATATTCAACATGACCATTGAGAATCACGGCTATGATAGATTCTATGTGAATCCTTTGGACTTTGAGGCTGTAGTGGATAATGTGGTTTACAGTCATTCCATAATCACTTATTTCCTTGATGATGTAGGTTATATCCCAATGCAACAGGTCTATGTTCTTGATGGTGGAAAGCTTGTTTGTGCAATATCCTTTGAGATTCCAAAAAATTATCAATCGGTCTCATTGGGGCTTAAGTGGACTACGGGTTATAATATCGAGTGGGTAAGTGCTTAAAATTCTAGTAACGATAGGGTGACTGATGCTGAAAAAGACATAAACGATTGGGCTAAATCTCCCTTAACAGCTTCAGGTATCCTTGCATCGTCATCTTCAAGATACAGCTCAACAACCTCTTTTAAGTTTTTAAGAGCCTCTTCTATACTCTTACCTTGGCTTGCTACATCTATCTCAGGGCATAGAGCAACGTACCATTTGCCTTCTTTGGTTACTACAGCTAACAATTCTAATTCACGGGATTGCACATCGTTGATTTTATGTTAAACTAAGTATTAAAATTTCTTGGTTACTATAGTGGGGGTTGTCAAGATAAGGCGAACAAAAATAGACAAAAATCACTAATGAATCTT